>PEQZ01000099.1 GCA_002928395.1 Hyphomicrobium sp.
TTGCGCGAGGCCGCGATCGGCTCCACCATGCTCGAGAACTGCGTCTCGGCCGCGTAAGGATCGCCCAGCGTGTCGGTGATATAGAGATTTGGGATCGGCGGTATCAGCGTGCCGACAAGCGCCTGCATTTCCGCGATCAGGCGCAATTGCGCGACCGCGAACGGGCCGAACTGCATTTCGAAGGCGAACATCCGCGTGGCGGCTTTCTCGACTTCCGCCGCCACCGCGCCAGCGCCCTTATCGGCCTCGACGCTCCGGGCGATCTGGCGCAACACGCCGAGCAGATAGGTTCCGGTGCCCACCGCCGGATCGCAGATCGTCACCGACGTGTCGGCGAGCCCCTGTTTCTTTTTGAACAGTGACTTGTCGCGCAGTGCCTCGTCCACCAGCCGCACCATGGCGTCCACCACCTGCGGCGGCGTGTAATAAGAGCCTGTCTGCTTCCTGAGATCGTTGTCATAGACCTCGAGAAAATCCTCGTAGAAGTAGAGCCACGCGTCAGCATCGCCCTTCGCGACGAGTTCCCAATCGACCACGTTGAGTACGCGCCTCAGCGTATCGAGCGCGGACGAGAGGGCGGTTTTGACGTTCGGGTCGTCCACCAGCAGCCTGAGCGCGGTGCCGATCAGGCCGCTCACCTTGCGCAATTCCGTCGCGGCATGGTCGAGCCCTTCGGAGAGATCGATTTTGCGCACGCGCGCCACCAGCAGGCCGAAAGTGACGGCCTGGGCATAGCCGTCGGCGAACTGCTTGTTGGTCGCTTCCGGAAACAGCAGGTTCCGCCATTCACTCGACAGCGACGCGAGGCCCGAGTTGTTGCGTTCCAGTTCTTCCGCGACCTCCTCGCGCAGCAATCGGCAGAGGCGCGCTGCGATGCCCGCGAGCTGCTTGGCGCTACGAGGTGCGATAGGCGCCCAGGCGAGGAAGTCCGAGAACAATCCGAGCAGCGTGGGGGGCGCTGCGAGCTTCGAGCCGGCCTTCTCGATATCGCCGTCGAGCGCGACCGTGGCCTTGAGCTCACCGTCCTGCCACAGCGTGAACCCGTTGCCGTCCGTGTAAATGACGTTGGGCACGTCTTGAGCTTCTGCCACTGCTTCTTGTCGTGATCGTCCGTGAACCTTCGCGGATCGAACCCCTTGCCGGGCGCCTTGACCTCGATGAAGCCGGCGAGCGCGTTGCGGACCGAGACGGCGTAGTCTGGTCGCGAGGACAAGTGCGCCAGCGTCGTCTCGCCGACGAGCTTGACGGAGTTCTGGTGATGCCCCGCCAGGACGGCCAACTGCAGGACGAGGGTTTCGAGAGGCGCCCGAAGCTGGTCTTCCGGTGCGCCCGTAACGGCCACATTGGCGAGCTTGCCCTTGGCCGCTTTGCCGAATTCCGCAATGATCTCTGCAAGTTCGGCCATGTTCGCCCCCGCGACAGGATGGGGGTGTAGCTATCGACGTACTGATCGGCAGGTCAATACTGTTCTCTGGTGGGGCACATTGTCACGAATGTCGGCTGTCGAGTAGAAGCGGTCCAGGCATAGGCGATAAATCGCCTCTCTACGCGACCGAAGGCCGGGATTCCGAGGCGATGATTTTGCGGGTGCCGTCGCGCAAGACCGCTTATCTTCCGATCGCGTCGCCCGGGAGTTTGGTATCGAGCAAGCCTGAGGGACCAGGCGTGTTCGTCTTTCACCCCCTCCGCCACATAACTACCCGATATCACTTATAAAAACGCGTTTTCAGGCTGAATTCGAACTTCCCCCGCAGTGTCCGCGGGTTATGGGAGCGCGAAACCGATTTGGGGTCGATCGATAGGGTCTCAGTGCGGCTGCCGGGCGCGATTTTGGTGCCGCTTCCCTGTGCGGTCAAATTCCCTGTGTGGTCAAACAAGAGTGCGACGTGGGCGAAGTGACCACGGACGATGGCGGCAAGCGCATCCCAGGACTGATGCTGTCGGCCGCGGGGTCATGGATGCGCGGGTCAGACGGGTCGAGGGGAGCGCTCGGTGTTCGTCACTGCACCCCCTGCAATCTAGTCGCGGTGATCCCTTGCCGTGCTGCCGACCCCGGAGCCCGACCGAGTTCCACCGTGCGGTGGCCGGCAACTCGGCCGGCGTCGGTCAATCAGTCAACTCGCTGTCGGCGGTGTTCTCGCTGGTCGACCCGAGCTGCCCGAAATCGGCATCATGAACGGCCAGCACTGCGTCAACCCGACTTATGCTTCTGCGGTCCCCGCCCGGTCGCGCTTGCAACCAGCCCGCACGTCAGTGCGGCTGATCAGGGTGCCAGCCAAGCAGCATGAGCATAACGAAGAAGCCGATGACGTAGGCGATCGGGATGTACCAGCCGTGACGCAACCACAGTCCGACCGACCTGGCCTCCGGGTACATATTGGACATGGCGACGCCGGCCGACGAGCCGAACCAGATCATCGAGCCGCCGAAGCCAACCGAGTAAGCCAGCATGCCCCAGTCGTATCCGCCCTGCTTCAGCGCCAGCGCCGTCAGCGGAATGTTGTCGAACACGGCCGAAATGAAACCAAGGCTCAGCGTCGAAGGCCAGGTTGCGGGCGGCAGTTTCTCGACCGGCATCATCGAGGCGCAGGTGACGAGCCCGAGCAGGAAAATCGTGCCCTTGAACGTCTCCGGCATGACCGACCAGTCCGGGCGGCGGATCACCGACGTCACGATGAGCACCACCCAGACCGCGAGACCTATCACCGGCAGTGTGTCGAGCAGCTCCGGATAGCGCAAGTTGGCAAAGACGTTGGACGACACGGCCGCTACCAGGATGGCCGCGACGATGCCGAGACGCGCCCAGTCGATCTGGAGGTCCTCGGGCGCGTCCCTGACGATCGGCTGATAACGATTCTGAGCTACTGCGGCCGGGATCGCGAACACCATGAAGGCCGCGATAGCTGCGACATAGGCGTCGAGCACTTTGAGCGGACTGACGCCATCGATCCACATCATCGTGGTGGTGGTATCGCCGACGACGCTGCCCGAGCCACCGGCATTCGACGCGGCCACGATGGCGGCGAGATAGCCGATCCCGACGCGCCCCTTGAAGACGTGGCGGGCGACAGTGCCTCCGATCAGCGCTGCGGCGATGTTGTCGAGGAAGGCCGACAGCACGAAGACCAATGCCAGCAGAACGAAGCCTCCCTTCCAGTCGTCGGGCAGCACCGCGGGCATGGCTTCGGGCACCTTGCTCTCCTCGAAATGGCGGGAAAGCAGTGCGAAACCCATCAGCAGACAGAACAGGTTGGCGAGCACCACCCACTCGTGTGCCATATGCCCGGCGAGACCGCCGAGGCCGGTGCCGAATTTGAAGCCGGTAAAGGTCAGCTTGTAGGCCGTGATCACGGCGAGGCCCGTCAGCGACACGTAGAGCGTGTGATGATGGAACAGCGCCACACCGAGGAGCGTCAGTCCAAAGAGAACGAAATCGACAGGGATGCCCAGAATATAGATCGGCTCGGGTGCGGCGCCCACTGAAGCGGCGGCCGAAGCCGGGTCGCTCCCGGCGAGCACGGCAAATGCTCCGGCCGACGCCAGTGCCGATGCCCACCAACGCAGAGCGCGGCGCAGCTCCGCAGCGTTCGGTCGGCATGACCGACCCTTCGGCTGGCGCATCATCGGCATACTCGATCCCCCCGTAAGACGAGTGCAACGGAGCAGGACACCCCGCCTTGCGCAATCATTGTCCCTTTTGAAGCAATCGACTATAGGGACCGAACGGCTGGGCCGCAATTCGACGGAAGGATGTTTCGCCGGGCGGCCACGGAGCGGGGGTGTCGACCATGCGCTCCCGCAAACGACGTTACCTTTCTCCCTGCACTCTTCCGCGAAAATCGGGGAGGGGGAATTGCGGCAGCGAAGCACCGCGGCAAGGGGATATGAACCGTCCACGCCGACGGCGATTGACAGGCGGGCTCGCCTCGCATGGAATAGGGATATGGAGAAACCAAAGATCATCAGTCCGCGGGCCGCGCCTTCCAGACCGAAGACCAAGGCCAAAGCGAAGACCAAGACCGCTGGCAAAATGAAGATTGCGAAGTTCGCGGTCGGCAATGTCGTGCGCCACCGCGTTTATCCGTTCCGCGGCGTGGTGTTCGATATCGACCCGGTGTTCAACAACACCGAGGAGTGGTGGCTGTCGATCCCCGAGGAGATCCGGCCGAGGAAGGACCAACCCTACTACCACCTGCTCGCCGAAAACGAGGATACCGAATACATCGCCTACGTGTCGGAGCAGAACCTGCTGGCCGACAAGACTGGCGTGCCGGTGCGCCATCCGCAGGTGGCGGAACTGTTCGCGGAGGACGATCGCGGCAACTACCGGGCGATTTTCCTGCAGGCGCACTAGCGCGGGTGCGTGTCGGCACCCGAAGCGCAAGGAGAAGGCCGCGGGTGCGTGTCGGCACCCGAAGCGCAAGGAGAAGGCCGCGGGTGCGTGTCGGCACCCGAAGCGCAAGGAGAAGGCCGCGGGTGCGTGTCGGCACCTGAAGCGCCACTTGGAAACAGGCGCGGGTGCGTGTCGGCACCTGAAGCGCAAGGAGAAGGCCGCGGGTGCGTGTCGGCACCCGAAGCGCAAGGAGAAAACCGCGGCTGCTGGTCGGCACCCGAAGCGCCACACAAACAAGCATAAAAAAACCGCTCGGGATGGGACCCGAGCGGTTCGTTTTTTGGCGCTGTGCCGTGAAGCCTATTTCTTCTTCTCAGCCGGTGCGGCAGCGGCCGGCTTGGCGGCCGGAGCCGCGGCTGGAGCGGCGGCCGGAGTGGCGGCCGGAGTGGCGGGAGGAGCACCAGCCGCACCTTTATCCGCCTGTTCCTTCTTGTACTGTTCAATGAGTTCGGCCTGGCGCTGCTTGATCGAGTTCATCAGCTGGGCGCGGGCCTTTCCGTACTCGGCATTGTCGACCGGTTTGCCAGTGAATGCATCACCGAAGCCGTCGAGCGGCACCGGGAAGCCAATCGGCTGGGCAGCGGCGTTGATTGCGAGAACCATCAGACCGGCGCCACCTTTCAACTGGGATATGACGTCGGCGCTGGCCTCGACCTCGGCGGTGCACCCAGCCGGGTGGCAGAGCGAGTACTTGAGATCGATGGGCTTCAAAGACTTTTCGTCGATCTTCTCGTTCTTGGCTGCCTTCTCCCACTGCTCTTTCGAGTAGATCGCGGCGCGGACGCCGGCGGGAATGGCCATGCCGATCGGGACCATGATCATGAGGTGCTGCTTGTCCGAACCCTCGACCTGGCGGATCGCGGCGGAGACGAGCACCATGCCTGTGTTGCCGTCGAGGCGCTCATGGTGCGTGAGGCAGATGCTCTTTTCTTCCGTGACGGCCTTGCCTTCCTTGTCCTTCCTGGCCAAAGCCGCCTTTTCACAAAGCTTGACCCAGGCACTCTTGGAGGCACCCGCCGCCGCATCCTTGGCCGGAGCAGCTTCCTTGGCGGCCGGTGCCGCAGCAGGCGCCGCAGGCTTGGCCGGCTCTTTCTTCTTTTCCTGAGCAAAAGCCGGGGCCGACGCCGAGATCCCGCACGCCAGAACCGCGGCAAATGCTGCCAAGCGGGTGATTACACCATTCGTTTTCATGTAGATTCTGCCTCTCATTGAGAGCCGGTCCCGCCAGCTCAGCTCCGATTCCGGCGCGCTCGATACTCCGCGCAGCCAGCGACACGTTGATTGCCTACTGGCGGGGACTAAAGCTCGGATTGCGGCAATCCCGTGGCCGAGTTTTGTGCCTCTGACCGTTGCTGGCTCAGAGCCTGTGGTGCCGTTGCAAACCCGCCACGCACTCTGGCGATGGTGGTCGCCCTTGGCCGCGCCCCGATTGTGCCGCAGATGTGCTAAGAGCGGCCTGAAACGTGTGCTTTCGTATCGCGGAAGTGCCGTATCATGACGCACTCCGGCAACTCACGGATTAGATGTCGCGCTCTCTTGCATGCACCCTCGCTGCGATCCTGCTCGCCGCGTACCACACCGCAGCCGTGGCAGAGTCGCGCGCTTCAGCCCCGCTCGCGCACGGCATCGCGATGCATGGCGTGGTGAAGGAACGCCCAGGCTTCCCCCACTTCGGTTATGTGAACCCGAATGCGCCGAAGGGCGGCCGTGTCACCCTCGGCGTCAACGGCGCGTTCGACAGCTTGAATCCGCTGATTGTCAAGGGCGTGGCGCCCAACGGGGTGCGCGACCACGTCATCGAAAGCCTGTTGGCGCGTGGCCAGGACGAGCCGTTCGCGCTTTATGGGCTGCTCGCCGAAGCGATCGAAGTGCCGGACGACCGCAGCGCGATCACCTTCCATCTGCATCCGATGGCGGCGTTTTCTGACGGCAAGCCAGTGACCACCGACGACGTGTTGTTCTCGTTCGACATTCTGAAAGAAAAGGGCCGGCCCAACTTCCGCACCTACTACAAGAAGGTGGACAAGGCCGAGAAGATCTCCGACCGCGTGGTGCGGTTTGCCTTCAAGCCCGAGGACGCGCCGGAGGGGACGCCGGGGGGCAAACCCCGCTTCGATCGCGAAATGCCGCTGATCATGGGCCTGATGCCGGTGGTGGCGAAGCACGCTTTCACGGCCGAGACGTTCGATCGCACGACGCTGCTGCCGTTCGTCGCCTCGGGGCCCTACACGTTCGGCAAGATCGAGGCGGGCCGCACCGTCACCTATGACCGTAACCCGAACTACTGGGGCCGCGATCTGCCGGTCAATCGCGGCCGGTTCAACTTCGCCGAGATCCGCTACGACTTCTATCGCGATGCCACCACGATGCTCGAAGCGTTCAAGACCGGCGACATCGACCTGCGCGTGGAGGAAGACCCGGCCCGCTGGGCCGAGGGTTACAAGGTGGCAGCTTTCACTGACGGCCGCATCGTCAAGCGCGAGATCGAGACCACGGTGCCGGCCGGCATGACGGCACTCGCCTTCAACACGCGGCGAACCCAGTTCCAGGACCCTCGCGTGCGGCAGGCGCTGATCCGGCTGTTCAACTTCGAGTTTCTCAACAAGAGCCTCTATTTCGGGCTGTTCAAGCGCACGGAGAGCTTCTTCGAGCGCTCCATGCTGTCGGCGGCGCGGCGGCCAGTGGATGCGGAAGAGACGCGGCTGCTGGAGCCCTATGCCACCAGCCTGAAGCCCGAGGTGCTGGCTGGAACCTACCGCCTGCCAGAGACCGACGGCTCGGGACAGAACCGCGACAACTGGCGAAAGGCGCTGGCCCTGTTGAAGGCTGCCGGATACGAGCAGCGCGGAACCAAGCTCGTCAATGCCAAGACCGGCCAGCCGCTGGCGTTCGAGATCCTGGCCAACACCACGGCGCACCAGCGGATGCTGCTTAACTTCACGTCCGACCTCGAACGGCTCGGTATCGAGGCGCGGGTGCGGGTGGTCGACAGCGCGCAGTATCAGGCGCGGCTGACCACTTACGACTACGATATGATCCAGGTCACGTGGACGTCGTCGCTGTCGCCGGGCAACGAGCAACTGTTCCGCTGGTCTGAGCGCTCGGCGGATGTCGAAGGTACCTACAATTTCGCGGGCGTGAAGACGGCGGCGGCGGACGCCATGATCTCGGCCATGTTGCAGGCGACCACGGCGGAAAGCTTCGTGTCGGCCGTGCGCGCGCTCGACCGCGTGCTGCTGTCGGGGGACTATGTGATCCCGTTGTTCCATGTGCCGAAGCAGTGGGTCGCGCACTGGCGGCACTTGAACGGCCCCCCGCGAACGCCGATCGCCGGCTTCACGCTCGATACGTGGTGGATCGAGGACGGGAAGTAGAAAAAGTGACCGGCCAGCAGGCAAAGTC
>PEQZ01000100.1 GCA_002928395.1 Hyphomicrobium sp.
ATGGATCAGGTTCGGGGAGGTGGAGTATCAGGCCGGATGGATCGTTTCGGCGGCCGATCAGGCTCGGCCGCGTCGAACCTCTGGGCGACGAACAGGCGCGCCAGGAGTGGGCGAGGCAGATCGCCAAAGACCTTGTAGCACTTGGCGAGGCACGCTTCGGGTGGGCAGGCCTTCTGCGGATCGCAACAGCGGCAGTCGGCGGAGCCCGACTTTCCCATCATCTTCTCGCAATCGGCCATGTCCGCCATGCCCGACATGTCGGAACGAGCGGGCGTGGCCGCACTGAGATCCGTCGCCCCATGCTCCGCCAAGCGCGTACCGGCGACGGCCGCGCCGAGAGGCGCGGTGGCGACCGCCAGCGCGACGAGTAGAACGACGATGTGGCGCTGCAAGGACAATTGACCATCCTTCCCAGGATGCATCATCCTCTCTCGGCATCCGAGGTCAAGCTTCCCGGTACGGACGCCCTTCACATTCTCGCGCGCACGCCAGAAATGGTTAAGCGCAATCCAATCCTTGTCACCTTCTGACGGCCTTGCGACGTACCGTTCCATTCGGCCTACCGCCCAGCGGGCGATCGGTGCGACATCCCGCTCGTTCATCTGCGGATGCCATCTCCCGCCCCTGATCGGCGGAATTCTCCGCCAGCGCCGCGATCACACGGCACGTCGCGACCCGACCGCGCGAGCAGGTATCCACCAAGCCTTGGATCTCGGCCCGAAGGGCCTGCAATCGCTCGAGCTTGCTGTCGATCTCATGAAGACGCTGCCGGGCGATACTGTCGGCATCCGCACACGATGCGGTGGGCGAATCTGCGAGAATTAGCAGCTCGCGAATTGCAGGGATCTCAAACCCAAGCTCCCGCGAATGGCGGATGAAGGAGAGCCGTTGCAGCAGCTGCTCGCCATAGGTGCGCCGGTTGGATGCCGTGCGCTCCGGCCGCGGCAACAGCCCGATGCTCTCATAGTAGCGGATTGTAGAGACCGTTACGCCCGTCCGTCGCGCAACGTCTCCGATCGCGAAAGTGGCCATAGAGCACCTCTTGATCCTCTAGTGACTATAGAATGTAGGATGACATGCTGGGATTTCGAGGAGAAGATTCATGAGCGATTACTGCACATCGAATGGAGCTTGCGGCTGCTCGGGCAGCCCGCAGTTCGACGGCATGGACCCGCGCTACAAGCGCGTTCTTTGGACGGTGATCGGCATCAACGCGATCATGTTCATCGTGGAGATGGCGGCGGGCAAGCTCGCCGGCTCTCAAGCCCTGCAGGCCGACGCGCTCGACTTCCTCGGCGATACGCTGACCTACGGCATGAGCCTAGCCGTCATCGGCGCCAGCCTCAGAACCCGCGCGACCGCTGCGCTGGTTAAAGGCGTGAGCCTCACCTTGATGGGGCTCTGGGTGTTCGGCGCAACCGCCTACAGCCTCCTGGTGCTGGGCGTGCCGCGCGCCGAGATTATGGGCGGTATCGGGCTCATGGCTCTGGCCGCGAACGTGACGAGCGTCCTGCTGTTGATGCGCTACAAGGACGGTGATTCAAATGTTCGATCGGTCTGGTTGTGCTCTCGGAACGACGCCATCGGCAACGTCGCCGTCATGATTGCGGCATTCGGGGTCTGGGGCACGTCGACGGCCTGGCCGGATCTGGTCGTAGCTGGCATCATGGCCGCGCTGTTCCTGAATTCCTCGTTCCTGATCCTCCGGCAAGCATTCAGGGAGTTCGGAACCGATGTCGAACATGGTGTCGTCCGTGCCGCGCCGCACGGACACGATGACCGGTAGATTTTAAAGCAAGTCATGTGAGGGAAAACGCGATGGCGAGCCTTGCACTCTGTGTAGCAGCGGCGATTGCCGAGATCGCCGGCTGCTTTACGTTCTGGATGTGGGTTCGCAAAGGCAGCTCCGCGCTGTGGCTCGTTCCCGGAATCCTTTGCCTCGTCGCGTTCGCGTGGATACTCACCAAGATCGAAAGTGACTTCGCCGGCCGCGCCTATGCCGCCTACGGTGGCGTCTACATTGCGGCCAGCGTTGTATGGCTCTGGCTGTTCGAAGGGCGCGTACCAGAGCGGCCCGACTTAGCGGGAGCGGGGTTGGCCATGGCGGGAGCTGCCATCATCCTCGCGTCGCCCCGCTGATCGCCACGGTTGCCCGGCACGTTCGCAATCCTTTTTCTCTCGGACCACCACGCCAGCGACGTGGCAGTGCGGGCGCGAGGGGCTCCAATCCGTGCGATACGCGCATGGCTTTTTTGCACACGAACCGTCAGGAATTCGCCTCGGCTCACCCGCGCGCCAAGGAAGCTCGTGTGCATAGGACGGGACTTGCGCCGCGAGCAGCGTAAGCCCTGCCGAGACAACCAGCGTGAATATGCGCAGCATTTTGTCAGTTTCCCTTCAGGAGGATGCCGCGCGACTTCGAGGGCGCGACATCCTCGCTTGATCAGTCGAGTTTGAACCGTGCCTGCTCGGGCTTGTGGTCGGGCATGGTCAGCGTGATTACGACGGTTGCGCCCTTGGCGGCCTTGAAGCCGCCCTTGCCGTTGAAGACTCCGCCAGCCGCCGGCTGCAGCTCGACAGCCTCGGTCTTGCCATCGGCGAGCACCGTCGCCGAAGCCTTGGCCTTTGCCACATCCTCCGGCTTGTCGGCCTCGTCGCGCACGTAGAGTGTGAGCGAGCCGTCCGCTGCAATCAGCTCCAGATGATGGTGTCCGCTCTCGACGACTTTGCCGCCGTGCTTACCCTTGTGGTCACCGGCGGCGAGCGCGCCGACGGTCGTCGCGGCGACGATGGCGGCGGCAAGGACGAACTTTCTCAACATGCAGGACTCCTTTGGTTGGTGGGGTCTAGAAGGCTTCGGCGTGAGCAAGTTCTCCCTCGGTCTGCTGCAGCTCTTCGAGCGGCTTGCGACCGAATAGGAGGAACAGGGTCGGGGTCAGGAAGGCGTCGAGCAGGGTCGCGCTGACGAGCCCGCCGAAGATCGTGATGGCAACCGGATTGAGCAGCTCCTTGCCCGGCTCGTCGGCTCCGATCATCAGCGGCACGAGGGCGATTCCGGCGGCAAGCGCCGTCATCAGTACGGGCGTCAGGCGCTCAAGCGTGCCGCGAATGATCATGCGGCGCCCGAACTGTTCGCCTTCAAACAGCACGAGGTTTATGTAGTGGCTGATCTTCAGGATGCCGTTGCGCGTGGCGATGCCGGCGAGCGTAATGAACCCGATGGCGCTTGCGACGGAGAACGGCTGGCCGGCGATCATCAGAGCGATGACGCTGCCGATGAGCGCAAGCGGCACGTTCCCCATGATGATCAGGGCGAGGATCGCCGATTTGTAGCGCGAATAGAGCACCACGAAGATCAGCAGCAGCGATATCAGCGACAGCGCGGCGATGAGCTGCGACGCCTGCTCCTGGGCCTGGAACTGGCCTTCGAGCCGCGTGAAGTAGCCTTGCGGCAGCTTGGTCGCTTCGATCTCTCTGCGGATGCCGGCGACAATGGCGGCCATGTCCGAGCCGTCGGTATTGGCGAACACCGCGATGCGGCGGCGGCCATCCTCGCGCTGGACCTGATTTGGGCCGTCGGTCTCGATGATCTCGGCGAAGGTCTTGAGCGGCACCCGCCCCGCCGGGGTCTCGACCAACAAGTCCGCCAAAGCCCGCGTGGTGCGGTCGCGATCCGCGAGGCGCAGCACGACGTCGAAGCGGCGGCTCTCGTCGATGATCTGTGAGACGACGCGGCCGTTGGACAAGGTTTCGAGCGCCTCGGTGACGGCAGCCGGCGTCAGGCCGTAGCGCACGGCGGCATCGTAGTTAACCCGCACCTGGAGCTGCGGGATCCGCACCTGCTTCTCGGTCTGCAGGTCGACAACGCCGGGAATGCCCTTCAGCCGCCGCTCGAATTCGGCTGCCAGCGCCAGAAGCGTGTCGAAATCGTCGCCGTAGATCTTGAGCGCGAGTTGCGCACGCACGCCCGACAGCATGTGATCTAGGCGGTGGGCGATGGGCTGGCCGACGATGATGCTGGCGGGCAGCACGGTCAGGCGGTTGCGGATGTCGGCGAGCACCTCCTCGCGCGAGCGTTCCGATCGCTTCAGATCGACATCCAGCTCGCTGTTGTGAACGCCTTCGGCGTGCTCGTCGAGTTCGGCGCGGCCCGTGCGCCGTCCGACCGAATGCACCTCCGGCACCTCCATCACGATCTTTTCGGCGATGCGGCCGATGCGATCGCTCTCGGCGAGGCTGATCCCCGGCTGCAGGATGACGCTGACCAGAACCGTGCCCTCGTTGAAGGACGGCAGAAAGGCGCGCGGCAACAGCGTCGCGAAGAATGCAGCTGCGGCGACCGCTGCGATGGGAAATCCGACGACAAACGTCGGGCGGTCGAAGCACCACTTGAGGCCACGCTCCTGCCAGCGCTTCAGCACGCGCACGACGGGGCTCTCGTGCTCGGCCAGATGCTTCATGCGCGGGATAAGCCAGTATGAGAGCACCGGCGTCACGGTGATCGAAACCAAGAGACTCGCCAGGATCGAGACGATGAAGGCGATGCCGAGCGGCGCGAACAACCGGCCTTCGATGCCGGACAATGCGAACAATGGGATGAACACGAAGATGATGATCGCCGTCGCGTAGAGGATGCCCGACCGGACCTCGTTGGTCGCGGCGGCGACAACCTCCTGTGTGCCGCGATGGTCATGACCTGCTGCGGCCCGGTGCTGCTTCAAGCGCCGGTATATGTTCTCGACGCCCACCACGGCATCGTCCACCAGCGCGCCGATGGCGATGGCAAGCCCACCCAGCGTCATGGTGTTGATGGAAAGACCGAAGAGCTGGAACACGATGACCGTCATCATGACGGACAGAGGGATGGCCATCAGCGAGATGAAGGTCGTCTGCCAGTTGAGCAGGAAAGCGAACAGCACGAGCGTGACGACCACGAGCGCCTCGATCAGCACCTTCTTGACGTTCGAAATCGAGGTCTCGATGAAGGTCGCCTGCCGGAACTGGACGTCGGTGACCTTGACGCCTTGCGGCATCACGCGCTGCAGTTCCGGCAGCATGCGCTCGATCTCCTTCGTGATGGTGACCGTATCGCCGGTGGGCTGCTTCTGAACCGCCAGGATGACGGCGGGCCCGCCATTGAGCCCGGCGTCGCCGCGCTTGGTGCGGGCGGCGAAGTCGACCTCGGCGACCTGACTGAGAACCACCGGCTGGCCCTTGCGGTAGGCGACAACGAGGTTCTGCAGATGCTCGATCTTTGTCGTGCGACCGATGTTACGGATCAAGAACTCGCGCGCCTGCTGGTCGACGAACCCGCCGCCCGTGTTGGCGCCGAAAGACTTGAGCGACTTCTCGATGGCCTCGAAATCCACGTCGAGGCTGGCCATCCGCCGCGTGTCCGGAACGATGCGATATTGCCGGACCTCGCCGCCGATCGGGACGACCTGTGAGACGCCAGGCACGGTCAAGAGCTGGCGCCGCACGACGAAGTCGGCGATCTCACGCAGCTTCATCGCGTTTTCGGTCGTGCTCGACATGGCAATCAGCATGATCTCGCCCATCACCGACGAGATCGGCCCCATCTGCGCGTGAACGTTGGCCGGCATCTGGTCTCGCACGAGCTGAAGACGCTCGGCCACCTGCTGGCGGGCGAGGTAGATGTCGGTCTGCCAGCTGAACTCGATGTAGACGATCGACAGGCCTACGCCCGAGACAGAACGCACACGCGTCACACCCGGCATTCCGTTCATCGCCGTTTCAATAGGTGTCGTGACGAGGAGTTCCACCTCTTCAGGGGCCAACCCCTCGACCTCCGCAATGAGTGTCACTGTCGGCCGGTTGAGATCGGGAAATACGTCGACCGGCAGCTTGGTCAGCGTAACCGCGCCATAGAACATCACGATCAGCGCGCCGATCAGCACGAACAGGCGGTTGGCAAGACTACCGCGAACAATGGCGTCGAACATGGCTGGACCTCAACGCACCTGATTGATGAATTCGGCACCGTCGACGACGATGCGCAGCCCGTTGGTGAGCCCGTCCGTGACCAGAACGCGCTGACCGTCGAGCGGCGCCGTGCGGACAGCCTTCGCGGCAAATTTCTCGGGCCCGAGCTTTTCCCAGACCTGAGGCAGACCGTTCGCGGCGCGAACAACCGCCGCCTCGGGCAGCACGATCCCCGGCGTCGTCGATTTCGCCTGCACCAGCACCGGGACGGACCGGCCGATCGAAAGGGTTCCAGTGAACTTTTCGACCTTGAACAGCAACGGCAGCGACTGCTGTTTCAGTTCCGGCGCACGGCCGAGGAACTTGAGCGGCACGCTCTGCCCTTGCGCCACCACTGCATGAGCTTCGGTAATCGCCTTCTCGTCGATAGATGCGAAGCCGACAGCCTCGATCCACAGCCGCTCTGGATCGACGATCTCGAACAGCACCTCGCGGGCATCGACCACTTGGCCGGTCCGCACATTGGCGGCGGCAATGATGCCGGCAACTGGCGCCCGCAGCTTCTCCTTGCCGAACAGCGAAGGGGAGAGCGCCGTGCGGCGCTCGCGCAACGACTTCAATTCCGAGCGCGCTTGATCGATGTCGGCCTGCGGCACGCTGCCGACCAGCTTGTTCAGTCGAGCCACCTTCTGCTCGGCCTGGGCGATGCTGCCATCGAGTTCTGCAAGTTGCTGTCCGACCGAACCGCGCTCGACCGAGCTGACGGTCGGCACGAGGGCGGCCAGCACATCGCCTTTGGCGACACGCTGCCCGACGAAAGCGATCTCGATATCATCGACCTCGATCCGTCCCGCGAAGGGGGCCTGCACGCGACCCGAGGCCCTGGGATCGGCGATGACCGTCCCCAGAAGCTCGGTCGACTGCGGCGCCGTGGTGCTCGAGGTCGAAGCCGTGCGTATGCGCAACAGCCGCTGTGCGGGCTTGGGCATGAACACGCTGCCGTCGGCCTGCCGGCGCGGAACGTTGCCGCCCGCCGGAGCCGCACCGCCCCCATCCCCATGATCGTGTCCCGGGCCGGCGCGCGCGGCATCGAGAGAGGCGCCGAGAGCCACGAAGCCAGCGAGGGCGAATGCCGCCGCCTTGCCGACAATTCTCGGCGCGGGCTTGCTTGCTGGTTCGGTCGCGGCGGCCGTCGGATCGTCGAACGGGGCTCGCGCAGGTCTGAAGGCGAACGACAGGAAGAACCCGAGTGCGGCGGCGATTGCGCTCCAGACCCACAGTTCGACCCGCATCAGAAGCGCCTTGAAGTCGAGCGGTGCGGCCTTCGCGGCAACTTCAGGGCCGTGGATGTCCAACGTGCCATTGAGCAGATCGGTGATCGTCGGCGTCGTGACCGTGAATACCAGAGCCTTGACGCCGGGCTGATCGACCCAGTCGGCCTCCAGCTCATAGACGCCATTGCCCTTGGGCTTGGCCTCGGCCTTGTGCTTGCCGTCAGCCTCGACCACGATCTTGGCACCTTCGACCGGTTCGTTGGTGACTGGCGCGTCGAGATAGATGGTCAATTTGTGCCCTTCGGCCGTGGCCACCAGCTCGATGTCGGGCGTGACGCTCTCGATACGAGGAATTTCTGCCGTGGCCTGGGCCGCTCCACCGCCGCCATGGTCGTGACCGGGGCCGGCGATCGCCGCTGCGGTCGACGCAACGAGAGCGAACAACAAGATGAAGGTGCGTGTCATGGCTCGATACCTTGAGCTTGATTGATTTCGGATTGGGCACGCTCGACGGCGATCCGCGCAAGCGCTCTGGAATTGGCGGCGTCGAACATCTGGACGCGGGCGCG
>PEQZ01000101.1 GCA_002928395.1 Hyphomicrobium sp.
GCGACTGAAGCGCCTCTCGACAAGCCGGGTCCCAGCGCCCTAAACAAGCGCCATGCAAAAATACGCCCATAGCGCCGCGCATCCCGGTGATGGCAACAGCGGCAAGCCTGCCCCGGAACCGGCTGGCATGACACCGCGGCAGATCATCGACGCGCTGTGGCCTTACGTGTGGCCGCACGACCGGCCCGATCTGAAGCGCACGGTGGTGGTGTCGCTCGCCCTGGTTCTGGTCGCCAAGGTCGTCACCGTGGCGATGCCGTACACACTGAAGTGGGCGACCGACGCGCTCGTCGCCGTGGCTGGCGGCAAGGTCCCGCCTGCCGAGATGGTCGGCTGGCTGATCGGCGCGCCGGTTCTCGCCACTGCACTTTATGGGCTTTCCCGTATCCTGATGACGCTGCTGGTCCAGGTGCGCGAAGGCATGTTCGCGAAAGTGGCGATGCACGCGGTCCGCAAGCTCGCGCTGTCGACGTTCGAGCACATGCACCGGCTGTCGCTGCGGTTCCACCTCGAGAAAAAAACCGGCGGGCTGACCCGCGTATTGGAGCGCGGCCGCGCCGGCATCGAGAACATCTCGCGCATGGCGCTGATGACGCTGCTGCCAACCATCGTCGAGTTCGCGCTGGTGATGGCCGTCTGCGCGATCGAGTTCGACTGGCGCTACGTGGTCACCATCTTGTCGATGATCGTCGCCTATCTGTGGTTCACCATTGTTGCCTCCGAGTGGCGGGTCAAGATCCGGCGCTCCATGAACGAGAGCGACACCGACGCCAACACCAAGGCGGTCGACAGCCTGCTCAACTTCGAGACGGTCAAGTATTTCGGCGCCGAGGAGCGGGAAGCCAAGCGCTACGACAAGTCGATGGCGCTCTATGAGGCCGCCAGCATCAAGACCTACACGTCGCTGGCGGCACTCAACATCGGCCAGGGGATCATTTTCACACTGGCGCTCGCGACCTGCATGGTGATGGCCGCGCAGGATGTGGTGGCCGGCACCAAGACGGTCGGCCACTACGCCATGGTCAATCTGCTGATGCTGCAGCTGTTCATCCCGCTGAATTTCATGGGCATGGTCTACCGCGAGATCAAGCAGGGGCTCACCGACATCGAGAAAATGATGGAGGTCATGGCGCAGTCGCCCGAGGTGGCCGACAAGCCCGGCGCCAGGGATCTGGCCGTCGAGGGCGCTGCGATCCGCTTCGAGAACGTGCGTTTCCAGTACGATGCCGGCCGCACCATTTTGGATGGCGTCTCCTTCGACGTGCCCGCGGGCAAGATGGTGGCCATCGTCGGCCCATCTGGCGCCGGCAAATCGACCGTCAGCCGCATCCTTCTGCGCTTCTACGACGTCGCCGGCGGGCGTGTGACGATCGATGGCCAGGACATCCGCGACGTGACGCAGAGATCCCTGCGCGCGGCCATGGGCGTGGTGCCTCAGGACACGGTGCTGTTCAACGACACCATCGCCTACAACATCAACTATGGCCGGGCGGACGCCACCGACGCCGAAATCAAGGAAGCGGCGAAACTCGCCCAGATCGACGGTTTCATCGCCACCCTCCCGCAGGGCTACAAGACAATGGTCGGCGAGCGGGGCCTGAAGCTGTCGGGCGGCGAGAAGCAGCGCGTGGCCATCGCACGCACGATCCTCAAGGGGCCGCCGATCCTGCTGCTCGACGAGGCGACCAGCGCGCTCGACAGCCACACCGAGAAAGAGATCCAGGACGCCCTCGACCGGGTGTCGAAAAACAGGACCACGATCGTCATCGCCCACCGGCTGTCGACCATTGTGCATGCCGACACCATAATCGTGCTCGACAAGGGTAAGCTGGTCGAGCAGGGCACGCATGCCGAGTTGATGACCGCCGATGGGCTTTATGCTTCGCTGTGGAACCGCCAGCGGCAGGCCGAGAAGGCGCGCGAGGAACTGGCGCGGACGCTGGAAGAGGCCGAGAAATCAGGTGCACTCCGTCCGGCCGATGCCAAGGTTTGAACGGGCGCTGAGCGGGCAAGCCCGAATTTCAACCTTCAAGGTGGAGCGCTTTTGTCTTGACGGGCCGGTGCCAGCCCGAACGAGACCCATCACGCCGGAACGCCAATCATGCCCAGACAATTCATAGCCCGCATCGCAACTGCCGGTTGGGCATGGCTCCGGCACTCAGGCCTGATTGGCGTTGGTCTGTTGCGCAGTCTATGGCACGTCGTCAGGACACCACTGCTCGGCATTTTCAACCTGCTGGCGGCGCTTATCCTGATCTTCGAGGAATGGGGCTGGAAGCCGCTCTCTGATCTGTTCGGCTATCTCGCCCGGCTGAAACCATGGGCAAGGGTCGAAGCCTGGATAGCGGGATTGCCACCCTACGGTGCGCTTCTGGTGTTTGCGCTGCCGACCACCATTCTGCTTCCGGTCAAGCTCGCCGGGCTGTGGCTGCTGGCCAACGGGCAGGCGTTCGTCGCGGGCCTGATGCTGGTTGGCGCCAAGATTGTCTCTACGGCTCTGGTGGCCCGCATATTCATGCTGACCAAACCGGCGCTGATGCGCATCGGCTGGTTTGCGTGGGGCTACGCCAAATTCATGCCGTGGAAGGAAGCGCTGTTCGCCAAGATCCGCGCATCGTGGGCATGGCGTTACGGACGGATGATCAAGAACCTGGTCCGACGGATGTCCAAGCGAGCCTGGAGTCGCCTGAAGCCCAGCGCCACAAGGTACTGGCTCGAATTGAAACAGCGGGCGCACACGCCCATCGCCCGATTACGCGTGCTCTCGCGCGCGTCCCTGCGCGGCCTGCGCACGCGCCTCGGAATTTAGGTCCACCCGCCCTCAGTAGCGGCTGGCGACCTGCAAACGGCGCTGGCAAGCAGGCGACGTAATGTACGCTGGATCGCACACATCACGTCGACCGTCGCTGACGCGAACCGGTGACGCGGCCTCGGCGGCCGACACCGCGAGGAACGTCGTCAAATGCGTGCTGGCCGAACGCATGATATCGGCCGTGCCGATGATGGTCAGGGAAAGAAGCGCGACGCAGAGGAGATTTCTCAGCATAGGAGAACCCGGCGAATTGGTATGCGCTGAAGGGGACGCTCACGAGACGATGGTGCCGATTCTGCGCGGAGCCGTCGAGAGGGAAAGTGCTGTCCCTGAAAAGTAGTCTCGCGATGCACCATGCCCTAGCGCCGTGCCTGGATGCTGATAGCGGTTGGCAGGGCGTGCGCGTAAGCCGATGACGCGACTCGGTTGTTGCCGGTAGCGTTCGAGCGACCGCGGTGAACACGAGATACAGCAGTAAACGGATTGATTGTTGCGCTGCGGGCGGAGCTTCGCGACGCGGGTGAGCGGGGACGACCAAACTCAACCGGAAAAATCGCTCTCTGCATAGCCCTGGAGATAGAGCAGCGCGGTGAGGTCGCCGTGGGTCAGCACCGCACCATTCGACATGGCGGCAACGGCTTCGCACACCTTGGGCTTGGCGCGGAACGCTGCTCCCAGCCCTGCGGCTTCCAGCATTGCGAGGTCGTTGGCGCCATCCCCCACAGCTATTGTCTCTCTCGGGTCAATCCCGAGCTCCGCGGTCAACCGAAGCAACGCGAGGCGCTTGGCCTCGCGGCCAAGGATCGGCTCTACGACCCGCCCCGTCAGCTTGCCACCTGCGATCTCGAGCACGTTGGCCTGGTGCTCGTCGAAGCCGAGTCGCCGGGCGATGCGCTCGGTGAACACCGTGAACCCGCCCGAGACCAGCGCGCAGTAGGCGCCGTTGACCTTCATCGTGCGGATCAGCGTCTCGGCGCCCGGCATCAGCGTGATCCGTTCGGCGACCTGGTCGAGCACGCTGGCGTCGAGGCCCGCCAGCATCGCCACGCGCTCTTTCAATGCCGCCTCGAATTCGAGTTCGCCGCGCATGGCGCGTTCCGTGATTGCGGCAATTTTCTCTCGCGCGCCGATGAAGTCCGCAAGTTCATCGAGCATCTCCTGCTCGATGATCGTGCTCTCCATGTCGGCGACGAGCAGGCGCTTTCGTCGCATTCGCGTTTCAACGACATTGACGTCGACATTGCAGTCTCGCAACACTTCGCCCAACTGGGCTGCGGATCCTCGACCGCGCTCGTCGATCACTTCGAACGCGGACGCCCCGAGGCTGCGGCCTTCCCCCCTCCCCTCGACGGGGAGGGGTCGGGGGTGGGGTGAAGACATTGACCCCGTCTCCCGTGTTCCCCCCACCCCTAACCCCTCCCCGCGAAGGGGGAGGGGAA
This sequence comes from Hyphomicrobium sp., assembly GCA_002928395.1. Taxonomy (GTDB): domain Bacteria; phylum Pseudomonadota; class Alphaproteobacteria; order Rhizobiales; family Hyphomicrobiaceae; genus JAKAML01. Next base: position 4,252 of record PEQZ01000101.1, read on the forward strand.
CATCCTTGCCAAGGGGAAGGGGAACATCACGGGGCAATTGCTCAATGAGCGCGGACGCGGCGGCGAGGCTCGCTTCATCACCGGGCCTGCCTGTTACGACGATTGCGAACGGTCTCACTCCGGTCTCCCCTGCATGCTCGCTGCCCGGCCTCGCAAAACCATCGCCTCCCGGCCTTCCGGCCGCTACATCTGCCGCCATGAGCAGAACCCGCCCCAGCGACCGAACCATCCTCATCGCAGGCCCGACCGCGTCCGGCAAGTCGGCCTTGGCGCTGGCGCTGGCCGGGCGGCTGGGCGGCGTGGTGATCAATGCCGACAGCATGCAGGTCTATCGGGAATTGCGCATTCTCACCGCGCGACCTTCGGACGAGGACGAAGCCCGCGCGCCGCACCGGCTCTATGGCCATGTGCCGGCGAGCGAAGCCTATTCGGCCGGACGCTTCGTGCGCGAGGCCGCAATCGAGATTGCCGGTGCGCGGTCGCACGGGCTTGTTCCCATCGTGGTCGGCGGAACCGGGCTCTATTTCAAGGCGCTGCTCGAAGGGTTGTCGCCGATCCCGCCAGTGGCGGACGAGATCCGCACGCACTGGCGGCGGCTGGAACAAGAGCGCGGCGCCTCAGCGCTTTGGGATATTCTCAACCGTGATGACCCCGAGATGGCGGCGCGGCTGGCACCCAACGATAGCCAGCGGATCGTACGCGCGCTCGAAGTCCTGGACGCGACCGGCCGCTCCCTGGCCGACTGGCAGCGCACGCCGGGGGTGCCGGTCGTCCCGGCAGAGGCGACGGTTCGTTTCGTGGTGTCCCCGGACATCGAGACCCTTGACCGTCGCATAGATACCCGCTTCGACGCCATGATGGCCGAGGGTGCGGTCGACGAAGTCGCGCGCCTGCTCGCGCTCGGGCTCGATCCCGCGCTGCCGGCCATGCGCGCACTCGGCGTCAGGCCACTGGCCCAGATGCTGGCCGGTTCGCTCTCCCGTGACGCGGCCGTTGCGCAGGCCCAGACCGAAACCCGCCAGTTCACCAAACGGCAGCGAACGTGGTTGCGCGGTCATATGATGTCGTGGAATTGGCTTCTCACGCAGCAAATGGAAAGCCAAATGGCCGAAAGCATGATGTTTATTGATCCTTGACCATTGACCCCCCATCTTCGGTTGCTTAACGTGCGGCCCGCGCGGCTATCGGGGCGCCGCCCGTGTCCGTCGAGGCAAAACTGCAATTCCGCGTCCTTTCGGGCGGGGCGAAGAGAGGGAGTAGGGACATGGCGCGCCAGATGACCGGTGCCGAGATGGTGTTGAAGGCCCTCCAGGATCAGGGTGTCGAGCACGTGTTCGGCTATCCCGGCGGCGCGGTGCTGCCGATCTACGACGAGATGTTCCAGCAGGACAAGGTCAAGCACATCCTTGTTCGCCAGGAGGGCGGCGCTGTCCACGCGGCTGAGGGCTATGCGCGCTCGACCGGCAAGGTCGGCGTCGTTCTCGTGACGTCGGGTCCCGGCGCCACCAATGCCGTCACCGGCCTCACCGACGCTCTGATGGATTCGATCCCGGTCGTCTGCATCACGGGTCAAGTACCGACCCACATGATCGGCAACGACGCTTTCCAGGAGTGCGACACGGTCGGCATCACGCGGCCCTGCACCAAGCACAACTGGCTGGTCAAGAACGTGAACGATCTGGCGCGTGTCCTCCACGAGGCGTTCTACATCGCCAAGAGCGGCCGTCCGGGACCGGTCGTGGTCGACATTCCGAAGGACATTCAGTTCGCTTCGGGCAACTACGTCGGGCCGTCGAACATCGCCCACAAGACTTATAAGCCGAAGCTCAAACCCGAGCAGCCCGCCGTGCGCGAGGCGGTCGAGCTGATCACCAACGCCAAGCGGCCGCTGTTCTACACGGGTGGCGGCGTCATCAATTCGGGGCCGAAGGCCAGCCAGCTGCTGCGCGAGTTCGTGCGGCTGACGGGCTATCCGATCACCTCGACGCTGATGGGCCTGGGCGCCTATCCGGCATCCGACAAGCAGTGGCTCGGCATGCTCGGCATGCACGGAACTTACGAAGCCAATATGGCGATGCACGATTGCGACGTGATGATCAACATCGGCGCCCGCTTCGATGACCGCATCACCGGCCGCCTCGACGCGTTCTCACCAGGGTCGAAGAAGATCCACGTCGATATCGACGCTTCCTCGATCAACAAGAACGTGCGGGCAGACGTGCCGATCGTCGGCGATTGCGCCTATGTGCTGGAAGATATGCTGCGCATCTGGAAGGCCAAGGCACCGGTCGTCGACAAGGCCGCGCACAAGATGTGGTGGAAATCCATCGAAGGCTGGCGGGCGCGGAAATCGCTCAGCTACAAGCCGTCGAAAGACCAGATCATGCCGCAGTACGCGCTCGAGCGGCTGCAGGCCCTGACCAAGGACCGCGACACCTACATCACGACGGAAGTCGGCCAGCATCAGATGTGGGCCGCGCAGTTCATGCACTTCGAGGACCCCAACCGCTGGATGACGTCGGGCGGTCTCGGCACCATGGGCTACGGTCTGCCGGCCGCGATCGGCGTGCAGCTGGCCCATCCCAAGTCGCTCGTGATCGACGTGGCTGGTGACGCGTCGATCCTGATGAACATTCAGGAGTGCTCGACGGCGGTGCAGTACCGCCTGCCGGTCAAAGTGTTCATACTCAACAACGAGTACATGGGCATGGTGCGCCAGTGGCAGCAGCTGCTGCACGGCAATCGCCTGTCGGAAAGCTACACCGAGGCGCTGCCGGATTTCGTCAAGCTCGCCGAGGCCTATGGTTGGAAGGGCATGCGGTGCGACCATCCCGCCGATCTCGACGCGGCGATCATGGAGATGATCGACACCAAAGTGCCGGTGATGTTCGATTGCCGCGTGGCCAAGCTCGCCAACTGCTTCCCGATGATCCCATCCGGCAAGCCGCACAACGAGATGCTGCTCGGCGAGGACATCACCGACGAGGAAGTCGGCCGCGCGATCGGCAAAGAAGGCAAGGTGTTGGTGTGAGCATGACCCAACATGTAATAACAGGCGGCGACAATGCCCACGGCGCTCCGAATTGGACCTTACCGGTTTTTCTTCTACAGTAACGAAGGGGCTGAGCCGCCGCATATCCATGTGCAACGCGACAAAGCGCTGGCAAAATTCTGGCTCGATACCGGAGAATTGGCGAAGTCGCGCCACTTTGCAGCCCATGAACTGACCGAGATTTCCGGTCTCGTCGAGACGCATCAAGCAGCGCTACTGGAGGCGTGGAATGAGCACTACCACGGTTGAGCGCACACCTCTTGCCACCGACGTCGCCTTCGGCACCGACGAAATGACGGTGCGACTGGCCGACGGCCGGCGATTGTCGGTACCGTTGGCTTGGTTTCCGAAACTGGCTCGCGCAACCCGGCCGCAGCTCGGCAACTTCGAGTTGATCGGCGACGGCGAGGGCATCCACTGGCCCGACCTGGACGAGGATATCAGCGTCGCGGGGCTCCTCCGATGATCCCATCGGGTAAGCCG
>PEQZ01000102.1 GCA_002928395.1 Hyphomicrobium sp.
GGCACCGGCCAGCCGGGCCAGTTGCCTCGCCGCCAGCGGTTGGAGATGCGGGGAAAGGACCGGGCGTTCTTCGAACGGTTCGTCGCGGTGCCTGGGGCTACCGTGGACGTTCCGTTGACCGACACCCCGTCGGCGGTGGGATCGCACCCAATCGTCGAGGTCCGCGAACTGTTTCTGCACGAGCTCGGCTCGGTGGCGCCCGATCAACGGCGCAGGCTCGCGGCCTATCTTTGTGACCGGGCGCATTTCGTTGTCATTTTCAGCACGGACATGGATCGTGCGCACAAATTCTTCGAGGTTCTGAACGATCGCGGACGCCCGCTGTTGCGCAGCGATATTCTCAAAGCTGAAGTGCTCGCGGGGCTCCCCCCCGGGACAAGTGGTGCCGTCGTCGATGCGTGGGACACCGCCAGTGCCGGTCTGGGTCAAAACTTCGACCGCTTCTTCAGTCACTTGAAGGCGGTCCATGGGCTGGCCCGCCCGCAGGTGATTTCGGCGGTGAGGACGCTCGTGGCGGATGCGGGCGGGCCGGAGCCGTTTGTGCTCGGCACCCTGGCGCCAATGGCCGCCGCTTATCGTGAGATCGTCGATAGCGGAGGTCGAGGCAGCGATCTCCCGATCGTCATGCAACGGCATCTTGTCAATCTCGGCCGTCTCAGCGGAGAGGATTGGGTTCCTGCTGCCATCGTGACCCTTCGCGCGATCAACGACCATCACCCCGATGGCGAGGCCTACCTGGCCGAAATCGACCGCATGGCTTATCTGATGCGCTTGCTCTTGATCGGCGCGGACAAGCGCATGCGCCGATTTGCGCCGGTGGTGTCGGCGATCCGTGCCGGTAAGAACTTCGCGATCAGCGCTCCCTTGTTCGAGTTCACCCGGGAAGAGCAACGCAACATATCGTTTAACTTGAAAGCGCTGTGGCGGCGCAGCCCGCTGTTTTCCAAGCTGGTACTTTTGCGGCTGTCCGACGAGATCGACGGCGGCTTTGCGCGCCGCGATCCGGCCCACTGGAGCGTCGAACATGTGTTGCCGCAGCGTCCTGCGATCAACAGCGAGTGGCGCCGGCTGTTTCCTGACGCCGAGAGCCGGGAGGCGATGACGCAGTGCCTTGGCAACCTGGTACTGGTGTCGCAAAGGCAGAACGAGGCTGCGCGCAACCAGGATTTCGCAGGCAAGCGCGAGATCTATGAGCGGGGCGATCCGAACGTGCCTACATTGAACCTCATCGACGATGTCGTCGCTGCGCGGCAGTGGGGTCCAGCCGAGGTCCTGGCGCGCGAAAATCGCTTGTTGTTGCTTTTGAGCCGCTCGCTCCGGCTCCACCTTGCCGCGCCCGCGCTGGTGTGCTGATCTGTCTTACGGTTACGGTACGGTAGTTGCCGTTTTCGAGATGCCTCACAGAATAGTCGGTTCGCGCGCGGCTGTCGCCACCGGTGGCGGCTATGGCGATGAGGTCGATAGGTGGCTCGGCAATCGCGCGCTCCGAACACGGTTCTTGTCGAGCGTGGGACAGTTCGATTGCAGACTATCATTTCCCAGATGTCGGCCGGCTGCGCCGCAATTCGAAGCGTGTGCAGGAGCGTTCCAGTCGATGCCCAGTTTGATTTCAGTCCGCGTCTGCACTATCGGCGAACTGTTTTCCCAATCAGCCCACTTTCGCTTGCCCTGGTTCCAGCGTGCCTACGCGTGGCAGACCCGCCAAGTCGCCCGCCTTCTGGGCGATCTCCTGGAGGCCATGTCCAAACCCGGCGCCGGGTCTGAGTTTCTGCTCGGGACGCTGTATTTCGCGACCGCTCAGGGCCAGCCGGGTTTCGCCATTGTCAATGGCCACCAGCGCATTCTCACGTTGACCATCCTGTTTGCCGTGCTGCGTGACCTCGATGTCGATGGCCCGCTGAGCTTGCAGGTCGCCGGTTTCATCTCGGTCGAAGGCGCCACGCCCCATCGGTACAAGCTTTCCCCGCAACCCCGCTTGGCGGAGTTCCTGCGGGTGCACGTTCAAGATGCCGGTGCGACGATGGTCGAGCCCATGGACGACGCCGAGGATGACCTGTCAGACTGCGAGCGTAACATACTCGAAGTTCGCGATTTCATCAGGAGCCGTCTGGGCGACGGCAAGTCCGGAGCGGAACTGCGAGCCAAGCTGTTTGAATTCCTATCCCACCGGTGCCGCGTCGTGGTGCATGAGTTCGACGACGAAGCCGAGGCTTGGCGGGTTTTCAATGTCGAGAGCGACACCACCGTTGAGCTCGATATGGCGGCCGACGCCAAGGCGACGATCCTCGCCGTTATGGCGCCGCAAGAACGATTGGCCGCGAGTCGAAAATGGGAAGCCTGCGAACATAAACTCGGGCCGGCGCGGCTCGGCGATCTTCTGCTTCACATCCGCACATTGAAATCGCGCAAGCGATTGGACAACCCCGTCCAGAACGATATCTGCATGTTGTTCGCCCTCGACCGTGACGCCTCCGTATTCACGGACGGCTGGTTGGTGCCCTATGCCAACCACTACGCCGTACTGGAGGCGGCGATTGGCGGGCGGGGTCCGTTGCCGGAGGATGCGCGCGACGGCGTCGTCCATCTGTCGTGGATCGACGGCAGCCTGTGGCGGCCGGCGGCGCTGCGCTGGATCGAAACGCGCGGTACGTCCCACAGCGACGGGCCGCTGTTCTTCCGGCGGCTGGAACGGCTGGTGTGGATGATGCGCTTAGCCGGCATCGATCCGCCGCTGCAGCGATCACGCATGATCGCAGTCGCCAACGACATTGACGACGTGTCCGGCCCCGAGGATATGCGGTCACTCGAGATCGAGGCGGCGCTACGCCGTGACGCGACTATGAATCTCCGGGCCCAAAATTTTTGCAAGAAGGCCCATGCTCCGGCCGTGCTGCGGCGTTTGAGCAAGCTGCTCGGCAGCGATCCCGGGCCGGTCCACAAGGAAACCTTGACGATCGAGCACGTGCTGCCCCGCAATCCGCCCAGGAACCGGAATTGGTGGGTGCATTTCAAGACCAAGAATTCGATTGCGGAGCACATGCACCGGCTCGGAAATCTTACTTTTCTGAGCCAATCCGACAATCAGCTCGCCGAGACGCACGACTGGCCGGACAAGCGGCCGATTCTGGAGCGATCGGCCTTCACGCTCTCGCAACAGGCCGCAGAAACCCCGGAGTGGAACCGGCAGGCCATTCTTTCGCGCACCGAGGTGCTGATCAAGATCCTGTTCAAGGCGTGGGATCTCACGGATTGATCAGGCCGAGCCGTGGCCAGCATGGAACTGCGATCGGCCGTGAGGATCGATGCGCGTCGCTGCCATTGTGCCGGGATGGATCATAACGCATTCTTTTTATTGCCGTTTTTGTTTGGTGGAAGGTGTTGTGCCGGGCCGACGCGTGAGTCCCGCGCGGCCATCGTTCGGTGCCAGCCGTTGCACCCGCGTTCTGCTCATACAGCGTCCCGTGTTGCCGTGCGTGAGCCGGGGAGGCCTCGGTCTCCTCGACACCTTCAGCCCGTGGAACACGAGGATCCCGCCATGGAACCCAAAGTCATTGTGCTCATCACCATGCTCTCGCTGCCGAATGGCGACAGCGGCGTCAACGTCAAGCCGTTCCCGACGGTCGCGCTGTGCGCCGAGGCAGCCGATATCGAGGTAACGGACCCGTTCGTCGCCAATGCCGAATGCGCCGAACTCGATAACGGCGTGCTGACCCTCAACTTCAACCGTGATACCCCCACCACCTCGGAGTTGAAGCCGAAGGTCTGATCACCCGTTTGTTCCAAGCATGTTCGCTTGATCGTGTCGCGATCCGAGCGTGGCGCGCGAAATCGATCGTGAAGCGTTGCGAGCAATTAGCGCGCGGTGTCGGCAGGCGGGCGGAGAGGCTCCAACGTGTCGTTCGTTTCAGCCTGCGTGAGGGCACGCGGCGATGCGTCGGGCGCGCCCTCGTGGCGCACGTACTGGAGGAACATCAGCACGGTGAGGATGATCAGTACCTTCCCGATCTCGGTCAGCAATGCGTAGGACAACGTATTGCGCATGCGACACCGTCCTTTCGAACGACATCCCGGGCCAGGACCCGCCTTGCACTACTTCTTGCGGAACTGGTCGAGACTGACAATCTGCGCGCCGGCAGCGGCCGGTGCTATGGTTTTGCTATCCGCGGGCTTACCGTCCGGCGAGCGGGTTTCCACGGTCTTGACGTCCTGCGGCTTCACCGCGACGGGCGGCGCGGTCGAGGGCACGCTCGCCGCTGTTGCAGCAGTCGGTGGCGGAGTTGCGCTCGACGAAGTGCGCGTCGCTGCCGACGGTGTGGCGGTCGCTGGCGCCAGTCGTGCTGGCGGCGGTGTTCCTCCGGCTGGCGCAGGCTCGCGTTCGGCCCGTGGTTTTCTCGCGGCGCGTGGCTTGCGTGGCCCTTGAGACCGGGTCGTCGTTACCCGGCCACCGTCAGAGGCTGGATCATCGGGGCCGGTCTCCTCGTTTGCCATCGCATCGCCCGCCGTCTCGAGCGTCTGATCTGCGTCCTCGAATTGCAATCCGTAACGGACGCTCGGATCGAAGAAGACCTTGATGGCTTTGAAAGGCACCACCAACCGCTCGGGGATTCCGTCGAACGTCAGCTTCACTTCGAACTTTTCGTCGCTGACCGCCAGTCCCCAGAAGCGGTGCTGCAGCACGATGGTCATTTCGTTCTGGTACTTTGGACTGTCCTTCAAGCGCTTCGACACGATGACGCCGGGCGCCTGGGTGTCGAACGAAATGAAAAAATGATGGTTTCCCGGCAGGCCTTGCTCGGCGGCACGAGTGAGTACGGCGCGCACGACGCTCCGCATCGCGTCCTGCGTCAGCGCCTCGTAGTCGATGGTGGTGTCGGACGTCATGCGCTTCCCAGCTACTCCGCGTCGCCTCGCCGCCCCGAATGGGCCCGCGAGTTGAGTGGAGGGCTTCTGTTGCCCGGTGCCCTCCGAACCGCGCCTTACCCGGCTAGGAGCAAGGACTTGAGTTCAGGTCGATCGCGCCGCATTACGCAGCGAGAGCAACCTCAGCATAGTTGTCATTGGCAACTATTCTGGATGGCCCGATAACGGCGGAACCATGCCGAGCAAAAGCAAGCCCTTTATACCCCTCGTCGAACCTATTTCGCCCCCGCCACAAACCGCTGCCAGGACCGAGATCCGGCCAAAGCTGCGGCTTGTGGTGGAGGCGCCGGGTACCGCCCCCGGGTCCGAAAGGCTTATTCCGACCGCGTTTATCACCATAGCCGGACGAATCCGGCATACCCAATATAGCCATGAGCGGGCACAAAAAAAAGAATTCGCTGCATCGTCGCGCAAAGTCGAGGTTCGGGGCGTGACGGATGAAGCGTCGGGACGCCGGTGCAGACCACCGGCAGGCAAGCGCGGGTTCGATACTTTCCTGAGCTTTAGCAACACCCTGGGAGCCCAGTCATGACCTCTTGGCCGGCCACCACGTGGACAGCTGCCCAGGCCACGGTCATATCGTTCCTGATCCTCGGCGCGGGGCTTCAGGTAAGCGCTGAACTCGCCCGCGCATTCGCGGTCGGGTCGGGGTTTGGCGAGACCGGCGACCTCCACAGACCCACCACCACCAAAACTTTGTCCACGTTAGCCGCGCTGGCCGGTTTTCAGTCGACGGTCGTTGTGCTCACTCTGCTCGTTTCATGCGTATCCGGCAGCCGACCGGCGGCGGCGCTGATGCTCCGCGGCCCTGCGGGTGGCGCTCGCATCGTCGCAACCGCGCTGCTGGGCCTTGCGGCGTTTGCCGTAATCTATGCCGCTATCGCTCTTTCTATCGACCGATCGGCCGTCGTGGACGATCTGGCGCCAGCCAGAGCCCTCATCCGCTCCGAGCATGGATTAGCCGCGTTGGTCGTGCTCGGCGTCGGCGCGCCGCTGGCTGAAGAGTTGCTGTTTCGCGGCTTTCTGTACCCGGCGTTGTCGAAATCCCGGCTCGGGCTCGCGGGTGCCGCGATCGTCTCGACACTCGGCTGGACGGCGCTGCACGCCGGCTACTCGCTCCTCGGCCTCGTCGAGGTGTTTCTCATCGGGCTCTATTTTTGTTGGTTGCTCGTGCGAACCGGCAGCCTGTGGGTTCCCATGCTCTGTCACGGCGTCTACAACACGACGCTGGCGCTTGGTCTCAAGTGGCTGCCGATTTCGCTGTAAGTCATGATCTTTCCCGGTACCGGAATCACGCTAGAAAATACCCATGCAGCAGTATCTCGACCTCATGCGCCGGGTCCGCGACACCGGCATCCGAAAGACCGACCGCACCGGCACCGGCACGCTCAGCGTATTCGGGCATCAGATGCGGTTCGACTTGGCCTATGGCTTTCCGCTCGTCACGACCAAGAAGCTGCACCTGAAGTCGATCATCCACGAACTGATCTGGTTTCTTGGCGGCGACACCAACACGGCCTATCTCAAGGCCAACGGCGTCAGGATCTGGGACGAGTGGGCGCGGGACGACGGCAACCTGGGTCCCGTCTACGGGAAGCAATGGCGGTCTTGGGCTAAGCCCAACGGCGCTTCCATCGACCAGATCTCGGAAGCTGTGGCCACGTTGAAATCGAATCCGGATTCGCGTCGCATCATCGTCTCGGCGTGGAACCCGGCCGACATCCCGGACATGGCGCTGGCGCCCTGCCATTGCCTGTTCCAGTTCTATGTCACCGAAGGGAAGCTCTCGTGCCAGCTCTACCAGCGATCGGCGGACATCTTCCTCGGCGTGCCGTTCAACATCGCCAGCTACGCGCTGCTGACGATGATGATGGCGCAGGTGACCGGGCTGAAACCCGGCGAATTTGTCCACACCTTCGGCGACGCGCACCTCTATCTCAATCATCTCGAACAGGTGGAGGCCCAACTCGCGCGCACGCCGAAGCCGCTGCCGGCCATGTGGATCGACCCGTCCGTCGACGACATTTTCCGCTTCGAGTACGAGCACTTCCGTCTCGACGGCTATGACCCATGGCCGCACATTTCGGCGCCCGTGGCGGTATAGCTTCCGTCGAACCGGCGCTGCCGCTCCCGGCTCAGCGCGTGCTCGACGTCTCAATGGGCGCGCTGGAGCGGACAGAAGCTTGGGCGGGAACCCCACCGGCCGGACCAATGGCGCGGGCGATCTCGTCCTCGCCGGTCAGCGGTTTGACCAGCGCTACCGCGTCGCCGCCATCATAGCGGACCTCGGCGCTCAACTCCGTCCCGTTCAGATAGCCTTCGGTCGGCGTGCCGACAATTTCCCAAAGCCCGAGGGTGGCGACTGTTGCAGCGCCATGAGCGATCGCCCGGGCAGCTTTGACCCCGCCGTGATAACCGTGCTTGAACTTGAAGATGTCGCGGCGAGTGCCGTCCTTCATCTCGGTGTGAATAGGTGCTCCGTACTCCGCGATCAACTTAGCGCGCGGCGTACCGTTGTTGAGCAGGGACAGGTCCTTGGGTCCAGGTTGATTTGCCGCCATGTACGCGGAGCAGCCCAGCAGCATGGAAAACAGCACCGCCGCGCCGAAAAGTCGGACCAGAATGCCCATTAGATCCCCCGTTAAGCACATCTTCAGTGCCGCCGCTCGACCTGTCAAAGGTCCGCCGACCACGACGAAATCGTTCTACTCCGCGTGCACTTATTTCGGGTAGCATATGGAAATATCCCCGCACAGAGTAAACCATGGCCATCCCAGCAAGATCCTCTCCCGACGTTTCCCTCATTATCGCCGTAGCAGAGAACGGCGCGATCGGCCGGGCC
>PEQZ01000103.1 GCA_002928395.1 Hyphomicrobium sp.
GACGCTCGCCAAGGTTCGCCGTGAGCGCATGGGGCATATCGAGCTTGCAGCCCCCGTCGCGCACATCTGGTTCCTGAAGTCGCTGCCGTCGCGCATAGGCCTTCTGCTCGACATGACGCTCAAGGATCTGGAGCGGGTCCTCTATTTCGAGAATTACATCGTCACCGAGCCCGGCATCTCGCCGTTCAAGGAAAAGCAACTGCTGTCCGAAGAGCAGATGGTCCAGGCACTCGAAGAGCACGGCCAGGACAGCTTCTCGGCCGGTATCGGCGCGGAAGCCATCCGCGAGATCCTGTCGCAGATGGACCTGCACAAGATCGCCGTCGACCTGCGCCAGGAGATCTCGGAAGCGACCACGGAATTGAAGCCGAAGAAGCTCGGCAAGCGCCTCAAGGTCATCGAGGCCTTCATCGAGAGCGGCAACCGTCCCGAGTGGATGATTTTGACCCAGGTTCCGGTCATCCCGCCGGAGCTGCGTCCGCTCGTCCCTCTCGACGGCGGGCGCTTCGCGACTTCCGATCTCAACGATCTCTACCGTCGCGTCATCAACCGCAACAACCGTCTGAAGCGGCTGATGGAGCTGCGCGCACCCGACATCATTATCCGCAACGAGAAGCGGATGCTGCAGGAGGCCGTCGACGCGCTGTTCGACAACGGCCGTCGTGGCCGCGTCATCACCGGCGCCAACAAGCGTCCGCTCAAGTCGCTCGCCGACATGCTCAAGGGCAAGCAGGGCCGCTTCCGGCAGAACCTGCTCGGCAAGCGCGTCGACTACTCTGGCCGTTCGGTGATCGTGGTGGGGCCCGAGCTCAAGCTGCACCAGTGCGGCCTGCCTAAGAAGATGGCGCTCGAACTGTTCAAGCCGTTCATCTACGCGCGATTGCAGACGCTCGGTCAGGCGGCGACGGTCAAGCAGGCGAAGAAGCTCGTCGAGAAGGAGAAGCCCGAGGTCTGGGACGTGCTCGACGAAGTCATCCGCGAGCACCCGGTGATGCTGAATCGCGCGCCGACGCTGCACCGCCTCGGCATCCAGGCATTCGAGCCAACGCTCATCGAGGGCAAGGCGATCCAGCTGCATCCGCTGGTTTGCGCGGCCTTCAACGCCGACTTCGACGGCGACCAAATGGCGGTCCACGTGCCGCTGTCCCTGGAAGCCCAGCTCGAAGCCCGCGTGCTGATGATGTCGACGAACAACATTCTGCATCCGGCGAACGGCCAGCCGATCATCGTTCCGTCTCAGGATATCGTGCTCGGCCTCTATTACCTGTCGATCATCCGCGACAAGGAGCCGGGCGAGGGCATGGTGTTCGGTTCGGTGGGCGAACTCCGCCATGCGCTCGAAGCCAAGGCTGTGACACTGCACGCCAAGGTACGTGGCCGGTTCACGTCGATCGGTGCCGACGGCAAGACCGTTACAGAAGTGGTCGACACCACGCCAGGCCGTATGTTCCTGGCCGAGAATCTGCCGAAGCAGCCGGGCATCAAGTACGCGCTCGTCAACCAGCTGCTGACCAAGAAGGCCATCTCGGGCATGATCGACGCCGTCTACCGCAACTGCGGTCAGAAGGAGACGGTCATCTTCTGCGATCGCATTATGGCGCTGGGATTCCACCATGCCTTCAAGGCCGGCATCTCGTTCGGCAAGGACGACATGCAGATTCCGGAATCCAAGACCCGTATCGTCGAGAAGACCACGGGCGAGGTGCGCGATTTCGAGCAGCAGTTCCAGGACGGTCTCATCACCCAGCTGGAGAAGTACAACAAGGTCGTGGATGCCTGGTCCAAGTGCACCGACCAGATCGCCAAGGACATGATGGACCGCATCTCGGCGACGCATAAGGACGCCAAGACCGGCCGCGAGAAGCCGATCAACTCGGTCTACATGATGAGCCATTCGGGTGCCCGCGGCTCGCCGACCCAGATGAAACAGCTGGCCGGCATGCGCGGGCTGATGACCAAGCCCTCGGGCGAGATCATCGAAACGCCGATCATCTCGAACTTCAAGGAAGGTCTTAGCGTTCTCGAGTACTTCAACTCGACGCACGGAGCCCGCAAGGGTCTCGCCGACACCGCCTTGAAGACCGCAAACTCCGGTTACTTGACTCGCCGCCTCGTGGACGTGGCTCAGGATGCGATCATCTCCGAGCCAGATTGCGGTACGGAAGGCGGCATCAAGGTGCAGGCCGTCGTCGACGCTGGTCAGGTCATCGTAACGCTGGCCGCGCGCGTGCTCGGCCGCACGGCCGCTGAGGACATCAAGAACCCGGCGACGGGCGAAGTGATCGTGCCAACGGGTAAGTTGATAGAAGAAAAGGAAGCCGAAGCCATCGGCAAAGCCGAGGTGCAGGAAGTCCGTATCCGGTCTGTGCTGACGTGCGAGACGCTCTCGGGCGTGTGCGGCAGCTGCTACGGCCGTGACCTCGCACGCGGAACGCCGGTCAACATCGGCGAGGCTGTCGGCGTGATCGCCGCGCAGTCGATCGGCGAGCCCGGCACCCAGCTCACGATGCGCACGTTCCACATCGGCGGCGCGGCCAACGTGGTCGATCAGTCGTTTATCGAGAGCAGCTTCAACGGCAAGGTGACGCTGAAGAATCGCGCCGTCGTGAAGGATAGCCAGGGCCGTAACATCGCCATGGGGCGGACGATGGCGATCGTCATCTCCGACCAGTCTGGCAAGGAACTGGCGACCCACAAGGTCGTCTACGGCGCGCGTGTCCATGTCGACGACGGCGACGAGGTGAAGCGCGGGACGCGTCTGGCGCAGTGGGATCCATTCACACGCCCGATCCTGACGGAAGTCACGGGTACGGTCGAGTTCGAGGACCTGATCGAAGGCGCCTCGATGCGTGAGCAGACCGACGAAGTGAAGGGCACCACCAACCGCGTCATCACCGACTGGCGTGCGACGCCGCGTGGCGCGGAATTGAAGCCCGCCATCGTCGTCAAGGATGCGAAGGGCAAGCCGATCAAGGTGCAGCGCGGCGGCGACGCACGCTACCTTTTGTCGGTCGATGCGATCCTGTCGGTCGAACCCGGCGCGCATGTGAAGGCCGGTGACGTGCTGGCCCGCAGTCCCATGGCTTCGGCCAAGCAGAGCGACATCACGGGCGGTCTGCCGCGGGTGGCCGAGTTGTTCGAGGCCCGTCGTCCGAAAGACCACGCGATCATCGCGGAGGTCTCAGGTACCGTCGAGTTCGGCAAGGACTTCAAGAACAAGCAGCGCATCTACATCAAGCCGGATGACGAGACCCAGAAGCAGGTCGAGTATCTGATCCCGCGCGGCAAGAGCCTCGCGGTTCAGCACGGTGACCACATCGAGCGCGGCGACTTCGTCTACGACGGGCACCCGGCGCCACACGACATTCTCGCCATCAAGGGTGTCGAGGAACTCGCGAACTACCTGATCAACGAGATCCAGGACGTCTATCGTCTGCAGGGTGTGACGATCAACGACAAGCACATCGAGGTGATCGTCCGGCAGATGCTGCAGAAGGTGGAGATCATCGACAGCGGCGAGACCGACATGATCAAGGGCGAGCAGGTCGACCGCATCGAGTTCGACGATCGCAATGCGCTCGCTGAAAAGGCCGGCAAGAAGCTGGCGCAGGCCAACCCGGTTCTGCTCGGCATCACCAAGGCCTCGCTGCAGACCCGCTCGTTCATTTCGGCGGCGTCGTTCCAGGAGACCACGCGTGTGTTGACGGACGCCGCGGTGAACGGCAAGACCGACACGCTCGAGGGCCTCAAGGAGAACGTCATCGTCGGACGGCTTATTCCGGCCGGGACCGGCGGTATGCTGCGCAAGCTGCGCAAGATCGCCGCCGATCGCGACACGCTCATCTCGAAAGAGACCGCCAAGGGCGACGGCGACCGGTCGTTGTCGGGTCCGGGCGAGGGTGGTCCTGCCGCTCGCCGCCGCCGCCGACCGAGCGAAGAAGCCGCAGAATAGCCTTGCAAGGGGCGAAGGAAGCCGGGGACAAATCGCCGGCTTCTTCGCAGTTGCCAAAAAAAGTTCATGCAGCAAGCGAGCGGCAGTTGACCCGCAGTTGCGCTGTGTATATAGGTTCGCAAATCCAACGGATGGTAGTAGCCAAACTGCCCCGCGCCTTTCAGGCGGCAGGGCCGGGCTAAACTCTTCCGGAAAGACGCAGACAATAGTCAATTCCACGATCTGCAGTCCGTTCTGGCTGCGCGATCCTCTGGGTTCGTGCCGGATGCCCGCGAAGGCGGGCTCCGGCAGTTTCGGTTTGGCGCTTGCGCATGTCGCGTGGGCGTCTGAGGTAGGACGAGGCGCATGCCGACCATACAACAGCTGATCCGGAAGCCGCGTGAAGCCAAGACTTACCGCGAGAAGTCGCGGCACATGGAGTCTTGCCCGCAGAAGCGGGGTGTCTGCACGCGTGTTTACACCACGACGCCGAAGAAGCCGAACTCGGCGCTGCGGAAAGTCGCCAAGATCCGGTTGACAAATGGCTTTGAAGTCATCGGCTACATTCCGGGCGAGGGACACAACCTGCAGGAGCACTCCGTGGTGCTGATCCGCGGCGGTCGCGTCAAGGATCTCCCCGGTGTGCGTTACCACATCATCCGCGGCGTTCTTGATACGCAGGGCGTGTCGGCTCGCAAGCAGCGCCGTTCGAAGTACGGTGCCAAGCGGCCGAAGTAGCGGCAGTTTCGATCCGGTCCGGTCGGCCGGATGTCAGCGCCGCCGAGTGGCGGCTTAGGCGAACACAAATAGAAGCGAAGGGCTTGAAGCGATGTCCCGACGTCATAGTGCAGAAAAGCGGCAAGTGAACCCGGATCCGAAGTTCGGGGATCTCGTCATCACGAAATTCATGAACGCGGTGATGGAGCAGGGCAAAAAATCGGTCGCCGAGCGCATCGTCTATGGTGCTCTCGAGAAGATGGAACAGAAGGGCAAGGGTGATCCCCTGCAGATGTTTCGCTCGGCACTGGAGAACGTGATGCCGGCCGTCGAGGTTCGGTCGCGGCGCGTCGGCGGTGCGACCTACCAGGTGCCGGTTGAAGTTCGCACGGAGCGCCGCCAGGCACTTGCAATTCGCTGGCTCATTACGGCTGCGCGCGCTCGGAACGAGAATACGATGGTCGATCGGCTTTCGGGCGAGTTGTTCGATGCCGCAAACAACCGCGGAACCGCGGTCAAGAAGCGTGAAGACACACACAAGATGGCGGAGGCGAACCGCGCCTTCTCGCACTACCGTTGGTGATTGCGCGGTTGCCGAGTTGGCAACCGAAGCGCAAACGACTTGCGCGGTTGCCGAGTGGGCAACCGAAGCGCAAACGACTTGCGCGGTTGCCGAGTGGGCAACCGAAGCGCAAACGACTTGCGCGGTTGCCGAGTGGGCAACCGAAGCGCAAACGAAGAAGAGCAATCAGGGGCCTCCCATGGCACGCCAATACGCGATCGAAGACTACCGGAACTTCGGAATCATGGCCCACATCGATGCGGGCAAGACGACGACGACGGAGCGCGTGCTGTATTACACCGGCAAGTCGCACAAGATCGGCGAAGTACATGATGGCGCTGCAACCATGGACTTCATGGAGCAGGAGCAGGAGCGTGGCATCACGATCACGTCGGCTGCGACCACGTGCTTCTGGCCCGGCCGGGACGGCCGCAAGCGCCGCCTGAACATCATCGATACACCTGGTCACGTAGACTTTACCATCGAAGTCGAGCGCAGTTTGCGCGTGCTCGACGGCGCGGTGTGTGTGCTCGATTCGAACCAGGGTGTGGAGCCGCAAACCGAGACGGTTTGGCGCCAGGGCGACAAGTACGCGGTGCCGCGCATCATCTTCTCCAACAAGATGGATAAGACCGGCGCCGATTTTTACATGTGCCTCGACGATATCAAGGAAAAGCTCGGCGCTCGCGCCGTTCCGATCCAGCTGCCGATCGGCGCCGAGGGCGACTTCCTCGGCGTAGTCGATCTCATCGAGATGAAGGCCATCGTCTGGGACGGCGATGGCAAGGACGCCAAAATGGTCATCAAGGAGATCCCGGAGGATCTTCTGGACAAGGCGGCCGAGTATCGCGCTGCGCTGATCGAGGCTGCGGTCGAGATGGACGACACGGCCATGGAGGCATATCTCGATGGCAAGGAGCCGGATGTCGACACGCTGCGGAAATTGATCCGCAAGGCGACCATCACGCGCGCGTTCTATCCGATGATGTGCGGCTCGGCGTTCAAGCACAAGGGCGTACAGCCGCTGCTCGACGCAGTCGTCGACTTCCTGCCAGCGCCGACGGACCGCGAAGCCTATAAGTGCATCGACTTCAAAACGGGCGCTGACGCTCTCCGTCGTCCCAACGACGCCGACCCGCTGGCCATGATCGCGTTCAAGATCATGAGCTTCCCACACGTCGGCTCGATCACGTTCTGCCGCATCTACTCGGGCAAGCTCGAGAAGGGCATGGCGCTCGCCCAAACCACGCGCGACAAGAAAGAGCGCGTCGGTATGATCTATGAAATGCACGCCGACGACCGCAAGTCGGTCGACGAGGCATTCGCCGGTGACATCGTCGCGCTCGCCGGCCTCAAGGATACACGCACAGGGGAGACGCTTTCGGATGCGTCCAAGCCCGTCATTCTCGAGAAGATGGAGTTCCCGAACCCCGTTATCGAGATGAAGGTGGAGCCTAAGACCAAAGCCGATCAGGAAAAGATGGCCCAGGTCCTTCATATGATGTCGGTGGAGGACCCCTCGTTCCGGGTCTCTGTCGACCAGGAGTCGGGCGAGACCATCCTCAAGGGCATGGGTGAACTGCATCTCGACATCAAGGTCGACATCATGCGCCGCGAACCGCACAACATCGCGGTCAACGTCGGTGCACCGCAAGTGGCCTACCGCGAGTCGCTCGCGCGCCCTGCTGAGATCGACTACACGCACAAGAAGCAGACGGGCGGCACAGGGCAGTTCGCCCGCGTGAAGCTGCGCCTGGAGCCGAACGAGATCGGCAAAGGCAACGAGTTCACGCCCGAGATCATCGGAGGCACGGTGCCGAAGGAATACATCCCTGGCGTCGAAAAGGGAATCAACTCGGTCTGGGACAATGGCGTCCTCATTGGGTTCCCGATGGTCGACATGAAAGTCACGCTCTACGACGGCGCCTACCACGAAGTCGACTCGTCGGCGATCGCGTTCGAGATCGCGGCCCGGCAGGCGATGAAGGAAGGCTGCGAGAAGGGCGGCGTGAAGCTGCTCGAGCCGATCATGGACGTCGAAGTCGTGACGCCTGGTGATTTCGTCGGCGGTGTCATCGGCGACGTCAACTCGCGTCGCGGCCAGATCCGCAACCAGGAAATGCGCGGCAACGCGACCGTGGTGCGGGCGTTTGTGCCGCTGGCAAACATGTTCGGCTACGTGAGCCAGTTGCGGTCGATGAGCCAAGGTCGCGCGTCATACACGATGCAGTTCGCGCATTACGCGGAAGTCCCGCGTAACGTCGCGGAAGAGGTTAAGGCGAAGTATGCCTGACCCGGCCGGAGTGGCGGCTGAACGTCTGGACCAACCGGACGCCGGCAGCCTGGGTCGGGTTTGACGGACAGATTTATGAGCCGGTTCCGGGGGCGCCCCTGGCGGCAGGCAAGTTGAAAGATGAGGAGAGCCG
>PEQZ01000104.1 GCA_002928395.1 Hyphomicrobium sp.
GCGAACGATCGCGGCGGCCATAGACCCGACCAAGGGCGCCGAGAATATCGTCTCGCCGGGTCACGTTTTCCCGCTCGTCGCCCGCGATGGCGGCACGCTGGTTCGCGCCGGGCATACCGAAGCCTCGATTGATTTGGCCCGCCTCGCCGGACTTTACCCTGCCGCTGTCATCTGCGAGATCATGAATGACGACGGCACCATGGCCAGGATGTCCGATCTCGTCCCGTTCGCCCAGCGTCATGGCCTGAAGATCGGCGCCATCGATGGACTGATCGCCTACCGCCTCAAGAACGACCGCATCGTACGGCAGGTTGCGCAACTTCCAGTCACCTCGGCGACGGCCGGGCCGTTCATGCTCTATGTGTTCGAGACGACCGTGGAGCCGGGCGAGCACATCGCGCTGGTGAAAGGCGATCTCTCCAAGCCCGGTCGTGTTCTCGTGCGGGTGCATGCCGTAGACGCACTGGCCGATCTTGCGGGTATCATCGACGGGCGGGAATCCGGCAGTCTGATCGACAAGGCGATGACCGCGATTGCGAAAGCCGACCGCGGTGTCATTGTCTTGATCCGCGACCTTAGGCCAAAATCGATCTCGCAATGGGTGGCGTCGCGGTTGCACCCGGCTGAGCCGGTCGACGGTAGCCGTGAGCGCCGACAGGTCGAGATTGGCATCGGCTCGCAGATTCTGCGCCATCTTGGCGTCGGTGAAATGACGTTGCTGACGAATTCGCCGGCTCATGTTTACAACGGCGTCGAGGCTTTCGGCCTCACCATCGCCGGCACACGAAGGATCGAATAGGCATCATGATCTCCAGGGTCGGCATACCCAGCTCGAAGCTTTCCAAGCCGCCGGAAACCCCGCGGATCAAGGCGCGCGTGCTCATCATCGAGGCGCGGTACTACGAGAAAGTTTCCGATGAACTGGTCGCCGGTGCGACCGCCGAGTTGGATGCGTGCGGCGTCACCTACCAGCGCGTCGTCGTGCCGGGAGCGCTCGAGATTCCGCATGTGCTGGCGCTATCGACAGAGGCTGGTCTCATTCCACGAGGCGCGCCGAGCGCGCTCTTTTGCGGCGCCATCGCCCTTGGCTGCGTCATTCGCGGGGAGACGTCACACTACGATGTGGTCGTCGACAACGCCAACCACTGGCTGATGGAGGTTGCCGTCCGCCACCATATTCCGATCGGGAACGGCATCCTGACGGTGGATACCGAGGCTCAGGCCATGGCGCGTGCCAGGGGCGGTCGCGAGGGCAAGGGCGGTGACGCGGCGCGGGCGTGCCTCCGGCTCATCGAGCTGCAGCGCACGTTCCAGGGGCAAGGCGCATGACGAGCGAGAAGCGCAAATCGCCGTCACCAAAGCCGAGCACCAAGTCGAAGGGCGTGCAACCGCGGACGGCCTCGCGAATGGCGGCCGTGCAGGCGCTCTATCAGATGGATATGGCGAGCACGGACCTGAACGACGTGATCCACGAGTTCGTCACCATCCGTTTCCCGACCGCCGAGGATGGCGAGACATTGGCCGGCGCCGATCCAGTTTACTTCGCCGAGATCCTGCGTGGCGTGGTCCGCCGCCAGCGCGACATCGACCCGCTCGTCGACCATCAGCTGGCCACCGGCTGGCGGCTCGAGCGCGTCGACAGCATCTTGCGTGCGATCCTGCGCGGCGGCGTGTTCGAGCTGATGGAGCGGCGCGACGTACCAGCCCGTGTCGCGATCAACGAATACATCAACGTGGCGCACGCCTTCTTCGACGAGGAAGAGCCGAAGGTCGTCAACGGCATCCTCGATCGCCTTGCCCGCCAGCTCAGGCCCGCCGAGTTCGAGCCGGAGGCCACCAAGACATGAGCTGCGGCTGGTAGCGCCGTTCGCGCTGATCCAATCGGCGCTGCCGACCGTCAGTCAGCGGGCTTCCAGGTTTGGCGATGCGCAACCAAGATAGGAAAGACATCCAGGCGCCCGATCTGACGGGGCGGCGATGGCCACCCATTGGATGGTGATTGCGGCGGATGGTGATTGCGGCACTCGCAGGCCAGACGGCGGTTTCAGGCGAGATCGTGGTTGTGAAGCGCCCGACCGCGGGCTGCGACGTCGTGGCCCCCGAAGCCGCCATGCGCTTCCGCGTCGGCTGCCGCTCAACGCCTGACGCGGCGGCGCGGCTCGGCGGTATCCTGCGCGCCAGGTTGCTGGGCGGCCCCTGCGGCCCCTTGCGCCGCCTGACCCGCTTGAGCTTGCCCCGGAGTTGCAACGGGCCTTTGCGCAACCGACTTGGTCGGCTTCTGGCACTCGGTGAGCCAAACGTCGAACACCGGATGTTCGACCGCGTTGAGACCGGGGCTCTCAGCAAACATCCAGCCGGCAAATACGCGCTTCTGCGTGCCATCGAGCTGAATCTCGTCGACTTCGACGAATGTGGTGGTCTTCGGTTGCTCGGTCGGCGGTCGCGAATAGCAGGTGCGGGCGGTCACCTTCAGGGCCCCGAACTGCACGGTCTCGCCGAGCGGAGCCTCGAGTTTCGAGATCCGCGCCGTCACTTTGTCGAGGGCCGAGAACACCGCGACTTGATTCTCGATCCGTTCGGCCCTGGCGGGCCGGGAAAGGCCCCACGCCGTCGCCAGCACAACAGCCAGAGCGGCGGCGCCGGTCGTGGCGATCCGCGTGATGTTGGTCTGGCCCTTGCCGTTACCAGGCGTCACGGGAATTGCTTTCCTGTCCTCAGATCGCGCGCAGGCATGTGGCCGGCCGAATCCAGCGTCGGGTCAACAACCGGAAGGTGCGACTCATACATGGAGAATATTGGCACCAGCAAGGCTCCAAGTCAGCCGTCTCCCGCGCAGCGTGCCGACAGACTTAGTCGGGCTTCCAGGCCTTGTAGTCGCCGGTAGCCTTCGGCCGCACACCCTTGGCTAGAATAGAGCCTTGCGGGCGATAAGCCTCGCGCGTGCCCGTCATGTTCATCACGTGCGACTTCTGCCAGGGCTTGGCCTGATAGTCTTCAGCCGTCGGCGGATGATCGACGGTATAATGGAGCCAGCCGTGCCACTCGGGCGGTACCTTCGAGGCGTCGGCAAGATCCTGATAGACAACCCAGCGGCGTGGCACGCCCAACGGGCCAACGCCCGACTTCTGAATGAAGTAGCGGTTTCCGTAAGCGTCCTCTCCAATCGGCTTGCCCTGGCGCCAGATGGTCACGCGCGTGCCCCACGTGTTGCCGCCCCACCAGCTAAAGATTTCGGAAAGGATGCTCATCTCGACGGGCCTCGCCAATCAGTCGTTCCGCCTTGGCTTTAGCTGCCGCCGAAGGGCAAGTCCAGTCGAGCGAACGGCGGGGCCAATCGGCCACACCTCATGTGGCAGGAATCGAGCTAGCCTCACATTCAGCCTGTCGCTTGGGGCCTGCGTGGTCGTATCCACAGCCCCCGCCGCAGCGGCCCGGCGCTCAGGCCCAATGAATTCGGGCACTTTCGCCATATTTCTCCCCAGGTTGCCAACACCACCACATTTAGTGTCTCGCGTCTTCGGCAGACACAAGACCTCGTGACGGCCCCCTCGAATCGGCATAACTATTGGACATCCGCGGCGCGACGCTCGTGCGTCTCTGCCCGGGCCCTGGACGCAAGTCCAGGCAGTGTGCGCGCCCGACGGGCTCTTCAGCCCAATCAACGAGTACCTGCCGAGTTCGACCTGTGCGCCGAGGGACGCACGGGTTGAGATTGTGCGGCTATTCACTGCCTCGCCTGGCCGTTCACGCGGCATCCGCATTCGGCCGCTTTAGCGGCATCAAGAGCCAAACCGGGTTGTGACCCTGGTCCCGCGTCCACGACCCCTGAGACACCACAGGGGAATACTATAATGAAGATTGCGCGCCGCTTCACCGAAGCCGGAAAATCACCCTACGCATCGATCGAATTCCGTCGCGCGATTTCCGAGATCAAAAACCCCGATGGGTCTGTCGTATTCCGGCTCGACGGCTTCGAGGTCCCGGCCCACTGGAGCCAGGTCGCGGCCGACATTCTGGCCCAGAAGTACTTCCGTAAGGCCGGCGTGCCGAAGCGCCTGAAGAAGGTCGAAGAGAACAAGATCCCGTCGTGGCTGTGGCGTTCGGTCGCCGACGAGCGTGCGCTGGCCGAGATCAGTGAAAAAGACCGGATGGGCGGTGAGACCGACGCGCGCCAGGTGTTCGATCGCCTTGCCGGCACCTGGACGTACTGGGGCTACAGGGGCGGTTATTTCACCACCGAGGATGACGCCCGCGCCTTTTACGACGAGCACCGTTATATGCTGGCGATGCAGATGGCGGCGCCCAACTCACCGCAGTGGTTCAACACCGGTCTCCACTGGGCCTACGGCATCGACGGACCGGGCCAGGGGCACTATTATGTCGACTTCGAGACCGGCACGCTCACCGCGTCGACCTCGGCCTACGAGCATCCGCAGCCACACGCCTGCTTCATCCAGTCGGTCGAGGACGATCTCGTCAACGAGAACGGCATCATGGACCTATGGGTGCGCGAAGCACGCTTGTTCAAGTATGGCTCTGGTACCGGCTCCAACTTCTCCAAGCTCCGCGGCGAGAACGAGAAGCTGTCGGGCGGCGGCAAGTCGTCGGGCCTGATGAGCTTCCTCAAGATCGGTGACCGCGCGGCCGGCGCCATCAAATCGGGTGGAACCACCCGCCGCGCCGCCAAGATGGTCGTGGTCGATGTCGATCATCCGGACATCGAGGCATACATTGATTGGAAGGTGAAGGAGGAGCAGAAGGTTGCCGCCCTCGTCACCGGATCCAAGATCTGCCAGAAGCGCCTCAAGGCCGTGATGAAGGCCTGCGTCAACTGCGAAGGCTTGCCGGAGGCGAGCAAGGAAGGTCAGGCGTCCTCGGATGCCCGTGACGAGCGCTGCTTCGACCCGGCCAAGAACCCCAAGCTCAAGCTCGCAATCCGCGAGGCCAAGCGCGATCACGTCCCGCAGAACTATATCTTGCGCGTCGTCCAGTTCGCCAAGCAGGGCTACACCGACATTGATTTCGCGACCTACGATACGGACTGGGACAGCGAGGCCTACCTCACGGTTTCCGGGCAGAACTCGAACAACTCGGTGCGCGTCACCGACGATTTCCTTTCGGCCGTCAACGACGACAAGGATTGGCAGCTCAAGGGCCGCATATCCGGCAAGGTCACCAAGACGTTGAAGGCGCGCGATCTCTGGGATGCGATCGGGCACGCTGCTTGGGCATCCGCCGATCCGGGCATTCAGTTCCACACCACCATCAACGATTGGCACACCTGCCCGAAGTCGGGTGAGATTCAGGCGTCCAACCCGTGCTCGGAATACATGTTCCTGGACGATACGGCCTGCAACCTGGCCTCCATGAACCTGATGACGTTCCGGCGCAGTGGCGGCACGTCGGATGCGCGTTCGTCGGCCGCGGGCGCGGACGCGTCGTTCGACGTCGACAGCTTCGAGCACGCTTGCCGGCTGTGGACCATGGTGCTGGAAATCTCGGTCACGATGGCGCAGTTCCCGTCGAAGCAGATTGCGGAGTTGAGCTACCGTTACCGCACGATGGGCTTGGGCTTCGCCAACATCGGCGGAATGCTGATGGCGGCCGGCATCGGCTACGACAGCCCCCAGGGCCGCGCCATCTGCGGCGCCATCTCGGCCATCATGACCGGCGTCAGCTATGCCACCAGCGCTGAAATGGCGCGCGAACTCGGTCCATTCCCCGGCTACGCGCCGAATGCCGCAGATATGCTGCGCGTTATCCGCAACCACCGCCGCGCAGCCTACGGCGAGCGTACGGGCTATGAGAAGCTCTCGACGCCGCCGGTCCCGCTCGATCACGCGAGCTGCCCCGACCAGCGTCTGGTCGAAGCCGCCAAGCGTGCCTGGGACCAGGCCATCGCGCTCGGCCAGGCGCACGGCTTCCGCAATGCACAGTCGACCGTGGTCGCGCCCACCGGCACCATCGGCCTCGTCATGGATTGCGACACCACCGGCATCGAGCCCGATTTCGCACTGGTCAAGTTCAAGAAGCTGGCCGGCGGTGGCTACTTCAAGATCATCAACCAGTCGGTGCCCGAGGCCCTGCGCACGCTCGGTTATCGTCAAAGTGAGCTGGCCGAGATCGAGGCCTATGCCGTCGGCCACGCATCCTTGAAGCAGGCCCCGGCCATCAACCACGCCACCCTCAAGGCGCGCGGCTTCAACGACGCGATTCTTTCGAAGCTCGAGGGCACGCTCGCCACCGCCTTCGACATCAAGTTCGTGTTCAACAAGTGGACCATCGGCGAGGAGTTCCTGACCCAGGGCCTCAAGATCCCGGCGGAGAAGCTCAATGATCCAGCGTTCGACCTGCTTGTCCATCTCGGCTTCTCGAAGAAGGACATCGAGGCGGCCAACGAGCACGTCTGTGGAGCCATGACGCTGGAAGGCGCGCCGCACATCAAGCCGCAGCACCTCTCGGTGTTCGACTGCGCCAATCCCTGCGGCCGCAAGGGCAAGCGGTTCCTGTCGGTGGAGAGCCACATCCGCATGATGGCGGCGTCGCAGCCGTTCATTTCGGGAGCGATCTCCAAGACCATCAACATGCCGAACGACGCCACCGTCGAGGATTGCAAGCAGTCCTATATGTTGTCATGGCGCCTCGCACTGAAAGCCAACGCGCTCTACCGCGACGGCTCGAAGCTCTCGCAACCGTTGAACAGCCAAGTTTTGGCCGACGACGACGAGGCCGACGAGACGGTCGAGAACATCGCCGCGTCGCCGATGGCCGCCCGCGCCACGGCCACCGCCGAGCGCATTGTCGAGCGGATCATCGAGCGCGTCCGCTCGCAGGAGCGCGAGAAGATGCCGGGCCGCCGCAAGGGCTACACCCAGAAGGCGACGGTCGGCGGCCACAAGGTCTATCTGCGCACCGGCGAGTACGACGACGGGCGCTTGGGCGAGATCTTCATCGACATGCACAAGGAGGGTGCCGCGTTCCGCTCTCTGATGAACAACTTCGCCATCGCGATTTCGCTCGGTCTGCAGTACGGCGTGCCGCTGGAGGAGTACGTGGAAGCGTTCACCTTCACGCGCTTCGAACCGGCCGGATTGGTCCAGGGCAACGAAACCATCAAGAACGCGACCTCGATTCTCGACTACATTTTCCGCGAACTGGCCGTGTCGTATCTGGCGCGGCACGATCTCGCCCACGTCGATCCGCGCGAGATCGTCGGCGAGACCGGCCTCGGCTCGGGCGATGACGCCACCGACGAGAACCTCAACATTTCGGTGCCGGCGCAGAAGTTCGTCTCCATGGGGCTCGTGCGCGGCAACGTCGCCCGCATCGTGACGCGCGGCGGCGAGGCTGTGGCGTCCTCCAGCGTGAATGCGGTGGCGGCCATGCAGTCGGACGTGACCAGCGTGTTCGGCCCGTCCGCCATGCTGACCGAAGGCGCGACGGCGTTGAAGCCGGATGACGAGGTGATGTTCCAGCGCGCAACGGTGACGACACAGACGACGCTGACCAAGCGCAGCACCGCATCGACCACCAACCAGCGCGCGTCGGAAGCCAAACTGCGCGGCTACGAAGGCGTCTCCTGCTCCGAATGCCAGAACTTCACCATGGT
>PEQZ01000105.1 GCA_002928395.1 Hyphomicrobium sp.
TGGCCTCTGAATAGAGAGCCGTCAGCTCGACGCGCAGTGCCTGCACGTCGAAATAGGGGGCGGCGGCGTTGACCTTCTTGTCCATGGCGCGAGTATAGCCTTGTGCGATGATTTGGGCACGTGTAGCGAGCCCTGTGTAGCGAGCCCTGGCGGCTCAGGACTGCCTGGACTTCTGCGCCGAGCGAACCGTCTTCAGGTTGTAAAGCGCGTCGAGGGCGCCTTTCGGCGTGAGCTCGTCGGGGTTCAGCTTGTCGAGGGCGATCTCGACCGCAGATGGCTCGGCTTGGCCTGAAACCGATGACCCGGGCATGCCGCCTTTCGGCCGCGCGGCCGCAAACAGCGGCAAGTCATCGAGAGCCTTGGCGCTCGTGCCGCCGCGCCGATCGCCCTTTTCCAACAGCGCGAGCACCTCTGAGGCGCGTGCGACAACAACGGCCGGAAGGCCTGCCAGCTTCGCAACCTGGATGCCGTAAGACCGGTCGGCCGCACCGGGCTTTACCTTGTGGAGAAAGATGATCTCATCGGCCCATTCCTTCACGTCGATCGTCACGTTGGCCACGTCCGCCAAACGGCCGGAGAGCACCGTGAGCTCGTGATAGTGGGTCGCGAAAAGCGCCCGGCAACGAATCACGCCGTGGAGGTGCTCGACCGTCGCCCAGGCGATGGAGAGGCCATCGAACGTCGCCGTGCCGCGCCCGATTTCGTCGAGGATGACGAGGGTCCGCTCGGTGGCCTGGTTGAGGATCGCCGCCGTCTCCACCATCTCGACCATGAAGGTCGATCGTCCCCGCGCCAGATCGTCGGACGCACCGACCCGCGAGAACAGGCGGTCGAGAACCCCGACGCGCGCCATCCGTGCCGGCACGTAGGAGCCCATTTGCGCCAACACGGCGATAAGCGCGTTCTGGCGGAGAAACGTCGATTTACCCGCCATGTTCGGACCCGTCACCAGCCAGATCCGCGCGTCCGGCATCTCGTCGAAGCCGGGTGGCCGTTGCACGCCCGTGCGGCCGAGAACGCAATCGTTTTCGATGAACGGCCCCGCCTTGGCCAACGCGAGGGCCTGTTCGACCACGGGATGGCGACCACCACGGATTTCGAACGTTTGGCTGTCGTCGACCACGGGTCTGACGTAGCCCTCGACCGCCGCCACCTCGCCCAACGCGGCCACGGCGTCGATGACCGCGAGCGCCCGCGCCACGGTCCCGATCGCCAGTTCCGCGGCGCCGACAGCGGTGGCCAGCTCAGTAAAGATCTCCTGCTCGATAGCCAGCGCCCTCTCGGCGGAGGACGCGATCCGGCCTTCGATCTCGATCAGCTCCGTGGTCGTGAATCTGACCGCATTGGCCATGGTCTGCCGGTGCCTGAAGGTGTTCGACAACGGCTCGGTCAACAGCGGCTTGGCATTCGACTGCGTGACCTCGACGAAAAAGCCGAGGATGTTGTTGTGGCGGACCTTGAGCCCACGCACGCCGCTCAAATCCGCGTAGGTTGCCTCCAAGGCGGCCATCACTTGGCGGCTGTCCTCACGCAGCCGCAACAACTCGTCGAGATCGGCGCGATAGCCTGGCCTCACGAAGCCGCCGTCGCGCTTCAGATGCGGCGGATCGTCGACGAGCGCGTGACCGAGGTCGGCCGTAAGCTTTGTTGGCGCGCATTTCAGATCTTGCGCCGTCGCCGACAAATCGGCGGGAAGCCCCAGCGGTCCGGCTGCACGATCCAGGAGCGCCGCCAGGGCGTTGGCCGCGGCGAGACCGTCACGGACGGCCACGAGATCGCGCGGCGAGCCGCGGCCGAACGCGAGGCGGGACATGGCGCGGGCGATATCGGGCACCGGCTTCAACGCAGCGCGGATATCGCCCCGCAAGGGTTCGTGCTCGATCAGAAACGCGACCACGTCGAGACGGGCGTCGATGGCGCGTGCGTCGCGGAGCGGACTGGACAGCCTTGCCGCCAGTTCCCGCGCGCCGGGCCCCGTCACCGTTCGATCGATCGCAGAAAGCAGGCTGCCTTGCCGGTCGCCCGAAGTGGAACGGACGAGTTCCAGGCTCGCACGGCTCGCGGCATCAATGGTGAGGATGCGCCCTGCGCCGGTGCGCCGCGGCGGCATCAGAATGGGCTTCTTGCCGATCTGCGTGAGGTCGACGTAACGCAGCAGCGCGCCGGCTGCCGCAAGTTCGGCACGGGAAAAACCACCGAACCCACCGAGCTCGGCCACCGCGAGCTTGCTTTTGAGCGCTCGCTCGCCGGCCAGGCTGTCGAACGACGAAGCGGGTACGGGTGACGGTGCCGCCCCGGCGAGACCGGTCCAGCGCTTCAAATCCTGGTCGGCAAACGTCGTTTCCGACGCGATCACCTCGCTCGGGGCGAGGCGCACCAGTTCACCAGGGAGATCAGCGCTCGCAACCTCGCCCAACTCGAACTCTCCGGTCGAGATGTCGATCGAGGCGAGCGCGACCATCGACGTTTCGCCGAGCGTGGAGTTCACCACTGGGAAAACCGCGGTCAGGTAATTGCGGGATCGCGCATCGAGCAGTGCCTCCTCGGTCAACGTTCCAGGAGTCACGAGCCGCACCACATCGCGCTTGACGATGGCCTTGGCGCCGCGCTTGCGGGCTTCAGCCGGGTCCTCGAGCTGTTCGCAGACCGCCACCCGGTAGCCCATCCGGATCAGTCGTTGCAGATATTCGTCGGCGCGATGGATCGGCACGCCGCACATGGGGATGTCGCCGCCGTGGTGCTTGCCGCGCTTGGTCAGCACGATAGACAGGGCCCGCGAGGCGACCACGGCGTCTTCGAAGAACAGTTCGTAGAAATCGCCCATCCGGTACCACAGCAAGCTGTCAGGATTGGCCGTCTTGATTTCGAGGTACTGCGCCATCGAAGGCGTGGCCTCGGTAAAACTCGCGCGCGGCTGATCGCCGGTTTCGTGGGCTGTCTCGACCGGCGAAACCGGTCTCGCTTCGGAAGTGCCCGGCCCATCCACACTGGCTTCCGCGCCTTCGAGCGCGGTGGCGTGATCGGTTTGCGGTCGCGAGCCCGATCTTCCGTTGGCCGGCTTGCTGTCGATGGTTTTCTTTGGCCGTACCATGGGCGATCGAAGGTCCAATTCTATTGCTCAGATGACGCTTAGCCTGTCGGCGCCGCCGAGGGAATGCCGGTCGCGAACGGGCGCCTCGGGTGCTCTGCCGGAATGTGTTTGCCGCAGTCGTTGAGAATTGCCGCTGATGGACCTATGGTTGGTCTCCTCCCCGCGTTTTCGTCAATGTGACGGCACGATCCCGCCCCGATGCAACAATCCCTCATAAAAACAAAGAGCTGACATGGACACCAGGTTTGCAGAAGCCCGCTTCACCGCACAAGAGGCGCTTCAGTTCCACTCGCAGGGCAAGCCCGGCAAGCTCGAGATCACCCCGACCAAGCCGTTGAACACCCAGCGCGATCTGTCGCTCGCCTATTCGCCGGGCGTCGCGGTCCCGGTCCGCGCCATCGCCGAGAACCCCGCCGCCGTCTACGACCTGACCAACAAAGGCAACCTCGTCGCCGTCGTCTCGAACGGTACTGCCATCCTCGGGCTCGGCAATCTCGGTGCACTCGCCGCCAAGCCGGTCATGGAAGGCAAGGGCGCGCTGTTCAAGCGCTTTGCAGATATCGACGCGATGGATCTGCTCGTCGACACCGAGGACCCGGAAGCGTTCATCAATTGCGTCCGCTACCTAGGCCCCACGTTCGGCGGCATCAACCTCGAGGATATCAAGAGCCCGGAGTGCTTCGTGATCGAGGCGCGGCTCAAGGAACTGCTCGACATCCCCGTGTTCCACGACGACCAACACGGCACGGCGATCGTGGTGGCAGCCGGCATTCTCAACGCGCTGCGCGTGGTCGGAAAGGACATCGCCACCGTCAAGCTCGTCTGTTCGGGTGCGGGTGCTGCGGCCTTGGCGTGCTTGAACCTTCTGGTCAAGATCGGCATCAAGATCGAGAACATCACCGTCGCCGACATCAAGGGCGTGGTCTACGAGGGCCGCGTCGAGTTGATGGATATCTACAAGGCACCTTACGCCAAGAAGACCAACGCCCGCACGCTGGCGCAAGTGATCGAGGGGGCCGACATCTTCCTCGGGCTTTCCGCCGGCGGGATCGTCAGCCGCGACATGGTCGCCTCGATGGCCAAGAACCCGGTCATCTTCGCCATGGCCAACCCCGATCCGGAAATCTCGCCTGAAGAAGTTGCCGCCGTGCGTGACGACGCGATCATGGCCACTGGCCGGTCCGACTATCCGAACCAGATCAACAACGTCTTGTGCTTCCCGTTCATCTTTCGGGGTGCGCTCGACGTCCAGGCCTCGACCATCAACGACGCGATGAAGATCGCCGCCGCCGAGGCACTCGCCGAAATCGCACGCCAGGAGGTCCCCGACCAGGTCGCGGCCGCCTTCCATGGCCGCCGGCCGGTGTTCGGCCGCGACTACATCATTCCCGCCCCGTTCGACCCGCGCTTGCTCAGTCACATGCCACCGGCGGTGGCCAAGGCCGCGATGGATTCGGGCGTCGCGCGACGCCCGCTGGTCGACATGGACGAGTATGTCGCGCGATTGAAGGGGCGCCTCGACCCGACCGCGAGCTGGCTGCAGTCGATCTTCCAGAAGGTCCGCTCGAACCCCAAGCGCGTGGTGTTCGCCGAAGGCGAGGACGCCGCGGTCATCCGGGCCGCCAACACGTATTTCAACCAGGGCTTCGGCCAGCCGATGTTGGTCGGCTCGTCGGACGTGGTGCGCGAGAACTTCAGGTCCCTCGCCATTCCCTTGCGGCCGGAATACGAGCTGCTCGACACCCGTTCCTCGCCCTACACCGAGGAATTCGTCGACTTCCTCTACAAGCGGCTGCAGCGGCGCGGCTACCTGCGGCGCGATTGCGAGCGGATGCTGAGGAACGAGCGCAATGTGTTCGCGGCCCTCATGGTCCAGCATGGCTACGCGGATGCAATGGTGTCGGGCATCACGCGCAATTGGACCAGTGTCTACAAGGACGTGCACCGGGTCATGGATGCCGCCGAAGGGCGCACGGTGATCGGCGTGACGCTGGCGCTGATCCGCGGCCGCGCGGTCCTCATCGCCGATACCAGCGTGCACGACATGCCGACGGCTGAGGATCTGGCCAATATCGCGGTCGAAGCCGCACGCGCGGCGCGCAACTTCGGCATCGAGCCGCGCGTCGCGCTCCTGGCCTATTCGACGTTTGGACAGCCGCGCGGAGAGCGCAGCGACCGTATCCTGGATGCCGTCGGGCTGCTCGGCGAACGGCGCGTGGATTTCGAGTTCGACGGTGACATGGCGGCCGACGTGGCCCTCAACAAGGACCTGATGGCCCTCTATCCGTTCTGCCGCCTGACCGACACCGCCAACGTTCTGGTGATGCCGGCATTCCACTCGGCGTCGATTTCGACCAAGATGCTGAAGGAACTGGGTGGCGCGACGCTGATGGGCCCGATCCTGGTCGGCATGTCGCATTCAGTCCAGATCGCCACCCTCGGCACCAAGGACAACGACATCGTTAATCTCGCGGCACTCGCCGCCTACGACTCGCGACCTTGACCCGAGCGCCCGAGACGAAAGGGGGCGGCGAGAAACGAGTGGCCGGGCGGGCAGCTGACAGACGATGAACCGCCGATTTGCGGTTCGGATCTCGCTACTCAGCCGCCAGCCGCACGCTGGCAGCCGCGGGCGTGAAGCTGTCCGATGAGGCCATGTCCCAGGCGGCCCGCATTCGGCCACCGACCTGGCCATGAATGAGCGCGCCAGGTTGAAGTACGGGATAGAGTTGCTCGAACGACATCACCCGGTCGGGTGCGGCGCGATGCATGAAGTGATGCGGGCGAAAATCTCGGGGATGATCCAATCCGGCAGCGGCGACCAATTCGGCCAGCGCCTTGACCGTCTCGCCGTGGAAGCTTGCGACACGTTCTGACTTCGCCGGCACCACGACCGCACGCTGGCGCGTCGGGTCCTGGGTGGCGACACCGGTCGGACAATGGTCGGTGTGGCACTGCTGGGCCTGGATGCAGCCGACCGCGAACATGAAACCGCGCGCGGCATTGCACCAGTCGGCTCCGAGCGCCATCACGCGCGCCATGTCGAACGCCGACACGATCTTGCCGGCAGCCCCGATCTTGATCCGGTCCCGCAGGCCGGCGCCGATCAGCGACGAGTGCACCAGATGCAAGCCGTCGCGCAGGGGCATCCCGACATGATCCATGAATTCGAGGGGTGCCGCGCCGGTGCCGCCTTCCTTGCCGTCGACCACAATGAAGTCCGGCGTCTCGCCGCTCTCGAGCATGGCCTTGACGATGGCGAGGAACTCCCACGGATGCCCGACGCACAGTTTGAAGCCCACCGGCTTGCCGCCGGACAAGCGGCGCAGTTCGGTCACGAAAGCAATGAGCTCGATTGGCGTCGAGAATGCGGAATGTCGTGGCGGGGAGATGCAGTCGCGACCACGTTCGACACCTCTGATGCCTGCGATTTCGGCCGTCACCTTGGCGCCGGGCAAAACACCGCCGTGGCCTGGTTTGGCGCCCTGCGAGAGCTTGATCTCGATCATCTTGATCTGCGGATTGGCAGCGGCTTCAGCGAACCGTTCGGGAGAGAACATGCCATCCTTGGTGCGGCAGCCGAAGTAGCCCGATCCGATTTCCCAAATCAGATCGCCGCCGTTCT
The DNA here is from genome assembly GCA_002928395.1 of Hyphomicrobium sp. Taxonomy (GTDB): domain Bacteria; phylum Pseudomonadota; class Alphaproteobacteria; order Rhizobiales; family Hyphomicrobiaceae; genus JAKAML01. Next base: position 6,717 of record PEQZ01000105.1, read on the forward strand.
CCTTGTGATAGGGGCTAACGCCACCCTCGCCCGTGTCGTGCGCGAAGCCGCCGAGCTTGGCGCCGCGGTTGAGTGCCCGGATCGCGTTCGCCGACAGCGCGCCGTAACTCATGGCGGAGATGTTGAACACCGACGCCGAATAGGGCGCCGTGCAGGCCGGTCCGCCAATCGTCACCCGGAGCTGTTCCCGCGACGGCACTTTCGGAGCCATCGAATGCTGCATCCACTCGAAGCTCGAACCGTAGACGTCGTACTGGGTGCCGAAGGGCCGCTTGTCGAGTTCTTTTTTGGCGCGCTGGTAAACGATGGCGCGTTTGTCGCGCGGGAACGGCGTTCCGTCCTTGTCGGCCTCGAAAAAATACTGCCGCATCTCGGGGCGGATGTTCTCGAGCAGGAACCGCAGATGCGCGACGATGGGGTAATTGCGCAGGATCGAGTGCTTGGTCTGCGTGAAGTCGCGAAGACCGAGGAGCGCGAGCGTTCCGAA
>PEQZ01000106.1 GCA_002928395.1 Hyphomicrobium sp.
TCGCTGATGACGTGCTGAAAGGCAGCCCGCGGCTACCGCTTCTGCGGGAAAGCTCGTCCGGCAGGCGGAGTTGATCCGGCCGGAGGCAGTAGACTGTCGAGATATGACAGGAACGCGTCGATCTCGCCTGTCGACATGACGAACAGGGGCATGTCCGGGTGGCCGGACACGATGCCCTCCGCTAGCGCCTCCGCCAGATGCTCGACCGGATAACGTTCGGCAACCACGCGGAACGGCGGTGCGCTCGCATGCGGGGTTGGGTCCTTGTCTCCGGTCCCGTGACACCGGGCGCACCGCTCGGCCGCCAATGCCTGGCCCCTCACGATCAGGTCACTGATCGCGTCGGCGGAGGCCGGCATAGGGCCAATGCCGATTGCTAGCGTCCACATTGCCAATGCCACGTGATACCGACGCTCGCCCATGGGAGACCCCGCTCGATTCCACCACACGACTGTACGACGGGCAGACGAATGCCTGCTTGACGACGGTCAAGTGTGTCGGCGCGCGGTTGTCCCTGAACTATCTGCGGCCGCCGAAGATCGATTTGATAATGATGTTCTTGATCATAGTGCCGGCCGAGCGCGCGATGGATTTCTGCACTTCCTTGGCAACCTGCCCGCCGAACGAGGTCGGCTGGCGTTTGCCGCCGGCCTGCGCGGGTCCGCCGAAGATGCTGCCCCAGCCGCTGTCGGCCTCGGCCGTTTGGGCGGCGGCGGCGTCGGCGCGTTTGGTCAGCATTTCGTGGGCGCTCTCGCGGTCGACGGCTTCCTCGTACTTGCCATAGACGGGGCTGTACTCGATGACGCCGCGCCGCTCCTCGGGACTGACCGGTCCGATGCGGCCCTGCGGCGGGCGGATCAGCGTCCGTTGGACGATCGAAGGCTCGCCCTTGTTTTCCAGCGTCGAGACCAGCGCCTCGCCGGTTTTCAGCTCCTTGATCACCTGCTCGGTATCGAGGCCCGGGTTCTTACGGAAGGTCTCGGCTGCGGCGCGGATCGCCTTCTGCTCCTGCGGGGTGAAGGCGCGGAGCGCGTGCTGCACGCGATTGCCCAACTGGGCCGAGACAGTATTCGGCACGTCGAGCGGGTTCTGGGTAATGAAATAGACGCCGACGCCTTTCGAGCGGATAAGGCGCGCCACCTGCTCGATGCGTTCCAGCAACGCTTTGGGCGCCTCGCTGAACAACAGATGCGCCTCATCGAAGAAGAACACGAGCTTGGGCTTGGGCTGATCGCCGACCTCGGGCAGCGTCTGCCAGAGCTTGGTCAGCATCCACAACAGGAATGTGGAATAGAGCCTGGGCTTCTCCATCAGCTTGTCGGCGGCAAGAATGCTGATGACCCCACGGCCGTCAGGCGCGATCCGCATGAAGTCCTTCACGTCGAGTGCCGGCTCGCCGAAGAACGAGTTCGCACCCTGCTCTTCGAGCACCAGAAGGCGCCGTGGATCGAGCCGACCGACGTCGTCGCGACGTTGCCGTACTTCGACATGATCTCCTTCGACCGCTCAGAGATGTTGTTGATCAGCGAGCGCAGATCTTTCAGATCGATAACCGGCATCTTCTCGTCGGCGGCGACGCGGAAGGCGATGTTGAGCACGCCCTCCTGGACCTCGTTCAATTCGAGCAGGCGCGACAGCAGAAGCGGCCCCATGTCGAGAACTGTCGCGCGCACCGGGTGCCCCTGCTCGCCAAACACGTCCCAGAACATGGTGGGAAAGGCCGTGTTCTCGTAAGGCTCGAGGCCGATCTCCTTGGCGCGCTTGAGCAGGAAATCCTTGGGCTCGCCGACTGCTGCAATGCCTGAGAGATCACCCTTTATATCGGCGGCGAAAACAGGCACGCCCGCATTCGAGAAGCCTTCCGCCAGGCACTGCAGCGTGACCGTCTTGCCCGTACCGGTGGCGCCCGTGATCAACCCGTGGCGGTTGGCCAATCGCAGCTCCAGGTATTCGGGCTTGACGCTTTTACCCAGAAAGATTTTGCCGTCCTGGAACACCGATGCGGGAGAAGCTTGGGCCATAACGATCGTCCTCGCTGGAATGAGCCTGGAAACGGCCGACTCGCGGCTCGTTTGTCGCTGCCGTCTTGGCATGTCGCCGGGTGCTTTGCAAAGCTCGGTTGCATCGGCCTCCGCGGGATAACTCTTGTGACGGGTCAAGTATTCTGGGCGTCTCGATCATTTCCGTGCCCGCGTGGCGGACCCGCCTTTGGTCGCGAACACTTGATTAAGCGGCGGCCATGACGCCATAACCGGAAACAATGGCTGACGGGCACCCGTGCCGCGGCCGCTCGTTCGTCCGGAGAGGCGCCGATGACCCAAACCGTTCTGCCCGATCAGATGCCGGTCACGGCGCTCGCCGAGGGGTTTTCCCTCGCGGATCACGCGCAATGGGTCGCGCTCGTCGAGAAATCACTAAAGGGTGGCGACTTCGAAAAGCGGCTGGTATCGAGAACCGCAGACGGGATCCGGATCGACCCGCTCTACTCACGCGCCTCCAGCCGCCTGCAAGCCGCCACCGAACTGCCGGGGATCGCGCCCTTCACACGTGGCACGACGGCCGGCCGCACGGATCTCGGATGGGCCATCTGCCAGTTCATCGCCGAGGGCGACCCCAAGGCGGCCAATAAGATCATACTCGAAGATCTCGAAGGCGGCGCCACCGCGCTCGCGCTCCAGTTCGACTCCGCCGGCGGTTGCGGTCTGCCCGTCACCAAGACCGCACTGGCCACCGCGCTCGACGGCGTGCTGCTCGACATCTGCCCGGTGACGCTGGTTGCAGGCGAGGCCTATGTCGAGGCGGCTGTCGCGATGAATGCGGTTTGGGACGATCGCGGGTTCGCGCCCGCGCAGCGTTTGGGGCACCTTTCGGCCGATCCCCTCGGCTGGCTGGCAATGACGGGAGATTTGGCTAAACCGCTCGATCGCGCGATGGCGGATGCGGCCCAGCTTGCTGTCGCCGCGCAATCCTCCCCGCACGTGACGGCGCTGGTGGCCGACGGGCACCCCTACCACGCCGCCGGTGCCAGCGAGGCGCAGGAGTTGGCCGCCGTACTCGCCACGCTGGTCGCCTACCTGCGCGCCTGCGAGGCGGAAGGACTTGCGCCGGCCGATGCGCTACCAAAGATCGCCATCGCCCTGGCGTCCGACGCCGACCAGTTCTCGACCATTGCCAAGTTCCGGGCGGCGCGACGTTTGGTCTGGCGGGTGGCGGACGCTTGCGGTGCGGGTGACGCGGTGGCTCGGATGCATTTCGCGTCTGCCACGGCTTGGCGCATGATGGCCAAGCGCGATCCGTGGACCAACATGCTGCGCACGACGATGGCCTGCGCGGCGGCGGCCCTCGGCGGTGCCCACCAGATTACGGTGCTGCCCTACACGTTCGCACTCGGCAAGCCCGATCGCATGGCCCGCCGCATGGCGCGCAACACGCAGCTCGTGCTGATGGAGGAATCGAGTCTCGGCCGCGTCGTCGATCCCGCCGGCGGCAGCTGGTATGTCGAAAAGCTGACCGACGACATGGCCGCGAAGGCGTGGGCGCTGTTCCAGGAGATCGAGGCCGAGGGCGGCATGGCCGCGGCGTTGGCGTCCGGGCACGTGCAAGGCCGGATCGCGGCCGTGGCGGACGCACGAACAAAGGCGATCGCTACCGGTCGCGTGGAGTTGACCGGCGTATCGGCGTTCCCGAAACTCGGCGACGACGGCATCACGGCAGAACCATGGCCTCGCCCCTCACCCGACGCCGCGACCGCGACCCCTGCCGTCACCGTCACGCCGCTGCGCATGATCCGCTTGGCCGAACCGTTCGAAGCCCTGCGCGACGCCGCCGATGCCCACACTCTTCGGACGGGAACACCACCGACGATCTTCCTCGCCAGCCTGGGCGAGATCGCCGACCACACGCTCAGGTCCACATGGATCAAGAACTATCTGGCGGCTGGTGGCATTGCGGTATTAGCGTCGGATGGATACGCGACGCCCGAGGCTGCCGTCGCGGCGTTCACGGCGTCGGGCGCACGGGCGACCTGCATCTGCTCGTCGGACACGCTGTATGCGGCCCATGCCGAGGCAACGGCAAAAGCGCTGAAGGCCGCCGGCGCGACGCTCGTGCTGATGGCCGGCCGGCCGGGCGAACGCGAGGCAGCCTTGAAGGCCGCCGGCGTCGACCATTTTCTGTTCGCCGGGCTCGATGCGGTCGAGACACTCGGCGGGCTCCAGGAAAAGATTGCCGGCTCCACTTGAGAATCACTTCGGCGGGTTATTCAGGCCAATTTCTCATCGCTCTCTACATTGGGTCATCGGGCAACCTGCTCAGCGATTGGACGCGACGGCCAACCGGCACTTTACGCGATGGTTGCCAAGACATCGCCAACCCGAGTCCTCCGTGCTATCGTTCGCCCGAGACGCACAAATCAAGCCGTGGGTTCAATCGGTATGCCGGGAGCCGCATTCAAATCTCTCCCTGATCTCGCACCTATGACCACAGCCGAGTTCCTCGCCTGGGACGGCGGCGGCCATGTCGGCAAACTCGAACTTGTCGATGGTGTTGTGCGCGCCATGGCCCCAGCCAGCGCGACGCACGGGATCATCCAGGGGAACCTCATAACGGCCATCAATATTCATTTGCGCAGCAGCGGCAGCCGTTGCCGCGCCGCGACGGAGGCACCGGTCATACCACCGTTCGGAAAGAGAGCTAACGCCCGCGCACCCGACGTCACCGTGACGTGTGTCCCCGCCTCTGCCAGCCCGACGTTCGACGACCCTTTGCTGATCGTCGAAGTCTTATCACCGGGCAATGAATCGGAAACCTGGGAAAGCATCCGCGCGCTGGCCGCGCTGACCTCTCTCAAGGAGATCCTCGTCGTTCAATCGACGTTGCTCGAAGCCAGCGTCTACACGCGAGGACCGACAGGTGAGTGGCCGATAGAGCCCTCGACCGCCCTGGCAGGCGGCATGATCCGGCTCGATAGCCTGGATTTCGAACTGCCGTTGGCCGAAATCTACGCAGGCACGCATCTCTTGTCGGCCTAACGGAGCGTGACGGGCTCGAACGGCCTCGGCGAGGCGGCCTGCTCTCGCCCGGCATTCTGGGCATGATTGCTGGTTGCCCGCGCCCCGAATTGGCGGCAAATGATGATGGACTGCGACCCGCTTCGACGGCCAAGGCGGGCGCTACAGGATTAAGCCCATGACCCTGATCCCCGACTTCACCAAGATCGTTCTCGAACAAGGCCCTGAGGCACGGGCCATGCCGGACCGCCGGACCGAGCAAAGTACGAGCCAGCCATGGGTCACACCCGAGGGTATCACGGTGAAGCCGGTCTATGCCGGCGCCGACACGGCGGGGCTCGATTTCCTCGACGGCTATCCAGGCATCGCACCCTACGTGCGGGGGCCTTACGCGCCGATGTACGTGACGCAACCGTGGACCATCCGCCAGTATGCCGGCTTCTCGACGGCTGAGGATTCCAACGCCTTCTACCGCCGCAACATCGCCGCTGGCCAGAAGGGCCTGTCGGTCGCCTTCGACCTCGCCACTCACCGTGGCTACGACAGCGACCATCCCCGCGTGAAGGGCGATGTCGGCATGGCGGGCGTGGCGATCGACAGCATCTACGACATGCGCACGCTGTTCGCGGGCATCGACCTTTCCGACATGACCGTGTCGATGACCATGAACGGCGCGGTGCTGCCGGTGCTCGCGCTCTTCATCGTGGCGGGCGAGGAGCAGGGCGTTTCGGCTGACAAGCTCGCAGGGACCATCCAGAACGATATCCTCAAAGAATTCATGGTGCGCAACACCTACATCTATCCACCTGCACCTTCGATGCGGATCATCTCCGACATCTTTGCCTACACATCCCAGAGGATGCCGAAGTTCAACTCGATCTCGATCTCCGGCTATCACATGCAGGAAGCGGGCGCGACCGCCGACCTCGAACTCGGCTACACACTGGCCGACGGCATCGAGTACGCGCGCGCGGGCGTCGCCGCCGGCCTCGACATCGACGCCTTTGCACCGAGGCTCTCGTTCTTCTGGGCCATCGGCATGAACTACTACATGGAGATCGCCAAGTTGCGCGCGGCGCGGCTCCTGTGGGCCAAGCACCTGAAGCGCGACTTCGCGCCGAAGGACAGCCGCTCGCTCTCGCTCCGGACGCACTCGCAGACATCCGGCTGGTCGCTGACCGCGCAGGACGTGTTCAACAACGTCACCCGCACGGCGATCGAGGCGATGGCGGCGACGCAAGGGCATACGCAGTCCCTCCACACCAATGCGCTCGACGAGGCCATCGCGCTGCCGACCGACTTCTCGGCGCGCATTGCGCGCAATACTCAATTGTTCCTGCAACAGGAAAGTGGCACCTGCCGCACCATCGACCCCTGGGGCGGCAGCCACTTCATCGAGCGGCTGACCTACGACCTCGCCATGAAGGCCGAAGCGCACATGGCCGAGGTGGCTGAATCGGGCGGCATGGCCAAGGCGATCGCGGCGGGCATTCCGAAGATGCGGATCGAGGAAGCCGCCGCCCGCACCCAGGCGCGCATCGATTCAGGCCGCCAGACCATCGTCGGCATCAACAAGTTCCGCGTCTCGGACGAGGCCAAGATCGACCTCCTGAAGGTCGACAACAACAGCGTGCGCGCGCAGCAGTTAGCCAAGCTCGAACGGCTCAGGGCCGAACGCAACCCGGCCGAAGTCGCGGCCACGCTCAATGCCCTAACCAATGGCGCGGCGTCCAATGCAAACCTGCTCGAACTCGCGGTCAACGCCGCGCGCGCCAAGGCGACGGTCGGCGAGATCTCCGATGCACTCGAAAAAGTCTACACGCGCCACCGCGCCGAGATCCGGGCGATCTCCGGCGTCTATCGGGCGGAAGCGGGCAAGACCAATGGCGGACGAGGCAATCCGATGCTGG
>PEQZ01000107.1 GCA_002928395.1 Hyphomicrobium sp.
GCAAAATGCTGCGCGATCGAGTTCGCGTAGTACGCCAGCAGCAGCTTTTCATCGGGGTTGGCGCGGTAGCTTTCGCCGTCGGCCTCCGTGTCGACCGATGTATTTGCCACGGCTCCTGTGAGCACGATCTTCCGCATCACGAGCATCCTTAGGCCGACATCGATGGCGTAGTCGCGGTCGGCGCGCGGGATATGGATGTAGACGCCGCGGGCTTCGAGCTGTTCGATGATCTCGAACACGCGGCCCTTGAGCTCGAACGGCGTCAATGCGTGATCGCCCGCTTCCAACATCACGCGCGCGACCATTGGAACCGGTAGCACCGGGACCACGTGGCCGACTTCCGCCATCAGCATCTGCCCCAGCCGCTCGATCTCGCGTGTGCGCGCTTCGGGCGGGAGCGAGCGCAAATCGAGCCCCTTCCGCCAGAGATAATCGCGCAGCGACACCGGCGCACCGAAGCTGACACAGGCATAGCCGTATCTGTACCAGCGCCCGCGCACCGCAAGCCAAGCGTTCTTGGCGAGGAACCCCGCCAGCACCAGCGGATTGAAGCGGAACCGCGGACCGCGCGCAGCGACATCGGGGTTCGCCTCCACGGCCAGTGCGCCGATTTGGATGCGATCCTCGAGCACACGGTCGTAGTTGACGCCCACGGGGATGAACACCACGTCGCGCGCCGCTTTCGGGTCGAAGCCCGATACCATGTAGCTGAGAAGTCCGAGTTTCGGAGGCCTGAGCGCCCCGTCACGCGTGAGCCCGCCCTCGGGGAACACGGCCTGAGTCACGCCTGCGCTGGTCGCCATGTGCACATAGCGCGCGAGAATTCGGCGGTAGAGCGGATCGCGGCTATCACGCCGAATGAAATAAGCGCCCATCGACGAGATCAGGTTCTTCAAGCCCCACACTTGCGCCCACTCGCCCACGGCGTAGCTCAGCGCCGACGACGACGACGCGACGTACGTCACCAACACGTAGTCCATGTTCGAGCGATGATTGATGACGAACACCACCGCTGCGTCCGGATCGACCGCTTTCAACGCAGCGTCGTTCAAATACCCGAGCCGCACCCTGTAGAGCGCCTGCGACAGCCACCGCGCCGCTCGCGTGCCAATGCTGAAATAGGCGTAGGCGCTGAACGTGGGCACGATCTCGCGCGCATATGTCTTGGCCTTCTGCATCGAGACATCACGCGGGACGCCCATCTCCTTCGCATGCGCCTCAATCGCTGCCAGCACCTCTGGATCGAACAGCAGGCTGTCGATCAAAGCCCGCCGCTTGGCCAGCTTGAACGGCTGAATTTTCAATCGCAGCCGCGTATTGAGTTCGTCGATGGCGGCATAGGCCCGCCGCTCGAGTGCCCACCGTAGGCTTGGCACGAGAATGCGGTCGAGGATCGCGAGTACCGCGAACGCACCGAGCCCGACGACGGCCCACAGCGGCAGCGTTACCATGGACGACATGCCTGACGCCGAACCTTTCCCATCGCCTGCTGGGGGGGCTGCGCGACCACGCTGTGCCCCTGCCGAGGCCGCAAGCGATTCAATCGCTGTGAACAGTATCGCGGCCCTGCCAAGCTGGTGTAGTAAACCCCGGAAGACATCTGAGCTTATCATTGCCCCCACGCCTCAGCCAGTGGGGCTCATAAGAAGGCCCCATGCTCGATCCTGTGTTCAAGCCAGAGCTGGTCACTCGACCCGCCGCCATGGAATCCGCGGCGGCCCCGCTGGCCGCGCCGCTCAGCGCAACCCTTCGCCGTAACGCCACCAGCCTGTTGCTCGGCCATCCGTGGTTCGATGACGTCGGTCTGCGGCTGTTGAAGCGCTACTTTTTTCCGTTGTCCCGGCTGTGGGCTCTGGCCCATCCAGCCGATGGTTCGCTGCAGCAGTATAGGGCAGCTTTGCCGTCGCCGTCGCGGCTCGACAATACGGCCGCCATCGCCCAAGCGCTCAGCCGCTTTGAGGCCCGGCGTGCGACTTCGGCCGCACTCGACGCCGCCTGGGAGCAGGTGTTTTTTGGCCCGCACGATCATCCGCTGAGCTACCGCGAGGCCATCGAGCAGGGCCGCATCGCCCACCGCCACGCCTTCAATGCCACCCGCCGTCACTTCTGGCCGTTGCTCGACCGCGACGTGCCGGCCGTCCGGCTCGACATTCAGACGCCCGAGGCCACCGCCGCCGTCTTCCGTCCGGCGCTCGCTGATCTCAAGCCCTTCACGTGCCCTCCGGCGCGGATGCCCGCCGTCGCGGTGTCACGCTCGGTCCGCTCCGTCGGCGGCATCGACACCTGGGTCCGTTTCAAGAGCCCGAGCGCGCGCTTGGGCGACACCGTAACCGCGCGCGTCTCGACGCCGGTCGGCGTCCCCAACCCGCCGACGCTCATCTTTGGGCACGGTGTCTGCGTCGAGTTCGACCACTGGCAGGGCCTCGTCGATGAGGTTGGGGCCCTGGTCAAAGGCGGTATCCGCGTCATACGCCCCGAAGCGCCGTGGCATGGCCGCCGCGCACCGTCCGGCTACTTCGGCGGCGAGCGCTTGATCGCGACGTTCCCCATGGGTCTGCTCGACGCGTTGACCGGCGCGGTGCAGGAGTGGGCCGTGCTCGCCCACTGGGCGCGCACCACATCCTCCGGCCCGATCGCCTTCGGCGGCACGAGCCTCGGCGCGCTGACCGCGCAATTTGCAGCCGACCGCGCGCGCGACTGGCAGGACGACTTGAAGCCCAAGGCGCTGTTTCTCATTACCCACTGTGGCCATGTGTCGGACGCCATCCAACATGGCGCACTGGCCCGCATCTGGGGCGGACCGGAAGCCACCGCCGCCAAGGGCTGGACGGAGGACTTGGCCGCACCCTATCTCGGACTTCTCGATCCTGTCCGCCGGCCCGTGGTGAAACCGTCGGCGATCGTCAGCGTGCTCGGTCGCCGCGACGTGGTGACGCCGTTCGCCAGCGGCCGCGCGGCGATCGAGGACTGGTGCGTTCCCGCTGAAAACGCGTTCCTGCTCGACCGCGGCCACTTCTCCGTTCCCATGACGCTTCTTCGCGAGACCGCCCCGGTCCGCCGCTTCATCGAAGTGATGGCCGACGTGCGGTGAATGCCGTCGGGTAACTTCAGTGCGCACCAAATGGTGTCAGGAGCGTTTCCATCCCTGGCGCGCCTCAGGACAGCGCGATGCAGGCCAGTGAGCTGGGCATTGGGAATGGGGCCGTTGGTGCTGTCGAACTCCGCAGTCGACGTGATCCTGGCCCATGGCGGGGGTAGAGCTGGAACTCAATCCTTCTTGAGGCTCACCGATACTTCGACCGGGATGTCGAGGGAGACCCAGGCACCGGATGCGTCCGAGCCCTTACCGATTGCGAAGTCGAGGCGTTTGACTTGGGTCTTGCCGATGAGCTTGGCGGTGTCGCCTTGGACCACGAAATCAAAAACCAGCGTCACCGGCATCTTCAGCCCGCGGATGGCGAGCGTGCCGTCGGCTTCGAACTTGCTCTCGCCGAGGGCGCGGAACTGGCCGGTTTCGAACGTACCGTTGGCGCCTCCCTTGGCCACATCGAACCAGTCGGCAGTGGGGAGCGTCTTGTCGTAGGTGGTGTCGCCCGTCTTCGCGGACGCAAGCGCCACTGTCACCACAGCCTTTGCGGCGGCAAGGTTGGCTGGATCAAAGACGATGGCTGCTTCCCATTTCTGGAACGTGCCCTTGAAGGCCGCGCCGGCGTGGGTGCCGGAGAACGCGATTTTGCTGTCGGCGGGCACAACGACCCAGCTGTTGGCCGTGGCATGGGTGACGGCCGACATCGATGCGGCAGCGAGAAGGGTCGTGGCGAGTAACAAGCGGCGCAGTGGCATCAGGTCAGATCCCTGGGGTTGGCCGCGCGACGTCCGACGCCCGGCAGCATGCGGGCGAGCACCTCGTCGCGATCAATGAAGTGGTGCTTGAGGGCGGCTCCGACGTGGAGGGCAACGAGGCCGAGCATCACGTAGGCGCCCGTGCGATGGGCAAACTTGAACGCGTCTTCCAGGGGTTTTTTGTCGTCGAGGGCGGCGAGCCAAGGAATGTGAGGCCACTCGAACAGGCCGAACACAATGGTGGGCAGGCCGAGCGGGCTCGCAGACACCATCGCCCAGCCGAGCAGAGGCATGCCGAGCATGAGCAAGTAGAAGCCCCAGTGGGTCGCATGGGCGCCGAATCGTTCGAACGCAGTCATGCCGTCCGGCAACGGCGGGGCCGCGTGCGTGAGCCGCCACAGCAGGCGTGCGATGCTGAGCACGAGCACGGTCAGTCCGAGCGCCTTGTGCCATTGGTAGACCTGAAACGCGAATGCGCGCGTACCCGGCTCCTTGATCGCCGTCGTCATCCAAAGCCCCGCCGTGAGCTGGGTGAGGATGGCCACGGCGATCAGCCAATGCAACGTGATGGCGATGGACGTGTAGCGGTGTCCGCGCGGCTCGATCATGGCTGCCGATCCTGGAACGGAGTGCGCATGGGAACCGGGCTCAATCCTTCAGAAACTCGGCTTCGATCAGCAGCGTCACTTCATCGCCGACCAACGGCACGTAGGTGCTCATGCCGAATTCCGAACGTTTGATCTGGCCTGAAGCCGAAAAGCCGAGAGCCGGCTTCTTCGCAAAAGGCTGTTCCTTCATGGCGCCGTTCAACGTGGCATCGAGAGTGATCGGTTTAGTGACGCCGAGCAAGGTGAGATCACCCGTGACCTTGGCAGTCTTCGGTCCTGTCATCTCGATCTTTGACGACTTGAATGTGATCGCCTTGTGCACGCTGGCGTTAAACCAGATCTTGTCCTCTGCCAGCACCTTGTCGAAATTCTTCTTGTCGGAATACGGGTAGTCGGTTTTCACCGAGGTCGGGTCGATGGAAACGGTGAGCTTGGAGTTTTCTGTCTTGGCAGGGTCCAACTCTATGGCGGCTTCGACGGACGTGAAGCGGGCGGTGTAGTTCGAGAGCCCGAGGTGGCTGACCCTCCAGGTCACGCTGTTGTGTACCGGGTCGACCTTGTAGACGCCCGCCGGCACGTCAGCCAAGGGGTTGGCGATCGCGGGGGCTGCCGCAAACAGCAGGCTGGCTGCGGCTGCGACGGGGGCGAAACGGTTCATCTGATCAACTCCGATTTGCGGACAACGCCCGTAGGTTCGGGCGCTGGATTGGGGACGGAGCGAACTTTGGGTGTCGAGATGGCCAGTTCAAGGCGTCCGCACCAAAAAGTTTGATTTTTCGGAACAAGCGATCAATGGGCGCAGGAGTTGGTGCGATCGGGTGACGGGCTCGCGTTGCGCGAGCGTCGCACTGTGGCTACAAGCGCGCATGGCAAACCACCGCTCATCGCAAGTGTCCGCGCCCGCACCGGCAAAAACGCGCCGCGCGAAATCCAAGATCCCGAAGGTTGGCTTCGTGTCGCTCGGCTGCCCGAAAGCGCTGGTCGACAGCGAGCGCATCATCACGCGGCTCCGGTCTGAAGGTTACCAGATTGCGGCCGAGTACGACGGTGCCGACGTCGTTGTCGTGAACACCTGCGGCTTCCTCGACAGTGCAAAGGCCGAGAGCCTCGACGCGATCGGGGAAGCGATGGCGTCGAACGGGCGCGTGATCGTGACCGGCTGCTTCGGCGTCGAGGAAGCGCGCATCCGGGCGGCCCACCCCGGCGTGCTGGCGGTGACCGGCCCGCACCAGTACGAGCGCGTGATGGAAGCCGTGCACGAGGCAGTGCCGCCGCTGCACGACCCGTTCGTCGATCTGGTGCCGCCGGAGGGGTTTCGCCTCACGCCGCGGCATTACGCCTACCTCAAGATTTCCGAAGGCTGCAACAATCGCTGCTCGTTCTGCATCATCCCGGCATTACGCGGTGATCTGACGAGCCGTCCATCGAACCAGGTGATGACGGAGGCGGAAAAACTGGTGAGGGCGGGCGTCAAGGAATTGCTCGTCATCAGCCAGGATACGAGTGCCTACGGTCTCGATATCAAATACGCGACGAGCCCGTGGAAGGGCCAGCCGCTGGCCGCGCGGTTCCTAGATCTCTGTGAGGCGCTGGGTGATCTCGGCGCGTGGGTACGGCTCCACTATGTCTACCCCTATCCGCACGTCGATGCCGTGATCCCGCTGATGGCGGAAGGGAAAATCCTGCCCTATCTCGACATCCCGTTCCAGCACGCGAGCCCAGCGGTCCTGAAGGCCATGCGGCGGCCAGCGCATCAGGAAAAGACGGCAGAGCGAATCGCTGGCTGGCGCAAAGTCTGCCCTGATCTCGCCGTGCGCTCGACGTTCATCGTCGGCTTCCCCGGCGAAACCGAAGCTGACTTTGCGATTTTGTTGGATTGGATAAAGGAGACGCGGCTCAATCGCGTCGGCTGCTTCAAGTACGAGCCGGTCGAAGGTGCCAAGGCGAACGAGCTGCCGGGCGCCGTGCCCGAGGAGGTCAAGGAGGAGCGCTGGCACCGGTTCATGGCGGCGCAGCAGGCGGTTTCGGAAACGCTGCTGGCCGAAAAGGTCGGGCGCGAGATCGATTGCATTGTCGACGAGGTGGATGCCGAAGGCGCGCTGTGCCGGTCGAAGTGGGACGCGCCCGAGATCGACGGCAGCGTGTTCTTGAACGGCGACGACAACCTGAAAGCCGGCGACATCGTGCGCGCCAAGATCCTGCATGCGGACGAGACGGATCTGTGGGGGGAGCGGGTGGGCTGAGGGAACTGGGGGCAACGCTCGGCCAAGTTTACAACGCGATCGCGTCCGTCTCCAGGCGGTGGCGTTTGGCTTTGTGTTCCGGTTCGACATGGATGACGGCGTTGGAACCCTCGACGGCTGCTTCGATGGCGGCTTCGAGGCGGTCGCAGATGTCGTGGG
>PEQZ01000108.1 GCA_002928395.1 Hyphomicrobium sp.
ATGGGTGGTAAGCTCATGGGTCGACATTCTGGAGCGAGACCCAACGCATTCCAAATGCGGGTTGTGCGCGTGGGCTGCATCGAGCTCGGCGGCCCGCCACGGCGGCTGGTTGCGCCAAGACCCCATCTCCGGTCAATGGTCACCACCGGCATCCGCGCTCTTGTCGTCCACTGATTTGCGGCTGCGTCGACACGGTTCCGGCGGCGGGGTCTCAATGTGTGATCGCAGACCGCAGTCAGCACGAAGCGGGCGGAAGAATTGAGCTGGCGGGCCTCGAGGTGCGCGACCCGCAACCCGTCACCGGATGCCCATCGCATCGAGCAGTACGCGATTGACGTCGCCGATGTCGCAACGGCGCTCGGCCTTGAGACGGCTCGCACGTGATGCCGAGGCGATGAGGTCGGGCCGCTTGAGAAAGCTTTCGATCGCGGCATTGAGCGCGTCGGCATCACGGGGCGGCACGAGGCAGCCATTGACGCGCTCATCCACCAACTCCCGGCAGCCAGGTATATCCGTCGTGATCAACGGCCGGCCGGCGGCGAGCGCTTCGAGCAGCACCCGCGGCAGGCCCTCGGCGTGGGCGGGATGCACGCAGACATGGGCGCGGGCAAGTAGCGGCCGCACATCGTCGACGGCACCAATATCCTCGACCGCGCTGCCGAACTGGGAAAGTTTCTCTCGCGGAATGGCACCCGGCCCTGCCCCGTCCGGTCCTGCGAACAAGAAGCGCGCGCGGCGGCCCCGCGAACGCAACTCGCGTGCCGCATGACAGTAGTCGAGCACCCCGCGCCTCAGATCGAGGCTCGAGATCATCAGAAACACCAGGCCTTCGTCGATCGCCGGCAGCGGCGACGCCTTGTGATGCACAAGGTCGACGCCGGCGCCGGACACGACGACAACGTGGCTTGAGGCCAATCGCTTGGGTCTGTTACCCAAGTGCGCCGTCGCCTCACGGGCAATCTGCTCGTTGTGCGCGACGATCCGGTCCGACCCTTGCAGCGCCAAGGCGATGCGGCGTGAGGCGACCGGCTTGCCGGCGTCGTCGGGACTGTCGAATGGTGTGTTGAGAAGGGCCACCACACGCCCGACGTTGGCCTTGCGGGCTGCGGCCACGGCATCGACCAACGCCGGCAGCCCCGAAGTCAGCATCGCATCCGCGCGCCAATCGGCCAGTATGGCGGCCAGTGCGCTGGCGACCTGCCGGTCGTGCAGGAAGGAATCGCCGGGAAACTTGAAACGCGCCGGCTGCGGACGGAAGGCGATGGTCTTGGCGCCCAGCATATCGAGCATGCGCTGATGTTGGTGATCGAAGGCAGGAGCGATGCACAAGATCTGGTGGCCGCGATCGACCAGCGCTCGGATCAGGCCGTCGCGATTGCGCGCGATCGACCGATCCGATTGAGCGACCAGGACCACCCTCTTCACCGCTTCGGCAGGCTCGCTTGAATGCGTCATCGCGCGCTGAGGTCCAAGGTGGATGGGTTCGGACGCGGAACAGTCACACTGCGAAGCGTTTGGGCGGTTCGGGCGGGCAAGACCATTGCTGGGCGCCTAACCGGCGCGAACCGTTGCGTCCGAGACTGAGTAGGTCAGCGTCCGGCCGGCGTCAACGGCCAGGGGGCGGAGCTGGGCCGGAGCTGGGGCAGCGCTGGGGCCGCGCTGAAATTCGGTGCCAGCTGATGCTTCGATCGGGCTCGAGGGCCGACCGCACGTCTGATTCGGGATGCTTCCGGACGGTCGCCCGCAGCCTCATCATGCCGCCCGCTTGCAGTCCGGACGGCGAAGCGGGTTCCAACGGTCAGTCCGAACTTCGGACCCTGGTCATTGTGCCTGCCGGAACCCCGCTGCGACGTCTTCCTGGCAGCGCAGGCATGAACGTTGCGCCCGGCTCTCATGGCCCGTTGGGAGCATGGCTCCGTGCCGCCCGGGAGCGGTGAGAACGACAGCGGGCTTCCGCGGGTTCGGCCATCGTGGAGGCCGGCCGGCACGCCGCACCAGGACTACGAAGAAGAGGTGTCGCGGCGGGCGAGTTCACCCAGCAACCTGAAGCAGAGAGCCACGGCCACGACGCCGAACACGATCCCGCCCGCCATGTTCCCGGCCAATACCCCCTTCGAACCGGCAAGCTGCGCGCCGAGCTCGACAAAGGGCACCGTGCCGATGGTCGCGCGCGCCCAGTTGAGCACGGTGGAATAGTGGGCCTGCCCCAGAGTGTTGAATACCGCGTTCGCGATGAACAGCGCACCCATGAACACGAACAGCGGCGCCAGCCAGCGGCAGAACAGGATGACCAGTTCGGCCGCTTCTCCCGTTGCCTTGAAAGTCCGCGCGAGTGGCTCGGCGAAGGTGGCAAGCAGGGCCCAAGCCAGTACCGTGAACGCTGCCGTGACCAGGAGTGACTGCCAAACGGCTTCCCGGACGCGAGCGTGTTTCCGTGCCCCGAAATTCTGGCCGATGATCGGGCCGATGGTTCCCGACAGTGCGTAGATGGCGCCGAACGCAACCGGCATGATGCGGCCGATGATGGCCCATGCCGCCACGGCGGCGTCACCGCTGACGGCAATGGCCGAGGTCACGTAGGCATTGGCCGCTGGCGTGGCGATGTTGGTCAAAACAGCCGGTGTGGCGATAGCCAGCATGGCCCGGATATCGCCGACAAACGGCCGTAGCTTGGGCCGGCCCATCAGCCCGTGCACCCGGATGACACCATCGAGCCCGACGGCGAGCGCTGCAAACCGCGCGATGGTCGACGCGAGTGCAGCCCCCTCGATGCCGAGTCCGAACATGAAGATGAAGATCGGATCGAGTGCCGTGTTGACGACGGCGATGATCAGCGTGACGTTCATGGCGCGTCGCGCATCACCGACCGACCGCAACACCGCGGCCGACGACATGGCGACCGCGAGGATCGGCAGCGACGGCACCAGAATGTTGAGGTAGGAGGCGGCCAAGGTGTGCGTGCGGCCAGATGCGCCGAGCTGCCTGAGAAGCCACGGCACCGCGGCCCAGACCACAAGACCGAGCACCAGCGAGACGACGAACGCGCCGAGATGCACGTTGACCGAAAGCCGTCGCGCGCGGACCATCTGTCCGGCCCCGACCGCGGGCGATATCAGCGAGGTCGCCGCGATGGACAAGCCAATGCCGATCGAGATCGTGAAAAAGAGGATCGAGCTCGCATAGCCGATCGCGGCGACGATCGCCTCGTCTCCCAGCCGGCTCAGGAACCACATGTTGGCGAGATCGCCGGCGAAGATGGCCATCAGCCCGACGGCGCCCGTTCCGGTCATGACCAGGATGTGGCGGAGGATGGACCCGGTCACGAACTTCGGCGGCTCGCTGTATCGGCGCGGTCGAACTGCGTTGGTCTCGGCCACGCCGTGCTCACTTTCAATTTCGTCGCTGACGTCTCGGCGGGCGACGTCACGGACGTCTGCGCCGCGATTGTTCGTGAGCTGCCAGTGCCGCCGTGTCGAAACCTTGTCCGGCAGGCGGGTCGTTCGGCAACCTCGGACGCGATCATACCCGGCGGCGGGATTTGATAGCCGCCGCCAGTGTGCCGTCGTCCAGGTAGTCGAGTTCTCCGCCCATCGGAACGCCCTGGGCGATGCGTGAAACCACAACACCGGTCGATTTGAGCTGCTCCGACAGATAATGCGCGGTCGACTGTCCTTCCACCGTGGCATTGAGCGCGAGCAGAACCTCCTTGACCTGGGCCGAGTCGGCCCGCTCGATCAGCTTGCCGATGTTGAGGCGGTCGGGACCGACGCCATCGAGCGGCGACAGGTGGCCGCCCAGAACATGGTAGAGTGCATTGGCGGCGCCCGCCCGCTCGAGCGCCCACATGTCGCCGACCTCCTCGACGACGACGATCAAGCTCTGATCGCGGCGCGGATCCTGACACAGCGTGCAGGGCGACACCGTATCGAGGTTGCCACACGTCGGGCAGTCGATGACCCGGGCCGCGGCATCGGCCATCGCAGCCGACAGCGGCTCCAGCAGCTCCTTGCGCCGCTTCAAAAGCGCCAATGTGGCCTTGCGGGCCGAACGCGGCCCGAGACCCGGCACCCGCGCCAGCAACTGCGTGAGGCGCTCGATCTCTGGGCCTGCGACCTTCTTCGACATTCGGGGTACGTGCTCAGAACAGCTTCATGCCAGGAGGCAACGGCAGTCCGCCGGTGACCTCACCCATCTTCTGCTGCAACTCGGCCTCGACCTTGCGCTTGGCGTCGTGGGTAGCCGCCAGAATAAGATCTTCGAGGATCTCCGCGTCGTCGGGCTTCAACAGCGAGGGATCGATCTTGATCCGCCGCATGTCGCCCTTGCCGCTGAGCGTAACAGCCACCAGACCACCGCCTGAACGGCCCTCGACCTCGGTGGCGTCGAGCTCCTGTTGCACCTTTTCCATGCGCGCCTGCATTTCGCGCACTTTGCCCATCATTCCCATCAGGTCCTTCATTCGTGATCCCTTCGATTGCGTGAGCTGGCTTCATCCGGCGTGGCGGCGCACTCAACCGGTTCCGGTGTCTTCCTCGGGCGCGATTGCGAGATCGCGTACCGCCGAGATCCTGGCGTCGGGGAACTCTTGAAGCACGGCCGCGACGGCGGGATGCCGCTTCAAGTCTTCGATCTCGGCCGCCGCGCGCTGTCGCTTGACCTCGCCCAAGGGCGGCTCGCCGCGCACTTTCGAAAGCATCACGATCCAGCGCCGCTGGGTCCAGGCGTTGAGCTTTTCGCGCAGGTCGTTGGCCAGTTCCGGCGGCGCGCCCGGAAGCAGAAAGAGATCGATCGCGCCGGCATTGGCGTCGAATTTCACGAGGCTGACGTGCTCGTCGAGATGCACCTTGAGCTTGGCGTCACGGCGCCCACCGGCAAGATCGACCACATCCGCGAACGACCGGATCGGCGGCGCCAAGGCTGGGGCGGACGCGCCACTTTCGGCCGGATCGTCGAAGCCGAGATCACGTTCGAGATCGAGATCCGCGTCGATGCTGTCGAGACCGGCGTCGACCGCAAGCCGGGCACCGCCGACGTCGCGTTCCGCGGTGGCGGCCAAGTCGGGATTTTCACCCGTGGCGGACGATGCGGCCTGATCAATCGCCGGCCCTTGATCGACAAGGCCCTGAGTGCCCGCACCCGGTTGCGGCGGCACGGCTCGACCACGCCCCGCGGGCAAGGACGCGCCGCCCAAGGCGCGGATCACCTCATCCGGGGACGGCAGGTCGGCCATATAGGCGATCCGGATCAACGCCATTTCGGCTGCCGCGAACTGGTCTGGCGCGCGGCCCGCTTCCTCGATGGCTTTGAGCAGCATTTGCCAGGCGCGGGCCAGGAGAGGCATCGACAGCTGAGCGGCGAATCCGCCGACCCGGCGGCGCTCTTCGGCGCTCAGAACGTCGGCGGCACCGTCCGCGCCCGTGGCCTTGATCCGCGATACCACGTGCACCGCATCGGCCAAATCCGTGAGCGCTTGGATCGGCTCGGCACCGTCTTTGTGCAACGAGGCGAGCGCGTCGAGTGAGGCCTTGGCGTCGCCCCGCATCAGGTGCGTGAGCAGATCGAGGATGCGGCCGCGATCGGCGAGCCCCAACATCGAACGGACGGCGGCGGCGGTGACGTGACTGCGACCTGTCGTGCCGGAGGCGCGCTCCGCATGTGTGCCGGAGGCGCGCTCCGCATGTGTGCCGGAGGCGCGCTCCGCATGTGTGCCGGAGGCGCGCTCCGCATGTGTGCCGGAGGCGCGCTCCGCATGTGCGTCTGAGCCCTGCGTCGCGCTGGATGCGATCGCCTGATCCAGGATCGACAACCCGTCGCGGACGCTGCCTTCTGCGGCGCGGGCGATGAGCGCGAGGGCGTCGTCATCGGCCAGCGCACCCTCGGTGCCGATGATGTTACGGAAGTGCTGCATCAGTTCGGGCACGTCGACGCGGCGCAGATCGAAGCGCTGGCAGCGCGACAGTACCGTCACGGGAACCTTGCGGATCTCGGTTGTCGCGAACACGAACTTCACATGATCGGGCGGCTCTTCCAACGTCTTCAAGAGTGCGTTGAACGCACCCTTCGACAGCATGTGGACCTCGTCGATGATGAACACCTTGTGCCGCGCCAGGATCGGCCGGTAGCGGGCGCTCTCGATGATCTCGCGGATGTTGTCGATGCCCGTGTTGGATGCGGCGTCCATCTCGATCACGTCGGGATGGCGGCTTTCCATGATCTCGGCGCAATGACGGCCGGGGATTCGGATATCGATCGTCGGCCGGTGGGCGGCTGGATGCTCAGCCGTCGCCTCGCGCTCGTAGTTGAGGGCGCGCGCCAGGATGCGGGCGGTCGTGGTCTTGCCGATGCCGCGCACGCCGGTCAACATATAGCCCTGCGCGATGCGGCCCGAGGCGAACGCGTTGGTCAGCGTCTGCACCATCGCCGATTGTCCGATGAGATCGTCGAACGTCTGCGGGCGGTATTTGCGCGCCAGCACGACGTAAGGCTGGGCCGGCAGCGGCGACCGCGCGGGCGTGGCGGCTGGTGCGGCGACCGGGGCTGCCAGCGGCCTAGGCGCGGACCCTGTGGCCGCTGCCGCGTTGGTGCCCGACGCGTCCTCACCGCCCGTTGATTTTTTCTTGGCCATGCTTCCGGGATCACCTGAGCTGGCCCGATCGCCCGAGAAAGGCCAGGTCGAACCGCGTGCGAAACGCCTAGGGGCGGCGCAGCCCGCCGGCCTGCGTCGCTCAATTGAGATGAAAAGGCTGG
>PEQZ01000109.1 GCA_002928395.1 Hyphomicrobium sp.
ACCACCTGGAACATCAACGGCGTCAAGGCGCGGCTAGAGACCGCTTTAGCCTACCTGAAAGAAGCGTCGCCCGACGTCATCTGCTTCCAGGAAATCAAGAGCGTCGACGAAGGCTTCCCGCGCGAGGCGTTCTCGGACCTCGGCTACAACGTCGAAACATTCGGCCAGAAAGGCTTCAACGGCGTCGCCATACTGTCCAAGTGGCCGCTCGACGAGGTCAAACGCGGTCTTCCGGGTGACGACAGCGACGAGCAGTCGCGCTACATTGAGGCCATTGTTTCGTTGGCTGCCGTAACGTTGCGGGTGGGCTGCCTGTACCTTCCCAACGGCAATCCGCTCGGCAGCGAGAAATTTCCCTACAAGCTCGCATGGATGGATCGGCTCGAAGCCCACGGCCGCACCATGTTGGCCGATGAAATCCCGTTCGTCTTGGCCGGCGACTACAACGTCATTCCCGAACGCGCCGACGCCAAGCGGCCCGATGCCTGGACGGGTGACGCCCTGTTCCAGCCCGAAAGCCGCGCGGCTTATCGGCGTTTATTGTCGCTCGGGTTGACGGACGCGATCCGCGCCTGCCACCCCGATCCCGGCGTCTACACGTTCTGGGACTATCAGGCCGGCGCCTTCCAGAAGGACGACGGCATCCGCATCGACCACCTGCTGCTGTCGCCAGAAGCAGCTGACAGGATGGTCGCAGCCGGCGTCGACCGTTTCCCGCGCGGCTGGGAGAAGCCCTCTGATCACGTGCCGGTGTGGGTGGAAATCGCCGGGAATTGAGCCCGTGGAGATGCCGCCGCCGCGCCGCCGTTCGAGGTTCACGCGTTCTCGATCGACGTGCTGCGGGCCCCACACCTCCCTCGTGAAGTGGTCCACGGCGACAGCGTCACGCCCCAGATTTAACGCTCCTGAGGATTACCGGCCGGGTCTGGTGTCGACACGTCACGCATGACACCTGCATCCGAGCCGCCTCCGCCAAACCCGCCTGTAGCGCCGCCCTTCAAGAACGGCGGCTCCGTCAGCGGCGGCAACTTGCCGACCGTCGCGCCGGTGACCGCGTCGATACGGCCGCCTTCGAATGTTGCCACCGGTTCACCGTTCTGGCACATCCTGACCGCTTCAGCGCTGAGCGTTCCAAGCCCCGAACGGTCGCGCACGTCCGGTTTGCGGCCATACCGTTCACGCCAATCGGCGACCAGCCCCGTGACCTGCCTGCGCGTGCTCGATCCCGAACCACAATAGATATTCTGATAGAAATCCTCGATCCAAACGCGATCGGATGGATGGGCGTTTTCGAGGGACACCGCGATCAGCGTCAGCGCTCGTACCGGATCCCGCGGCATGAGCTTGCCTCTCCACAACTCCATAGCCAGTACAGCCTGGCCGCTGGCGTGGCCCTTCTGGCTGAGTGTCGACAGCCAGTGCACACCCTTCGGAATGTCGATCTCACCAGGTTCGCCGTAAAGATTGAGCTTGGCCAACTCGTACTGCGCATCCTCGTCGTTGAAGAACGTGGCGGCGTACCTGAGATACTCGCCGGCCCGGTCTGGGTTTGGTTTGAGCCCGAGCTCCGGCAGCCCCGAACGCACGTAACCCGCCAGCGCCGTCAGAGACTTCGCGACGAACGGCGCGCGACTGTCGTCGTCGGGATCGGCGTCGGTATACTCGTCCGAGATCCGCTGATAGAGAATATAAGCCTTCGCGTGGTCGGTATGCGATCCCGCGTTGTCCGCATAGAGGCGAGCCAGGTAATACTGGCCGAGAAACAGGTTTGACGCCGCCGCGGCTTCCAGCGCGGGATGCGCAATCTCGTAGTAGCCGCCGACGTAGGCGCCAATGCCCTGCTTCAGCGCTTCCTCGGGCGACTTGAACTTGGGCTGCGCTGCACCGGCGATGGCCGGAAGCAGCATGGCCCCGCCCAACACCAGCGCGCTCGCAATCTTAGATGTCCGCGTAGCAAACAACCTCGACCTTTCCGCCAGCGTGGGTCACAGCGCCATAGCGCGCTGGCCCGACCTGGTCAGCAAATTTCCGTATTGCGCCCGACTGGTACGCATTCGCGGGCAACTTCCACAATTTTTTGCGGCGATCGAGTTCGGCTGTATCGACGTCGAGGTCGAGCCGCCCGTTCTCGGCGTCGATGGTGATGATGTCGCCGTTCTCGATCAGCGCGATCGGACCGCAGAGTGCCGCCTCCGGGCCGACATGGCCGATGCAGAAGCCGCGGGTTGCCCCGGAGAACCGCCCGTCGGTGATGAGCGCGACTTTGTCGCCCGCGCCTTGGCCGTAAAGTGCAGCCGTCGTCGACAGCATCTCGCGCATGCCGGGGCCGCCCTTCGGGCCCTCGTAGCGGATGACCAGAACCTCGCCATCCTTGTATTCGCGGTTCTCGACGGCGCGGAACGCATCCTCTTCGCAATCGAACACGCGGGCGGGGCCGCTGAACTTCAAATTCTTCATGCCTGCGACCTTCACGATCGCGCCATCAGGTGCGAGCGAGCCTTTGAGACCAACCACCCCTCCAGTCGGAGATATGGGGTTCGAGACCGGATAGACAACCTTCTGATTCGTATTGAACTTCACACTTTCGAGATTTTGGGCGACGGTTCTGCCGGTGACCGTGAGGCAATCGCCGTGCAGATAGCCGCCTTCGAGCAGCGCTTTCAGGATCTGCGGGATTCCGCCGATATCGTGGACGTCCTTGGCCACATACTTTCCGCCCGGCTTCAGGTCGGCGATGTAGGGCGTTCGCTTGAAAACCTCCGCCACATCGAACAGATCGAAATCGAAACCGATCTCGTGGGCCATGGCCGGCAAATGCAGAGCGGCATTCGTCGAGCCGCCCGTCGCGGCAACAACGACGGCCGCATTCTCGAACGCCTTGCGGGTCGCGATGTCGCGTGGACGGATGCCGTCGGCCAAAAGCCGCATGACCGCCTTGCCGCTCTCGACGGCCCAGTGGTCGCGGCTGAGATCGGGGGCTGGCGCGCCGGCCGAGCCAGGGAGCGCGAGGCCGATTGCTTCCGACACCATCGCCATTGTGTTGGCGGTGAATTGACCGCCACACGAGCCGGCAGACGGACACGCTACGCACTCGAGTTCGTGCAAATCCTCGTCCGACATCTTGCCGGCCGAGTGCATGCCCACGCCTTCGAACACGTCGACGACGGTCACGTCGCGGCCTTTGAAGCGGCCGGGCAAAATTGAGCCGCCGTACATGAACACCGACGGCACATTGAGACGCAGCATGGCCATCATGATGCCGGGCAGCGACTTGTCGCAACCAGCGAGCCCGACCATCGCGTCATAGGAGTGACCGCGCATGGTGAGTTCGATCGAATCGGCGATGACCTCGCGCGAGACGAGGGATGACTTCATACCCTGGTGGCCCATGGCAATGCCATCGGTCACCGTGATCGTGCAGAACTCGCGCGGCGTGCCGCCATTCTCGTTGACGCCCTTCTTGGCCGACTGCGCCTGACGCATCAGCGCGATGTTGCAGGGCGCCGCCTCGTTCCAGCAGCTGACCACACCGACGAACGGCCGGTTGATCTGTTCTTCGGTCAGCCCCATGGCGTAATAGTACGAGCGGTGCGGGGCGCGCGACGGGCCCTCGGTCACGTGCCGGCTCGGCAGTTTGGATTTGTCGAATCTCTTGGCGTCCATCAATCTTTCCTCTCAGCCCTCTCGGTGCACGCGCATCACCGCCACGGCGGGCGCCATCGTTGCAACATGTGAAGGGCTGGCCGACCCACGGGCACTCGCCCCAGGGATTCCGGCACCCGCATCGCTCGCCGCTAGAGATGGCCTCTCCGGTGGCGAATAGTCGTCACGCACGCTCATCTGATGATCACGTTGCGACGGGTTTGTGGCCCAAAAGTGGCAACCGCCACAGCCGCGTTGCAATCAAGCAACAACTACTGAACCGGTTGTTTCAAAACACCAATCAGCTCGGGGCTTCGAATTCGGTCGCACCTTTGCAGGTGCCTGCGAACGGGTGCGTCTGCATGAGGCAGCGGCGGCGGTATCGAGTCATTAAATCCCCGTCTCTCGACCCGACCCGTCGTCGGATGTGACGACATCACGGTTAATCGCCCAAGTCGGCGCTTCGACGACCGGTTCGGGGCAAAGTGACGGCGCGAGATGGCATATCGGGGGCGGAAGAACGAGACTTGGAGGCCGGCCGATGCCATGCGGTATTCACGATGGCCGTGCTAGGTTGGAACACGCGTCCCCACGGAGGTTGAATGCTCCTATCCGATCTCGCTCATCAGCCGCAGGAGGAGAACCGTGGCGGTGCCGCGCTCAACCTGAGCTGGCTGCAGCCGATGGGGTTATTCGAACTGTCCGCCTACAACTACGTCATGCGGATCCTAACGCTCGGCGTCTATCACTTCTGGGGCAAGACCGAAGTGAGAAAGCGGATCTGGTCGGCGACCCGCATCAACGGCGAGCCTCTGGAATACATCGGCACGGGCCGGGAGCTGTTCCTCGGATTCATTGTCATCTTCGGCGTCTTCATGCTGCCGATCCTGTTGGGGTCGTTCGCGATCGCATTGGCCATCGGGCCGCACTCGCGCTGGCTAGGTGTTTTTCAGTTGGGTCTTTACACTCTCTTCTTTCTGCTCGTCGGTGTCGCCACCTATCGCGCCCAGCGCTACCGGCTGTCGCGCACCCGATGGCGCGGCATCCGCGGTTCGCTGGTGGGCGACAGCTGGCACTATGGCCTCACGCACTTCTGGACCGGACTTCTCATTCCGCTGACGCTCGGCTGGATCATCCCTTGGCGCTCGACAAAGTTGCAGAGCCTTGTTGTCCGCGACATGCGTTTCGGCGACAAGCCATTCACGTTCGATGCGACGACGGGGCCACTTTATCTTCGATTTGCGCTGCTCTGGGTCGGCTCGGTCGCAATCATGTCAGTTGCCACGTCTGTGATCATGGGCGTGGTGATGGCCGACATCGGCCAGTTCAGGCCGTACCAGCAGCGAATTGCGACGATCACGCCCGGAGCCATTGCCGTCATAATCCTGGTCGCGATCGTCGCCTACCTGCTCTATGCGGTCGTCAGTGCCTGGTACCGGGCGGGCCAGATCAACCATTTCGCGGCCCACACCCAATTCGACGGCGCAACATTCCGATCCCGCGTGACGGCCGGCGGGCTCATGTGGCTGACGGTCAGCAACTTCTTGATCGTGCTGTTCTCGCTCGGGATGCTCGTACCCGTCGCGCAGACGCGGGCCGCACGCTACTACATCGAGCATCTGACAATCGGTGGCGCCGTAGCCCTGGACGGCATTCTGCAAGGCCCCGATCAGTACATCACCAAGGGCGAAGGTTTGGCACAGGCGTTCGATGTCGATGCGTTCTGACGATTTCGGCCCCGTGTTCCCGGGCCGCTTCAGCGATGGCCGCTCTGCGGCGACGGTCACGGCCGAGGTGCGGCTGACCGAGCGCGGCGTCGAGATCCGGCGGACCGGGACCACCGATGTGCTGCTTTGGCCCTACGGTGCCTTGACGTCGGCGACGCCGCTCGGCAGGCATAGCATCGACGCTCTGCTCGGCTACAAATTCGCGTCCGACACCACTTTGTTCGTCGGTGACGGCACGTTCGCGCGGCAGCTGCAAACCCACGCGCCGCACCTCTCCGTGCGCGCGACGCGGCTTCGCCACGCGACGCCCTGGCTGTGGGCTGCGGCGGCCATCGCCAGTCTGGTGGGCGTGATCTGGCTTATGGAACTCTCGCCGGCCCGTGCCATCGCGCAGATGCTGCCAGATTCGACGCGCGCGGCGCTCGGTGCCAGGGTTATCGGCTCGATGACTTCGGGCAGGAAAGTGTGCGATGCCGCGCCGGGTCGCCGAGCCCTGGACCAACTCGCGGGCCGGCTATCAAAGGCGGCCGGCGGGAACACGCCGTTCAAGATTGTGGTGGTCGACTGGGGCCTCGTGAACGCTTTCGCCGCTCCTGGCGAGCAGATCGTGCTGACGCGCGGGCTTCTCGAAAAATCCGAGAGCCCCGACGAGGTCGCGGGCGTGCTCTCCCACGAGATGGGCCACGGTCTCGAAATGCACCCAGAGTCCGGCATCGTCCGCGCGCTCGGCCTTTCGGCCGCCATGGATCTGATGCTCGGCGGATCCGGCGGCACGCTGGCCAACATCGGCTTGGTCCTCGCGCAGCTTTCATACACACGCGGTGCCGAGCGCGAAGCCGACGCCCACGCCATCCGCATCCTGCGCGAGGCCGCGATCTCGCCCAAGGGGCTTGCGGACTTCTTCACGCGCATCGACAAGTTGGACGGCGGCGGCAAGGCTCCCAAAGACAAGGCACCCAAGGAAAAGTCGACCTCGGCGTTCGACGTGCTGCGCACACACCCACAGTCGGCAGAGCGCGCGGCCATCGTCGCCAACCAGCCGCCCTACAAATCGACGCCGGCTCTGGCCGCGGCTGACTGGGCGGATTTGCGTGCTATCTGCCTGTCCGAGGGAAAGATTTGATGCGCGCTCCGGCCATTCCCTGATCCTGCCGAAAACTCTTTCACCAACGGCGTGGGCTGAACAGGCCTTATACTGGCCTTCCAGCCCGACCTTGGCCGTATTCCGCTGGCTACGTCACGTTGCGGAACGTTTCCGCAGCCGTAGCCTTGGGGAGCTTCGTCGAGAATGCTGCGA
>PEQZ01000110.1 GCA_002928395.1 Hyphomicrobium sp.
GACGCCATCACCTGGATTGTCCGCAAGATATCCTGCTCGTCATTGTGGACGAACTCGAACAGCATGCGCCGCAACAGCGGATGATCCGATGGCTCCTCGCTGCGCCCCATATAGAAGCGGAACAGCTGGCGCACGAAGCACTGCTTGAACATCAGCGAGCTGGTCAGCAGTTTCAACGCTTCGACCGGTGTCGAGGTTTTCACCGGCTCCTCGTCGAGGAAATTGACCAGAATGCTTGGGTCGATCGGCTTGCCGTGCTCGACCGTTCGCCAGCGGCCGAGCGCGTCATAGTTCTCCTGGAAGAACGCGAACGGATTGATCACCTTGTGGCAACCGGAGCAGGCCGGGCCGCTGGTCGATTGCTCGATGCGCTGGCGTTCGCTCAACCCCTTCTCATCGACGAGCTTCGGTTCCACGCCCAAGGGCGGCGCGTCCATCTCCATGCACATGACCTTGCGCACCCAGAACACACCGCGTTTGATCGGTCGTGTATCGGTCGGTCCGGAATGGGAGGCCAGCACAGCCGGCTGCGAGAAAATGCCGAGCCGCTGTGCCGGATCAAGATCGACCAGCGCCGAGCCTGTCGATGTCGCAACCGTCTCACCATAAACCTGAGCCATCGATTTCGGCACAAACGTCTTTGTCGACTGCGTGATGTCTTTCAAGCTCGGCGAAGGCTTTTCCAATTGGGCACGCAGGAACTGCCGCGTCTCCGATCGCATGGCGGCGGCCAACTGGGGCGTGAATTCCGGATAGGACTGTTGCGAGATCGTGAAATCTCCGGCTTCCTTGATCTCGAGCCAAGCCATGAAGAAGCGCAGGATCTTTTCACGCGATTCCTTCGACGCGACGATGCTGCCGATCGTCGCCGCCGCCTCCTTGCTACTGCGCAGGTAATCGTCCGCGCGCCGTGAATCGAAACCCAACCGCTCGGGCGGCGCGTCCGCCAGCGTGTACGTTACCGCTTGCAGCAGCTGCGCGGGTGACAACCGGCCGTTCTGGTTGACCTCGAGTTCTTTACGGAAAAGGAAGTTTGGCGAGTTGAGCCCGACCTCGACGAGTTCTCCCGTAGCCTGTGCATACCCGACGCTCTGGACTCCCGAAAGGTAGAACGCCGTCATCCGATCAAGGGTGTCGGTCGCAGCGTCTCCACGGTAAGCCTTTGTCAGAAAGGCATGCGCCTTGGTCGTGAGGCACGCGGGAGAATTGTTGCTCGACGCGCAGTCAATCACGCTCGCGGGCTTTTCGCGCACCTTGGCGGCGACTCCCGTCACCCAGCCCGAGTAGGAACCGATGTTCGCGGCATTGAGGCTCAGGATGTCGGCATACTCATAGTTGGTCTGTAGCAAGTCGCGTGGCATCGCCTCCTTGACCGACGGGATCGTGAGCCCCGGCAGTAGCGACGCGACCGTCACGTCGATCTGATCGCGCGTCAACCGGAAGATCCGCTTTGACGGGACGTCCGCCGCGATCCCGGGGAAGTATTGCCGCGCGGCGGCATAGAGCGCCGGATCGGACTTCGCCATCTCCTGCTCGGTGTCCTCGGCGGCACCCGGCCGGGGTGCAGCCGCTCGAGGCTGCGGATTGGCGCGAACCGTGGTCGCAGCCTCGATGACGCATGCAACGCCGACAGCGGCCAGAAATCCAGCCACAAGCATTCGCCTCATCTCTTGGCCCGCCCTCATATGATGGCTCCACGGCACAGGCTCGGCAGCCCGAACGTATCGGACGCGATGCCCGCCGCGTTCTGACAGGCGATGTGCAGGTCGTTGTTGTTGCGACCACCGGCATTGACGATGCGGCCGGTCTTGAAGCGTCCGCCGCCTTGGCCCGCGAACACGAACGGGATGTTGGTCAGGTAGTGCCCGCTCGAGCTGTTGCTCCAACACTCCATGCCGAGCACGACCGAGCTATTGTAGAGCCCGTTCTTGCCGCCGCCGTCGTCGATCGATTTCAACGCCGTCAGCAGGCTCGCGAACTTCTCCGAGTAATACG
This sequence comes from Hyphomicrobium sp., assembly GCA_002928395.1. GTDB lineage: Bacteria > Pseudomonadota > Alphaproteobacteria > Rhizobiales > Hyphomicrobiaceae > JAKAML01. Next base: position 1,996 of record PEQZ01000110.1, read on the forward strand.
TGTCGATCTTGACCAGACTGTCGACGTCACCGTTATGCTCGAGTGTGTGGTGCGCTTTGTGGATGCCGCGCGACGGCCAAGTCTGCCCGCTCGACGCCCCTGACAGGGTGAACGCGACGACGCGCGTCAGATCGGTTTCGAACGCGAGCTTGATCAGCTGGATCATCTGATCGTGCACCGGCGACAACTGATCGAGATTGAACTTGTTGGCGCCCTTGCCGTTCGGGCGCGCCGATGCCAGGCACGGCGTGTCCTTGCTCTTTGGCGCGGCCTCGGTTCCAGCCACGGCCTGCCGGGCGGACCGCTCGGTCTGGCTCCAGCTTTCGAGCAACCCGTCGAGCTTGTGCGCGTGCTCGGTGTCCATGCCGAACTTCATCTTGGCGGCCTTGATGTCGGAGACGATGAAATCGACCACGCTTGCCCGCCGCGCGAGTGCCGCGTTCATTTTTACCGTGTCGCCGTCGGGCTTGTTCGATTGCGCTGTGCAGGTTGCGTTCGCCGCCTTGATCAGCATGTCATAGACCTGCCCGGCATCCTGTATCGGCTCGATGGCGTTGCCGTAGCGCGTGTCGCCCCGCACGCGGTTGCGGAACGAGATGTAGCGGCTGCCGACGCCGACGTGATCGGCATCCGAATGCGCGCCGCCGCCCAGATGCAGGCTCGAGATCGGCACATCCTTCAGATCGGGGCGACTCTTGTAGTGATTGGCGATGCGGACATCGATGGACTCGTTGTCGGTGTAGGCGAAGTAGGCATCGTTGGACGAGTACTTGTAGCTGTTGCCGGTGGTGCACCCGATGACGCCGGCGGCATGTTCCTCCTTGTAGCCGTCGCTCTTCGGGCTGCCGCCGTGGATGTTCATGTTCTTGAACAGAATGAGGTCGGACGCATGCGCCTGCAAAGGCGCAATGGGCGTGCCGACGAGGTTCGTCAACGACGTTGGATTGGTGCGGCTTGGGTAGTACGAGCCTCCCTTGAAGAACATCACGTAGCGCGGCGCCTTTTCGAGCGGCGTTTCGGCCGCATAGGCCATGCTTCTCAGCACGGGATGAATGAGCAGCGCTGACAGTCCGAACGACTTGATGAGGTCGCGGCGGGTGAGTGCGGGGTTGTGTCGGCTCATAAAATCCTCGGCTACGCCCAACGGAGATTCAATTTATCCCCATGAAATCACTGACAGAAAATGTCGGTTTTTTGTTGGTCGCCGCCGCCCGAATTCGTCGTTTTTCGACCATCAACGGTATTCGGGAATTCACGAGTTGTGCGAGCAGCTTGTCGGGCGCTGCAAGGAACTCACGTTAGGCCGTGCCGTATTTGGTCTCGACGCGCACGCCGATATCGGCGAGCAGAGACGCCGGCAACAATCCGCCCACGCAGATGATCACGGCGTCGATCGCCGGCGTCTGCCGGAACCCGGGCTGGTCTATTGTCACGCTGGCGGGACCAATGGCCCTGACATGGGACCGCATCAGCACGCGCAACCTGCCCGCTGCGACCGCTTCGTCCAGTCGACGCCGGTTGATCGGCTTCCCACGTTCGAATTTCTGCCCACGATAGGACAGCGTCACGTCCGCGTTTCCATGACGAGCGAGTTCGAGGGCCGCCTCGATGGCGCTGTCGCCGCCGCCGACCACCAGCACGCGCCGCCCGCGATACTGGAGTGGATCGTCGAGGCTGTAGACGACGTGAGGCAGATACTCGCCGGGAACACCGAGCCGGCGTGGCGAGCCGCGGCGCCCGGTCGCCAACAGCACGCTCCGCGCGCGCGCCGGACCCGACGACGTTTCAACATCGAAGCCCCAGGATTGCGGCGTTATGCGCTCGACCCGCACACCACCGTTGATCTCTACCCCGGTCTTGGCGACGACCGATGCCCAGAACTTCAACAGATGCTCCTTGCGGACGCTGCGCAGCTTCACTTTGCCGAATAACGGCAGCACCGCCGGCCGCGTCATTACCAGCTTGTTGCGCGGATAGCGCGCGACCGTTCCGCCAAGCGTGTCTTGCTCGAGGGTCAAGTAGTTGAGCTTTTTCTCTTTCGCCGCGAGACTAGCGGCAATGCCTGCAGGACCGCCCCCGACAATGACGACGTCATAGAGGTCATTCTCGCCGCTACGGTCGCGCTTGGCGACGGCATCGATCGCTTGCCGGCCCTGCTCGATAGCGTTCGCGATCAGCCCCATGCCGCCGAGTTCACCGGCAATGAACAACCCAGGCACGGTCGATTCGAACTGCGGGGTGACCACGGGGATGTCAACGCCGCGGCGCGCCGATCCGAACACCAGATCGATCGCACCGACCGGGCACGCCGTCTTGCATGCACCGTGGCCGATGCACGATTGCGGATCGATCAGCTCGGCTTTGCCGGCGATCATGCCGATTATGCGGCCTTCCGGGCAGGCGTGCGTGCAGGCACTGCAGCCGACGCAAAGGGCAGGATCAATCACTGGATGCAACGACAGTGGCTCGGTTGCCCCGGCTACCATGGCCGAGACCTTGCGGCGGCCGTCACCGCGCTCGCGCACCCACTGGAAGGCGGCGAATGCGATCCACAAGCCGAGGAGGGCCATCGCGTAGGCAAGATAGCCGATTTTTGGAAGTGCTTCGATCATCGGCAAGGCCTCGCAGACGAGTGCGGCGGCTGCGAGGCAAAAGCACATCCCACAATCGCTACACGGGCAACACAATATTGAGCGCTTCGTTGCGTACTCACCGAACGGAGGGCCGGGATTCGAGGCACGGTTCTCGGCGCACCACACGGCCTTATGTCGACCGAGCCTCGGACGCGGCGGGACGGGGTTTCAAGGGGTTGGATTTGTCGGTCGCAAGAAGAGTGAACTCATTCGGACTGTTGCACCCCGACACTTCAAGTGGCGGAAACACCGCCGCGCCCGTGCTCAAGCCTCAGCATGGTCTGCGCTCCACGCTCGTCGTCGCCTACATTGCGATCGCGCTTCTGGCACTCGTGCCCGGTATCGCGGCGAAGTTCGGCATGGCGCTCCTCAGCCAGTCCGTCCTGGCGTCCTTTATCGAGCAGGTGGCGCGTGCCCTCGCCGACATCAAGTTCGGTCGCGGCATCCGCTTTTGGCTCGGCGTCTCCGGCGCAACGATGATGGCGCTGCTGCTGCTTTATCCCTTGCGCAAAGTCTTGTTCAATGCGCGCGCACCGGGCAGCGTCGGCGGTTGGTTCCACGTCCACATTCTGTTGGGTCTGCTGGGGCCGGTCGCTATTCTCTACCACTGCAATTTCGAGCAAGGGGGCTTCAACGCCAACGTCGCGCTGTGGACCATGCTCGCGGTTGCCGCCAGCGGCATCGTCGGCTTTTTTGTCTATTCCCGCGTCAGCCGCGACTTCTACGTGACGATCGATCGTGCCCGTCAGTTGCGCAAGTCACTGCTGGCGAGCTTGCCTGGACTGGACCAGAGCCAACCCTGGACGGATCAGCTGACGCGCGACTTCGAAGCGTTCGAGGCCGATGTTCTCGCGCCGCGCCAGGGCGTGATCACGAGCATCAGGACGCGCTGGCGCGTGGAGCAACGCCGTCGGCCTATCGTGCAGAACATCGCCGCCTACATGAACCAGTACGCCAATGCCCGGAGCCTTGATCGCGACCAGTATCTGGCGTTGCGGTCGACCACCGGCCGGCATCTTGGCGCATACTTCTCACTTGCGCGGTCTTCGGCCAGCCAATCCGTCCGCGAGCAGGCATGGTCGCGGTGGCGGTTGTTTCACCTGCCGCTGTTCCTGATCATGTTGGTCGCGATCGTTCTCCATGTCGTCGCGGTTTGGGGTGTGGATGATGTCTCAGACCTTTCGAGCACCGAAGTGTTCGCGACGACACCTGCCTCCGTCGTGGCATTGAAACCGCGCGGAGCGCAGGCTGACGACCCCATCGGTGACTTGCTCGCCCGCGAAAAAAGTTCAGGCGGCGCCCCCAGCCCGACCCCAGGCACTTTATCTCGCCGGGAAAAACCAGCGCACGAGGCCAAAACTGCGACCGAAACCACAAATGCCCCCCGGCTGCTCGTGCCGCCCAAGCTGATCACCACACGACCCCGGCCCGACGACTCACCCGCACAAACCACGCGGCAAACCGTGGCTCAAAGCAGTCAGGCTCCGGCGGCGCGGGCAATCGGAACTCTGCCTCAGTCCCGGCCGCCGGTTTCAGCCACGGCATTCGACGAGCCGCTGGTCCGTTCCGCGCGCCCAGGCGCTCCGGCGCTACCGGCCGTGCGCGACGTGGATAGCCCGGCCGATCCCGTGAAGCAGACTGTCGGCACGAACCGGGATCCATCGGCTGCAGCTGCAATCGCAGAACTCGAACGCCGCATCGACACGCCCATGGGCTTGGGCATGACTGCCGC
>PEQZ01000111.1 GCA_002928395.1 Hyphomicrobium sp.
TGCCGTCACGCTCCCGTTTCGGCGATGAGCCCCGCAGCGGCAATGCCGGCGCAGCAGCAGGCTTCGTCATTGTCGGAGGTGTCGCCGGAGATGCCAACCGCGCCGATGAGCGCGCCCGCCGCGTCACGGATCAGCACGCCGCCAGGTACCGGCACCATGCGGCCGCCCGTGACGTGGCTCATGGCGGCGACGAAATAGGCTTGGTTTTCGGCGCGTTCCATGATTTTGCGCGACGACATGCCGAGCGCGATGCCGCCGTAGGCCTTGCCGACCGCCACGTCGAGCCGGTGCAAACTGGTGCCATCCTCGCTCGCCGCCGCCCGGACGGCGCCGCGCGCATCCAGCACGGCGACGGCCAACGGCTTCATGTTGCGTTGACGCGCCAAGGCGAGGGCCCCGGCCAGGATGGACTGCGCGATCGACAGGTTCATGGCGGCATTTTCCTCGAAATTCAGAGCAAACAGTGGAAAATATGGGGTCGCGCCCACTTGGCGCGTCATTCGTGTTGTGGCACAGCGAAGGCACCTTCGCTATGGTGACGCCCATGACAAGCGAAAGATCTCAATCCATGTCGGGCACGCCAGACACCTCCGCCCGCACCGCAAGCTTCGGGTTCCGCGACGTGAATGCGGCCGAACGCCAGGGCCTTGTCAACGAGGTTTTCGCGCGCACGGCGGAACGCTATGACCTGATGAACGATCTGATGTCGGGCGGTCTCCACCGGCTGTGGAAGGCCGACCTCATCGCCATGCTCAACCCGCCCAAGGGCGACCGTCCGTTCGACCTCATCGACGTGGCCGGCGGAACCGGCGACGTGGCGTTGCGCTTTTCGGCAGCTACCGGCCCCAATGCAAAGGCCACGATCTGCGATATCAGCCCGGAAATGCTGGCCGTTGGTCGTCGGCGAGTTGCAGATGCCGGGATGGACCGGCGCATCACCCTCATGGAAGGCAATGCCGAGACGCTGCCCTTCGCGGATCGGAGCTTCGACGCCTACACGATCGCGTTCGGCATTCGCAACGTCACCCGCATCGACAAGGCATTGGATGAAGCCTTCCGCGTTTTGAGGATCGGCGGCCGGTTATTGGTGCTCGAGTTTTCCGAGGTGCAGGTGCCTCTTCTCGATCGCATCTATGACTTTCATTCTTTCGAGGTGATCCCGCGCCTGGGCGACGCCGTCGCGGGCGACCGAGCGTCGTACCAGTATCTCGTCGAAAGTATTCGCAAGTTCCCTCGGCAGGAACCGTTCGCGGCCAAGATCCGGGATGCCGGATTCGAGCGTGTCATGTTCCGGAACCTGACGGGCGGCATTGCAGCCATCCATTCTGGATGGAAACTCTGAGACGGCGGACGGGCTCTCGGTGAACGTCGAAAGCAAGAACTCAGCTCAGAATTGCAGCTTTTCAGCATCAGTTATCCCGAACTTTAAATCATTTGAGTGTTCAGACCATATTGACACTTGCGCCAAATGGCCGAATTACATGCATTTCTGAGGAAATTCCCCGTCAAGCAAGGAGATCCGAATGACGACCAAGACGAAACCTGCTGCCAAGGCTGCACCCGCCGTCAATACGGTGACCCTCCGCCATATCGCGGCGGCCCTCGCCGAGGCTCACGAGATGCCGAAAAAGCAGGTCAACGGCATCATGGACGAGCTGATCGCGATGATGACCAAGCACCTCAAGAAAGGTGATCGTATTCGCATGAGTGGCCTCGGCATTCTGCAGGTCAAAAAGCGCCCAGCCCGCATGGGCCGCAATCCGGCAACAGGCGAGGCGATCAAGATCAAGGCCAGCAAGAAAGTCGCATTCCGCGCCGCCAAGGAACTGAAAGAAGCCATCTGAGCGCTATTCGACGGCCGAAAGAGACAACGACCTGGCCCGCGCGCCGGGTCGTTTTTATTTTCTGACCGGCGTCGAATTGGCAGCCCAATTCAGTCGACGTTTTTGCGAGTGGCGGCCGGCCGAAGACCTCTCATCCGGGCGATCGCTGCTCTAAATCGGTGATCCGCACGGATCGATGGGCTCGCAATCGACTTCTGGCCCTCGGCGCCAGCTTCGCCAAAAAGGTCATCGAGTAACGCAAAATCCCTGTCGTATGCAGCAGTACCCACACCGGCCACAAAGCTGCTAATCAAATGCGCCGAAGGGGCTTGACCGTCTTGGACCAGTACGCAAGCTCGATACTTTGATGCAGGATCCCGCGCCGATATGGCACATTCGATCATCAACCTGGCGCGACTGGCCAAGGCAGGGTTCGTGCTCGCACAGCACGGCGTGCGCTTGGTGCCGGACGGCTTGAAGCTTCCGCCGCCCGTGAAATTGGCATTGGCCGCCACGTGGCCGATCCGCGTGCTGTCGGCGCCGTTCCACTGGGGCAAGAAGCCCACGGCCCGCATCGCCAGCGCACTCAATTCGCTGGGTCCGAGCTACATCAAGCTCGGCCAGTTCCTCGGCACCCGCGCCGACATCATCGGCCCTCGCCTGGCATCAGAACTGTCGCAGCTGCAGGACCGGATGCCGCCGTTCTCGATGGCTGAGGCGAACCGGGCCGTCGAGGATGCGCTCGGCGGCCGTCTCACCGACCACTATGCAGCGTTCAGCGCGCCCATCGCGGCCGCGTCGATCGCCCAGGTCCACAAAGCCGAGACACGCGATAGCGGTTTGTCGAGAACAGTAGCCGTCAAGATTCTTCGCCCAGGCGTCGAGCGGCGCTTCAAGGCGGATCTCGACAGCTACTATTTCGCGGCCACCCAGATCGAGCGCTTCTATGCCCCGTCGCGGCGGCTGCGGCCGATCGCCGTTGTCGACAACTTGAAGCGCACCACCGAACTCGAGCTCGACCTCAGGCTCGAAGCCGCGGCCATATCGGAGATGGCGGACAATATCCGGGGCGACAAGCCTCGTCCGGGAGAAGGCGCCGGCTTCCGGGTGCCGACAGTGGACTGGAGGCGGACCCAGAAGCGCGTGCTCACCATCGAGTGGATCGATGGCATCCCGATTTCAGATCACGACCAGCTGAAGGCTCGGGGCTTCGATCTCAAGGCCCTTGGGCTCACGGTGCTGCGCGCTTTTTTGACCCACGCCATGCGCGACGGCTTTTTCCATGCCGATATGCACCAGGGCAATCTGCTGGTTGATGCGGAAGGCCGCGTGGTCGCGGTCGATTTCGGCATCGTCGGCCGGCTCGGCCCGCGCGAACGCCGGTTCTTGGCGGAAATTCTGCACGGGCTGATCACCCGGGATTACCGGCGTGCGGCCGCCATCCATTTCGAGGCGGGCTATGTGCCGCCACACCATTCCATCGATGTGTTCGCCCAGGCGATGCGCGCAATCGGCGAGCCCATTCACGGCCGCACGGCGAATGAGATCTCGATGGCGGATCTGTTGGGACAGTTGTTCGCCTACACTGAAGTGTTCGACATGGAAACTCGGCCGGAGCTGATCCTGCTGCAGAAGAGCATGGTCATCGTGGAGGGTGTGGCTCGGTCACTCGATCCGTCGCTCAATCTGTGGAGCGCGGCGGAGCCGATCGCAAAGGAGTGGATGGAGACGAACCTCGGCGTGGCCGGGCGCCTCAGGGAGGCAGGAGAGGGCGCGTCCGAGTTGGCCAAGGTTCTGGGCGAGGCTCCCGTGCTGCTCGCCCAGGCAGAGCGGATGGTCGTGGCCATTGCGACGATGGCACGCGATGGCGTGCGCGTCGACGCGAATACGATGCAGCGCATTGCCGATACCGACGAGCGGCAGAACCGGTGGTCGACGCGAGCACTCTGGCTCGGCGCCGCGAGCCTGGCCGCGATCGCCGCGCGGCAGATCGGATGGATTTGAGCGCCGCACATGCCCACACATCGAAACGGCGTCCCACGGAAGGGCACAACTCGAGGTCTGCTCAAGGAAGGCAGCGGCCGTGGATCAGGCACCGGGGGCGAAAACGCGCTCCATTTCGCGACGGACGCGGACGGCGATATCAACTGGATCGATGGCGACGTCGGACCAGCGGATCATGTCGCCTTGCGCAACATCACCCACAAGCTTGACCTTGTGGGCCAGGCCGAGCGGCAGCAGATCGCCAGCGATCGATGCCGCGGCCGGCACCTGCTTGCCCCAAACCGTGAACCCGCCCTCGCCGTCCAGCATCTCACCGGCTTTAAGCGCTGTCTTGGCGGTCGCGATGCAGTCTGAATTGAACGCAACCGGCGCGCCGGTCGGCTCACCGCGGAGCGCAACGGACGCGACCGAAATACCGAGTTCGAGGCCGATCATATGGGTCGGGCGGTAGAGCGCGGCGTAGCGGCCAGATTTGTCCTGTAGGCAATTGTATTCGACGAAGCATTGACCCGCATACGGACTGTCGCTTTCGACGATGACGAACGTGCCCATGGCCAGGTGATGTGGAACCGGCGATCCGTCACGATAGAGCGAGGAGATGACTTCGGTGACGCCCTTTTTCTCCAGCGTTCCGCCCTCGCTGTGCGGCTTCAAAGTGTCGGCGAGTTCGAATCGTGAGGCCGGGGGAAAGCTGAGACCATTGGTTTGCGGCACCAGATCGCAAGCGTTGCAGACAGCGGTCATCTCGATAGCCGACTTGGTGCCGTCGAGAAACGAGTTGAACATTTTCAGATTGATGTGCGAGCGGTCTCGGATGGGGAGGTATTGGGTCAGCACGTCCCAGACCGTATCCGGGGTGAGCTGATGATAGCTCGGGTGGTAGCGCGTGCCTTTTCCGGCGGCGACCACCTTGAAGCCGCAGGCGCGCGCCCAATCGACCTGCTCGGCAATGAGCGCCGGCTGGTCCCCCCAGGCGAGTGAATAGACGACGCCGGCGTCGCGTGCCTTCTTCGCAAGCAGCGGGCCGGCGAGCGCGTCGGCCTCGACGTTGACCATGACCACATGTTTGCCGTGGCGAATCGCCTCGAGGCAAAGCCGCACCCCGGTCGCAGGATCCCCGGTAGCCTCGATGACCACCTCGACGGCCGGATGGGTGACGACAGCCAGGGCGTTCTCCGTCACACACGTTTTGCCGGTGGCGACCGCATCCGAAACCGACGTCGCGGATAACTGCTCGTCGGGCCAGCCGATACCAGTAAGGCGCTGTCGCGCGCGGTCGGGCGCAAGATCCGCAAGCCCCACGACGTGCATGCCGGGTGTGAGCCGGGCTTGCGCCAGGAACATCGTTCCGAACTTGCCCGCTCCGATCTGTCCAATGCGAACAGGATTGCCGGCATGTGCGCGGGCGGACAGCAAGCGATAGAGATTCATCGAGAAACAACCCGGCTGGTTGGACGAGAACCACTCCGATATGCGCGCAAAAGCCGATGAATGCACGCGCGAAAAACAAAAACACCGCCTGAGCAAGCTCAAGCGGTGTTTTGTATGACGACTGAAAGAGGGAACCGACTTCTGAAAGCCACCTCACTCATCTGCAGACCTGGCAACGACCTACTCTCCCATGACTTAAGTCATAGTACCATCGGCGCTGGGGCGTTTCACGGCCGAGTTCGGAATGGGATCGGGTGCAGCCACCCCGCCATAGCCACCAGGTCGGCGGATGAGTGAAATGACTTCTGGTCTTTCCGTGTTTCGAGGCTCGTTTCCAAGAACGAGCCTCTCGGCAAGCCATCCCTGAAGGATGAGCAGTGCTTAATGAGAGCGTTCAAGCCGATCGAGCTATTAGTACCGGTAAGCTCCACGCTTTGCAGCGCTTCCACACCCGGCCTATCAACGTGGTGGTCTTCCACGGCTCTCGAGGGAGAACTCGTTTTGAGGTGGGTTTCCCGCTTAGATGCCTTCAGCGGTTATCCCGTCCGCATATAGCTACCCTGCTATGCCGCTGGCGCGACAACAGGTCCACCAGAGATGCGTCCAACTCGGTCCTCTCGTACTAGAGTCAGATCCTCTCAATTCTCCTACACCTACGGCAGATAGGGACCGAACTGTCTCA
>PEQZ01000112.1 GCA_002928395.1 Hyphomicrobium sp.
ACTGGATTGATCACGACGCGGTCGGCGCCGACAAACTGAGATGCCGGAATGCGGCAAGCCGCATTCCGGGCCGGCGCAGGCATCCTGCCGGAGGCAGGCACCAGGGGTCGTGACAAAGATCGTGGAATAGGGTTGGACGGGTCGCTGCAGCAATGCTGATCATGCGCGAGGGCTGGATGGTGACATCTGGCCCTCGTCATATTTCGGGAATGAAATTGGCGCTCAGCGGTTGATCGGCTGGCTGTAGCCGCAGCCGGCGACGCAGACCGCCGCGGTCGCATCGACGGGAGCGACCCGACCGCTCGTGGGCGCGAGCGAAGCCCCGTCGGTTTTCTCAGCCGCGAGCTGGGCTTTCGCACGCGCGGCGGCGGCTTCGATCCGCGCAGTGCGCTCGCTATCGGACGGTTTAGTGGCAGCAGGGCTGGCTTTTTTTTCGACGGTCTCGATTTTCCCTGCGGTCTCGGTGTCCCCGGCGCTTTGGGGCTCCCCAGCAGCCTCGGCTTCCACGGCCGTCTCGGCGTCCTGAGTGTCGTTCGATTTTTCTGGAGTTGCAGCACGGGCTGAGGATTTACCGGCCGCGACCGCTACGGCGCCAGCGGCGGCCTTACCAAGTTTGCGGGCGTCGGCCGGGGCCGAGATTGCGGCCAATCCGATGGCCAAAGTGAAGGCTCCCGTAAGCGAGAGCACGAGGTAGTCAGCTACGCGCAACATAGCAATTCTCCCACTGATAGGCCGTGCGAGGATGATCGCTGCCGGTTAAAGTCAGGTAAGGAAATGCTGAGTTCGTGGTCTCTAACACCGCAAATTCTCGCGAATTTCGCCACCGCACCGTATGATGACTTCTGAATTGCACTGGTGATGTGCGGCTCGCGGACGAACGGGAGGGTTGAATGATCGTCGTCACCACCAACGACCTGCCGGGCTACCGGGTTGTGCGGCACCTCGGCGTGGTGCGCGGGCTGTCGGTCAGGTCGCGCTCGCTGGTCGGCAACATCGGGGCGTCGATCCAGATACTGTTCGGTGGAAACATCTCCCTCTACACCAAGCTCGCCGAGGACGCGCGGCAGGAGGCCTTCGAGCTGCTCGTCGCGCAGGCAGAAGCCAAGGGGGCGAACGCCATCCTGGCCATGCGCTACGACGCCAACGAAATGGCCTCCGCCGTGACGGAAGTGCTTGCCTACGGCACCGCCGTGGTCGTAGAGGAGAGCGCGCGCTGACGCTTGCGATGCAAATTGCCGGCAAAGACACATGGCAAGCGAATTATGAACGCAGAACGTGACAAACCACAAAACTTGGGCTAGAGAGTGCGGCCCAGTTCGTGGTTTCAGCGCCGTCTAAGCGCCACAGGGGTGTAGCTCAATTGGCAGAGCGTCGGTCTCCAAAACCGAAGGCTGTGGGTTCGAGACCCTCCGCCCCTGCCAGACATTTTATCGTGGTTGGATCCGTGGTGAGGGCGCCCGATCTTGCCGCGATCGGTGCATTTTAGGTGCGCCATATCGTCGCGAATGACTTGAGGATGTGGATAGAATGACCCGGTTCAACCCGTTCGTGTTCGTGCAGGAAGTTCGGGAGGAAGTGGCCAAGGTCACTTGGCCCACCTGGAAAGAGGTTTGGGTGACGTCCGTCATGGTCCTCATCATGGTCGTACTGGCGTCTTTGTTCTTTCTGCTTGCCGACCAGGTGATCGGGCAGTTCGTGAAGGCGCTACTGGGATTGGGCGGCGCTAACCGAACATCTGCCCGGCGAACGGGGCGCGGCCGTGGCCGGTGTCCCAATAGACGTATCGCAACAGACATAACCGCGCCCCGGCGCCGAGTGAGACGCAAGGCATGACGACGCAAGCCACGACCAAGCGCTGGTACATCGTTCACGCCTACACGAATTTCGAGCGAAAGGTGGCTGATGCCATCAAGGAGCGCGCGAAGTCCGCCGGGCTTGACCACCTCATCGAAGAGGTCATGGTGCCGACCGAGGAAGTCGTCGAGGTCAAACGCGGTCGCAAATCCCAGGTCGAGCGCAAGTTTCTGCCCGGGTATGTACTCGTCAAGATGCAGATGACGGATGCCGGCTTCGTCCTCATCAAGAATACGCCCAAGGTGACCGGATTCCTCGGCGCTGACAACAAGCCCATGCCGATCACTGACGCCGAAGCGATGCGGATCCTCAATCAGGTCCAAGAGGGCGTCGAGCGGCCGAAAACCACGATCACGTTCGAGATCGGGGAGCAGGTCAAGGTGGCCGATGGACCCTTTGCTTCGTTCCAGGGTCACGTGGAGGAAGTCGACGAGGTGCGCTCTCGGCTCAAGGTGGCCGTATCGATCTTTGGCCGGCCGACGCCGGTTGAACTCGAGTTCACGCAGGTCGAAAAGGTGGCGAGCTGATCACGAATTCGAATTGAGATACCGGCGCTGTCGCGCCGGCAAACGATGGCGGTGCGCTTGCGCTGCGCGGCCGTCGGTAACTGCGGGAGGGGTGAGGGCGGACATGGCTCTAGCCCCGCTGACCGCTAACCCTGGAAACCCGCCGTGGTGGCGGATTTCTCGTAACGCTTAGGGGATGAAATGGCAAAGAAGGTCGACGGATTTATCAACCTCCAGGTGCCGGCCGGCAAGGCGAACCCATCGCCGCCGATCGGTCCCGCGCTCGGTCAGCGCGGCGTCAACATCATGGAGTTTTGCAAGGCGTTCAACGCCAAGACCAAGGATATGGAGCAGGGCACCCCGATCCCGGTGAAGATCACCGTATACTCGGACCGCTCGTTCACGTTCGAAATGCGCACGCCGCCTGCGTCGTTTTTCCTCAAGAAGGCAGCAGCGGTCGAATCCGGTTCCAAGACGCCGGGTCGCGACGTTGCTGGTCAGGTAACGATGGCTCAGGTTCGCGAGATCGCCAAGACCAAGTTGAAAGACTTGAACACCGACGATATTGAACAGGCCGCACGCACGATAGCCGGCTCCGCCCGCTCGATGGGCCTCAAGGTGGTGGAGTAATCCGATGGCAACGAAAACCAACATCTCTCCTGAAGTGATCAAGGCAACTCGCGCAGCCGGTGGCAAACGCCAGGCGGCCATCTCTGTCGGGATCGACCGCAACAAAGCTTATATGGTCGATGAAGCGGTGAAGCTGATCAAGGAGCGGGCCAAGTCGAAGTTCGACGAGACCGTCGAGATCGCCATGAACCTCGGCGTCGACCCCAAGCACGCCGACCAGATGGTACGCGGCGTGTGCAACCTGCCGAATGGCTCCGGCCGCACGTCGCGCGTTGCCGTGTTCGCGCGCGGCGCCAAGGCGGAAGAAGCCAAGGCAGCTGGTGCGGACGTGGTGGGCGCGGAAGATCTGGTGGAAATCGTGTCCAAGGGCACGATCAACTTCGACCGCTGCATCGCGACACCCGACATGATGGGCCTTGTCGGTCGCCTGGGTAAGGTGCTTGGCCCCCGCGGGCTGATGCCGAACCCTCGCGTCGGAACGGTGACTATGGACGTCGTTGGCGCCGTCAAGGGAGCCAAGGGTGGGTCGGTCGAGTTTCGCGTGGAGAAGTCGGGCATCGTTCATGCCGGGGTCGGCAAGGCGAGCTTCACCGAGTCCGCGCTGGTGGAGAACATCAAGGCATTCGTCGATGCCGTGGTGAAGGCCAGACCGCAAGGATCGAAGGGCACTTACTTGAAGAAGGTGTCCCTCAGTTCGACGATGGGGCCCGGCTTCAAGCTTGAAACGTCGAGCGTCACGTCGGGTGCGGCGGCGAACTAACAGTGTTCCCCGGCAACGGGGCGTGGGGCAGACCGTCGTCTGCCACGCGAACGAGGTTCCGGACGCAAGTCCTGAACACGGCCCGGCCGGGACGCTCGCAAGGGCAAACGGCAGGGTGCCTGTCCGAGACTGCAGGTGTTGGCGTCACTTCTCGAAGTGGCGCCAGCCTAAACCCGAGTGCCACGATCTCGCGATCTGTGGCGGGGCCTGCATGAGACGGGAGATAAATCCGGTTGCGCTTCGTGAGGAGCAGGACCGGTTTGAACCTTCTGGGTCGCACCCGTGCCGCCGCATGGCGGGCGCGGAGGACAGGGCTGAAGCGTCACGCCGGAGGCGTGCATCGAACAGGCGCCGGGCGTGCCGCAAGGCAACCAGGTAGCCGATCGGAGCACCAGACGGCGCGGCAAGGTGCAACCCGCGGTCGAGGCGAAGCCTCGGTCGCAACAAGGAGTGAGCAGGTGGATAGAGCCGCGAAACAAGCGCTCGTGACCAGCCTCAACGACGTGTTCAAGAACACGGGCGTGGTGGTTGTCGCCCACAATTCCGGCATGGTGGCCGCTCAATCTGCAGAATTCCGCAAGCGCGTCAAAGAAGCTGGCGGAACTGTGAAAGTGACCAAAAACACGCTGGCACAGCTCGCAGTCAAGGACACGGACTCCGAGGGCATCAAGGATCTGTTGAAAGGGCCGACTGTGTTGGCCTTCTCGAAGGATCCGATTGCCGCGGCTAAAGCCGCCGTCGCCTATGCCAAGGGGAACGAGAAATTCGTGATCCTCGGCGGTGCGATGGGCAAAACCGTGCTTGACGCGAAAGGTGTGAAGGCGCTCGCCGAGCTGCCCTCGCTTGATGAACTGAGAGCCAAGCTGATCGGTCTCTTGAACGCGCCGGCGACGAAGATCGCCCGCACTGTCAAGGAGCCGGGAGCCAAGCTCGCACGTGTCATCCAGGCGAAGGCCGCACAGGGGGCCTGACCATTGGGACACCTCGGGCAGTACACGACGTGAGACTGAAGCGCAGCTCAGCTGCAATCGCGAACCATCAAGGTTCAAACTGGCCATCAAGTTTCAAACTGGAAGGAATTCAACCATGACCGATCTCTCAAGGATCGTTGACGATCTCTCGAAACTGACCGTTCTCGAGGCCGCCGAACTCGCCAAGATGCTCGAAGCCAAGTGGGGCGTCTCGGCCGCCGCAGCAGTGGCCGTTGCCGCTGCGCCCGGTGGTGCTGCCGCAGCAGTGGTCGAAGAGCAGACCGAGTTCACCGTCATTCTGAAGTCGGGCGGCGACAAGAAGATCAACGTGATCAAGGAAATCCGCACGATCACAGGGCTTGGCCTCAAGGAAGCCAAGGATCTGGTCGAGGCCGGCGGCAAGACTGTCAAGGATGGCGTCACCAAGGACGAGGCCGCCAAGCTCAAGAAGCAGCTCGAGGACCAGGGCGCGGTCGTCGAAGTCAAGTAACGGCACTGCCCCTCTCTCCATTCTTTGTGGGGAAGGGCCAGGGTGAGGGGCGGTTTCAGCATCGGGTTTTTGCTGTTGCCCCTCACTTCGGCCATCTCCCTGGCGACGGGGAGAGGGAGAGTTCAAACGGTTCCCTGGAGGATCTCCGCGGGTCGGGTGACCGCGGCGGGAACTTCCGGCGAGCCGTTCACGGCGCGGGGAATGACGGCCCCTGCGACATGGTATCTGAAGCGCAGGAGCCGTCACTCCGGCGCGGCACCGCAAACGCTAGTGAGGATTGAACATGGCTGAGACGTTCAACGGCCGCAAGCGCCTCCGCAAGAAGTTCGGCTCTATCCGCGAAGTCGCGGAAATGCCGAACCTGATCGAGGTGCAGAAGTCCTCGTACGACGACTTCCTGATGGTCAAGGAGCCACCGGGCGGTCGCGTCGACGACCACGGCTTGCAGGCCGTGTTCAAGTCCGTGTTCCCAATCTCAGACTTTGCCGGCAAGTCGACCCTCGAATTCGTGCGCTACGACTTCGAGCCGCCGAAGTACGACGTCGACGAGTGCATGCAGCGCGACATGACCTTCTCGGCCCCGCTGAAGGTCAAGCTTAGCCTGATCGTTTTCGACGTCAACGAAGAGACCGGCTCGAAGTCGATCAAGGACGTGAAGGAGCAGGACGTTTACATGGGCGATATGCCGCTCATGACGTCGAACGGCACATTCGTCA
>PEQZ01000113.1 GCA_002928395.1 Hyphomicrobium sp.
CAATGAGAAGACCCCCTCACCCTGACCCTCTCCCCAAGGGGAGAGGGAAACCGTGTCGCCCTCGGGTTACGGAGTGAAAATTGACAGCAAAATCATCGCTGAAACCACGGCCGATCGCAACTGAACCGGACAGCCGTGCGTCCCTCTCGACCGATCGGGCTCCCTATCATTCCACGGTTACCGACTTGGCGAGATTGCGCGGCTGATCGACGTCGGTGCCCATGAACACTGCGGTGTGATAGGCGATGAGCTGGATCGGCACCGCGTAGAGCAGTGGATTGGCAAATTGGTGCGCCTTGGGCATCCTGATGTGTGCGGCCAGTTTGCAGCCAGCCTTCGACGGGTCGGCGTCCGAGATCAGAATGATCTGGCCACCGCGGGCCGCAACTTCCTGCATGTTCGACACCGTCTTCTCGAAAAGCTCGTCCTCCGGTGCGACCACGATCACGGGCACGTTTTCGTCGATGAGAGCAATAGGCCCGTGCTTGAGCTCTCCGGCGGCGTATCCCTCGGCGTGGATGTAGGAAATCTCCTTGAGCTTCAGGGCGCCCTCGAGTGCCAGCGGATAGCTGGTGCCGCGGCCGAGATAGAGCACGTCACGCGCTTTCGACAGTTCGTGCGCGAGACGTTCGTACTCGTCCTCGTTCCGCAGTAACGTCGAAATGTGGCGCGGCAACTCGGTCAGCGCCTTGACCAACTCCTCTTCCTGCCCCGGGCCGATTGCGCCCCGGGCACGGCCGAGCGCAATGGCGAAACAGGCAAGAACCGAAAGCTGGCAGGTGAAAGCCTTGGTCGAGGCGACGCCGATCTCGGGACCAGCCAAAGTAGGCAACACGGCGTCCGATTCCCGCGCGATCGTCGACGTGCGGACGTTGACAACGGATACGATTCGCTGGCCACTCGCCTTGCAATATCGCAGCGTGGCCAGTGTGTCGGCGGTCTCGCCCGACTGCGAAACGAACACGGAGAGGCCGCCTGGACCGAGCGGCGGTTCGCGGTAGCGGAACTCGCTTGCCACGTCGATTTCGACCGGCACGCGGGCGTAGCGCTCGATCCAGTACTTGCCGACGAGGCCCGCGTAGTAGGCGGTGCCGCAAGCGGAGATGGTCACGCGGGTGACGCCCGCGAGATCCAGTCCCAAAGCCGGTAAGTTGACCGTACCCGCCGCCATGTCGAGGTAGTTGGCCAGCGTGTGGCTGATGACTTCCGGCTGCTCGTGGATCTCCTTGGCCATGAAGTGACGGTGGTTACCCTTATCGACAAGCAGTGCGCTGGCGACCGCCTTGATCATGGGGCGGTCCACACGGGTGCCGCTCTTGTCGAAGATCTCGGCGCCGCGGCGGCGAAGAACGGCCCAGTCGCCCTCCTCCAGATAGGTGATGGTATCGGTGAATGGAGCCAGCGCGATGGCGTCCGACCCCAAGTACATCTCCCCCGTGCCGTGGCCGATTGCCAGCGGGCTGCCCTGGCGGGCGGCGATCATCAGATCATCGTGGCCCGCGAATATGATACCGAGGGCGAACGCGCCCTGCAGACGGCCGAGGGCAACGCGTACCGCCTCGATCGGGCTGAGGCCCTTCTGCATTTCGTCGGAGACGAGGTGAACGACGGCCTCGGTGTCGGTTTCGGTCTCGAACGTGTGGCCACGCGCGGTCAGTTCGGCCTTCAAGTCGCGATAGTTCTCTATGATGCCGTTGTGAACAACCGAGACCAGTTTGGTCATGTGCGGGTGGGCGTTGCGCTCGACAGGCCGGCCGTGGGTGGCCCAGCGCGTATGGCCGATGCCGGTGCGGCCCGACAGCGGCTCGGTGAGGAGCCGCGTCTCGAGATTGCGCAGCTTGCCTTCGGCGCGGCGGCGCTGCAAGTGGCCGTTTTCGACGGTGGCGATACCGGCCGAGTCATAGCCGCGATACTCGAGCCGGCGCAGGGCATCGACCAAATCGGTGGCGACCGGCCCGGAACCAAGAATACCGACGATACCGCACATGAAGTCACCTTCCTGATTTTGCCGGAGCGAAGTCGTTAACGGCAGGTTCGATGCCGACAAGTCAAAAAATGTTTCAAAATTCCATGCCGAGACGCATGCCGAACAGCCCTGCGCGGTCGCCGATCAAGCCTTGGCCTTCCGCCGCGCCATCATGGTCCTGAACTTTGCGGCCCACCCCTCGCGCTCCTCCTGCGGGCTGCGTTCGAGGGCAAGTGCGTCGGCCGCTACATTTTTCGAGATCACGCTGCCCGAGCCGACATAGGCGCCGGCTCCGATCTTGATGGGTGCGACAAGCGACGAATTGGAGCCGATGAAGGCGCCGGCGCCGATTTCCGTGCGGTGCTTGTCGAAGCCGTCGTAGTTGCAAAAAATGGTACCGGCGCCGATGTTGGCCTTGGCGCCGACGTCGCCGTCGCCGAGGTAGGCTAGGTGATTGGCCTTGGCACCCGCGCCCAGGGTCACGTTCTTGACCTCGACGAAGTTGCCGATGTGGACATCCGGTCCGAGATCGGCACCGGGCCTCAGACGGGCGAAGGGTCCGACGCGTGCCCCCCGGCGGATGGTCGCGCCCTCGATGTGGCAATTGGCGTTGATGCGCACATCGTCCTCGACGACGACACCGGGACCGAAGAACACATTGGGCTCGATCACAACGTCGCGGCCGACGCGGGTGTCTGAGCTGAACCAGACCGACTCGGGCGCGATGAGCGTCGCGCCGTTCTGCATGGCAGCGCGGCGGCGGCGGGATTGGAAGATGCCCTCGGCGGTGGCGAGTTGGTCACGAGCGTTGACGCCGAGCACCTCGTCCTCCGGGCAAAGCACGACCATCGCGCGGTGGCCGTCGGCGCGGGCGATTTCGACGGCGTCGGTGAGGTAGTACTCGCCCTTGGCGTTGGTATTGCCTATGCGGCCGAGGAGACTTGCGAGATCCGGCACGCGGAAAGCAAGCACGCCCGAGTTGCAGAGGCGAACCGCGCGCTCGTCTGGCGAAGCATCCTTGTCCTCGCGAATGGTGGCGAGCGAGCCATCGGCGGCAGTGATCAAACGCCCGTAGCCCGCGGGATCGGCAGCCTGGAACCCGAGCACCGCCACTCCGGCCCCGGCAGAAAGTGCGCCGCGTAGCCGCTCGAGGGTGGCCGCCTCGATCAACGGAGTATCAGCGTAGAGCACGATGACGTCGCCCGCGTGCGCGGCGATGGCGTCGCGAGCGGCGAGAACGGCGTCGGCGGTGCCGATCTGATTGTGCTGGGTATAAATCTGCGCACCGGGATGTCGCTTCAGCGCTTCGGCGCGGACGTTATCCATATCCGGCCCGATCACGACGGCAACGCCTCTGGCGCCGACCGACCCCGCGAGTGCCAGCACGTGTCCCAGCATCGGCATTCCCGCTATCGGGTGCAGCACCTTGGGCAGCGCCGATTTCATGCGTGTGCCCTTGCCGGCGGCCAATACGACAATCAGTAGCGAGGGCTCGGTCATGGATCTCTTTGCTGGGATCAATCGGCTGTTCGAAAAGCGTGTCTGGAGAGGCATCAGGCGGCAGGCATGAGGCGGAGGCAGTTCAGATCACCGCGAGGGCGGACGGCGCCTCATTGCCCATCCGACGCCCCTCGACGAGCGCGTCGATGGTGATTCGAAACGTTCCCTGCCTTTTAACTTCAGCAAATTCCATACCGCTATTTTCAGGCCCGCGCCAAGCGGCACCACGCCCCATCGGCTGACCTCATGCAGATTGCTCAACTCACAATCGTAAAGCGTTTTTTTGGGGAACATGCTCAGCCGTCAAGCTGTGTCTGAATTGCATCAACATCCGGCGGCTACGAAACGCCCATCTCCGGCATCCACAGGCAGTATCGGCTCTCTCCGTCTAACGCGTTGACCGGGCGTGGAGACTCACCGCAGCTTTTATCCCGATCCTCGTTTGCGGTGCCGGGCGCCATGGCACGTCCGACATGTCGCGCGAACGCAAAGCACATTCTTTATCGCGGGTACGAGACGCTTGACATGACCCTGAACCAAGGTTCGAGACAACCATTGCCGCCGCCCATGCCGGCGCCTGCATCCCCGGGGGGATCGCCCACGGTCGCCGCGCACACCCGCGCGACTGATTTGCGGCCAGCGCGCAAGTCCTTGTCGCCGTACGTGTTGGCTTGGTGCGCCATCGGACTTCTGGCCGCCGCCTACCTGACCGCACTTGCCGTGCGCCCTGATCTGGTCACCGAGCACCTGCCCGCCTTCAGGCCGGGCGAGCCGGATGGCAACCAAGGACAACGGGCCATGTCGAAGGCCGTGGCCGAGGTTCAGACACTGCGGCAGAGCGTTTCGCAGGTGCAGCTCGATGTCGCCAAGATCAAGGCGGCCGTCTCAATGACGGAGCAGCGCCAGGAGGTCATCGAGAAGACGCTCGGCGCGCGCCTGACGACCCTCGAGGAGAAGATCACGTTCAGCGCACCGATTGTCGCCGCGGCAAAGCCCGGACCGGCTACGTTGGCGGCGAAGACTGGCGGGGCTAGACCTGAGGGTTCGTCGAATTCCGGGGGCCCCATCGAAGGGTCTCAGCTCGCGCAGGCGTTGACGATTGGCGCTGTACCGCCGATCGAAACAGGTAGCATCGTTTCGACCCCGGCGGCGGTTGCGCTGCCGAAGGCCGTCGACGCGAAGCCGCCGCAGGCTGCCGCAGCGGTTCCAGCCGCCCCGAGTCAACCAACCGCCTTAGCCGCCACGACGACGCCCGAACCCACCGCCGCGGCCACCCTGGTCGGCTTCGGGCCCGCTGTCGTGACCCCCACTAAAGAGCCCGTGGGTTTGCGAATCTCGAACGGAACTTCGCTCGATGCGCTGCGACTGAGCTGGAGCTTGTTGGCCGATCGGCACGCGGCGCAGCTGAAGAACATGGAGGCTCGTTATGTGACCCGCGCACCCGTGGCGGATGGTGAGCCGTCGTTTGAACTGGTGGCTGGCCCGGTCAAGTCGCCGGCCGAGGCCAAACGGATCTGCAAGGCGTTAGCGGCCAAGAACGTTCCCTGCCAGATCGGCACGTTCGAGGGTGCGGGGCTTTGACAGACTGAGCGGCGCGGGCGGGCGGGCGCAGGGCAGTTGTCGTTTTTGGGATTGTTCGCTCGCACTATTGTCATGTGTGGGCGGCACCAGGCTCTTAAACGCGGCGCGTCGACCGGCCGATGAGCGCGTAGAGCCAGCAATGGCCGATCATCACGGTCGCCAAGGGGTAGAGCCCTATCCAGCCCCAAGGCTGCATTGACTGAGGTGTGTTGCCCGCATCATGCAACCCGAGGGCCGCGCCGACCAGCGCGAGCCCGACGCAGAAACGGATTGCGAGTTCCACCTCCCCGATGTTCGGTGTCATCGGTTTCATCTCACATCAGACCTTGCTGCACGTGTTGATGCCCAGGATCGCGTAAATAGGGCTGTGCCCGACGAGCGCGGTGCCTAAAGGAACAAGTCCGATCCAACCCCAGAGCGAGGGCGATACTCCTGGTATGACACCCAGCGCCCATGCCAAGAGCGCCAGACCCGCGACACCTCTGATTGCGCGGTCCAACACACCAACGTTATTCATTATGCGGATTTCCTTACCCTGTGAAAAGCCGCTTACGACTAGAGAACGCATCGGCTAACACGCCGGCGGCCGGAGCTGCTTGACTTCAATCAAATCGCCGATTGTCACAGTCCGCCGAGATGCTCACGCCCTAGCGGAAGTGCAATTTTCAATCTTGAGAACATGCGTCATCAGTTTCCGCACA
>PEQZ01000114.1 GCA_002928395.1 Hyphomicrobium sp.
TGATCTCGGGTGCGCGCTCCTGCGTCCAGTTCAGCATGAAGCCCGACTGCGCGAGGAACACCGGCGCGCCGTCGAGATCATGGGCGATGGACGAACGGTTCTTCTCGACGAACTGGTCGATGGCCGCGCGCGTCCCGGCCGAGATCCAGCGCACCATCTCATAGGATGACATCTCGAATGCTGTGGCCAGCCCGTACTCGTTGAGGAGCCGGTCGGCAAGCACGTCGAGCTGCAGCGCCCCGATCACGCCGACCATGGGCGGCGAACCGTCGATGGGCGTGAACAGCTGCACCACGCCTTCCTCGGCCAACTCCTGCAGCGCCTTCTTGAGCTTGCCGGCCTTGATGGCGTCGTCGAGCCGGACCCGGCGCAAGATCTCGGGCGCAAAGCTCGGGATGCCGAGGAACGTCAGGTCCTCGCCCTCGGTCAATGTGTCGCCGATGCGGAGTGAGCCGTGGTTCGGAATGCCGACCACGTCGCCCGCGTAGGCCTCGTCCGCCACCGAGCGGTCCTGGGCGAAGAAGAACTGCGGCGACTGCACGGCCATGATCTTGCCGGTGCGCACGAGCTTCACCTTCATCCCGCGCGTGAGCTTGCCCGAGCACACCCGCATGAACGCGATACGGTCGCGGTGGTTCGGGTCCATGTTCGCCTGGATCTTGAACACCACGCCCGAGAGCGCGGGTTCGAACGCATCCACGGTGCGCTTCGACGCCACCTGCGCGCGCGGCGGCGGGGCGTGGGCGACGAGTGCGTCCAGAAGATCGCGCACGCCGAAGTTTCTGAGCGCGCTGCCGAAGTAGACGGGCGTCAAAGTGCCTTCGCGGAACGCCTTCGGGTCGAACCGGCCACAGGCGTCGGCGACGAGGCTCGCCTCCTCGCGCCAGCGTCGAGCGTCATCCGGCTCGAGCAGCGTGTCGATAAATGGATCATCGGGGCCGCTGATTGCGGTGCCTTCAGGTGCCTCGTCGATCTCACGCACGCGCGGGCTGAACAGGTCATAGGTGCCGCGGAAGCCCCGCCCCTTGCCGATCGGCCAGACCATGGGTGCGGTGTCGAGCGCGAGATCCTTCTCGATCTCGTCGAGCAGCTCCAACGGCTCGCGCGCCTCGCGGTCCATCTTGTTGATGAACGTCAGAATGGGGATGTCGCGCATGCGGCAGATCTCGAGCAGCTTGCGCGTGCGGCTTTCGATGCCCTTGGCGGCGTCGATCACCATCACGGCGGCGTCGACGGCGGTCAGCGTGCGATAGGTCTGGTCGGCGAAGTCTTCGTGGCCCGGGGTGTCGAGAAGGTTGAACACGGTGTCGCGATACTCGAACGTCATCACCGATGTCACCACCGAGATGCCGCGGCTCTTCTCGATCGCCATCCAATCAGACCGCGTATTCTGCTTGCCGCCCTTGGCCTTCACCTGGCCGGCGAGCTGGATCGCGCCGCCGTAGAGCAGCAGTTTTTCGGTGAGCGTGGTCTTGCCGGCGTCGGGATGGGCGATGATCGCGAACGTGCGGCGGCGGGCGATCTCGGCCGCCAGCGCCGCCGCGCGCGGAGTGTTGGACGTGTCGGCGGCCAAGGCCTCGGTGGCCGCAGCGTTCGCGCTGGCGGGATCGGTCAATCGGGTGTCCTCGAATCTCGAAATCTGTGGCGCGGGCTATAGCATTTGTTCGCAGCCCTGCGCGACTGTCGTGGTGGGCGGGCGTGATCGAATTTGCTAGCCACGCATTTGGCGTCGCTTATACCTAACCCTGCGCGGGCACCAGGAAGTCGGGGAAGCGGACCCTGCGCTGGAGAATGCGTGATGAGCATAAAGACTGGGTTGAAGCGACTGAAGGGGCACAAGCGCGCGCTTTTCGGCCATGTTCTTCGCATTGTTCCGTTCCATGCAGCTATGGGGATCTCGAAAAGCCTCATGGCCGCGCACGGCATGGGAACCGGTGGGTTCGTCGGATCGAGTGGCGAACGCGGCGTGTTCAGGCTCATCAAGGCACCGCGGCCAGTCCTGTTCGACGTGGGCGGTCACACCGGCGAATACTCGGAAGCGTTTCTCGATGATTTCCCGGAAGGCTCGGTGTTCGTCTTCGAGCCATCGACGAGTCATGTCGACCTGTTGCGACAGCGATTGGCCGGAAAGAGCAATGTCACCGTATTCCCGGTTGGCCTGGCCGCCGAAGCAGGCACCCGCACGCTCTACAAGGATCGCGACGTTTCGGGATTGGCGTCGCTCAGTCAGCGCAGGCTCGATCACTTCAACATTCGGATGGACATTGCAGAGGCGGTGGCGATCAGGACTGTGGATGATGTCGTGGCGGAGACGGCCGTGACGTCCATCGATCTCCTCAAGCTCGATGTCGAGGGACATGAGCTCGCGGTGATGCAAGGGGCCGTGGAAGCCATGACGCGCGGCACGATCCGATTGGTGCAGTTCGAGTTCGGTGGCTGCAACCTCGACACGCGCACGAGCCTTCAAGATTTCTTCTATTTCTTCAGGACCTACAATTTTTCCATTGGCCTTGTTTCACCATCGGGCCGAATCCACGTCCTCGACAAATACAACGAGCTCTATGAGCAGTATCGAACGACGAATTTTGTCGCGGCACCCCGGTCCGTATTGTTGGGCTGACAGCCGCGCTCGAGCGGTGGCCTTCCGTCAGGGACGTTTGGGACAAGGCCCATGGCACGTCTGCAACGCCCATGACGGCCGCCAACAAAAAAAGGCCCGGGATTGCTCCCGGGCCCATGACCTCACGGACTTTGGCTAGTGCCGTTAGGTCATACTTTGTTGCACGTGGCGACTCCCCTGCGGGGAGCCGGCCGCCACGTGCGATTGGAGCAAGGTCAAGCCGGCCGCCACGTGCACTTGGAGCGGCGGCATGACGCAGTTCTTCGTGTTTCCCCTCCCCCTTGCGGGGAGGGTGGCGTGAAACGCCGGGTGGGGGGACGCTGCAGCGATCGAACAGCAACTGGGTGACAAGTCGGGTTTGCCAAATTTTGTATTACCCCCACCCCTAACCCCTCCCCGCGCCGTGGCGCAGCCGCGCATTCGGCACGAGGGGGAGGGGGGAGATACCACCGCTGCCAAAGTTTAGTTCGGACGGCCTTCGAGACCGTACTCCTGCATCTTCCGATAGAGTGTCGACCGGCCGATATTAAGGCGCTTGGCGACTTCCGTCATGTGACCGCGATAGCGGCCGAGTGCGAGCCGGATCATGTCGGCTTCCATCGCTTCCAATGATCGAATTTCGCCGTCCGCCGTCACGGCCGCAATGCCGAGCGAAGACGGGCCATCGGCGGGTCGAACTTCGATGGTATGCGGGATCGTATCCTCGGCACCGAGCAGCGCTGGGCCGGTGTAGGCTGGATGGCGGTCGAACGGCGCTGGCGCGGCCGGAATCTCCGCCTTGAAACCGTCGACGTGCGCGGCGATCTGCGGGAATTCCGCCACCGTCAGCTCAGGCCCATCGGCCAGCACCACCGCACGGAACACCGCATTCTCCAGCTGGCGGACGTTGCCCGGCCACGCATAGGCCGAAAGCAGCCGCAAGGCGTCCTCGGTGATGCCCGAGACGCGCTTGCCCTCTTCGGCCGCAAAGCGGGCGAGGAAGTGCATGGCGAGTTCGGCCACGTCTCCGAGCCGGTCCTTCAACGGAGGCACCCAGATCGGGAACACGTTCAGCCGGTAATAGAGATCCTCGCGGAACTTGCCGTCCTTGACGAGCTGGATCATGTCGCGATTGGTCGCCGAGATCAGCCGGAAGTTGACTTTCACCGGCTTCTTGGAGCCGACCGGGTCGATCTCGCCTTCCTGCAGCGCGCGCAGCAGTTTGACCTGGGCGTCGAGGGGCAACTCGCCAACCTCGTCGAGGAACAGCGTGCCGCCGTCGGCTTCCTGGAACTTGCCGATGCGCCTGTCGGTGGCGCCCGTGAACGAACCCTTCTCGTGCCCGAACAGGATGCTTTCGACGAGGTTCTCGGGAATCGCGCCGCAATTGACGACGATGAACGGCTTGCCGGCGCGCTCGCTCTCGCCCTGCACGGCGCGGGCGATCAGCTCCTTGCCGACGCCCGACTCACCTTCGATCAGCACGGGGATGTTCGAGGCTGCGGCGCGCTTGCCGAGCGCGATGACGCGTGTCATGGCATCGCCGCGGATGATGAGGTCGCCGAACGTCAGCGTGCCCTCGACCTTCTTCTTGATGCGGGTGATCTCGCCGGCCAGAGCTTCGATCTTCAGCGCGCTCTTGATCGAAACATCGAGGCGCTCGGGCGAGGCCGGTTTGATGACGAAATCGATGACCCCCGCGCGCATGGCATTGATCGCGGTATCGATCGAGCCGTGCGCGGTTTGCACGATGATGGGCGGGATGCCGGTTTTGCCGTTGAGCCGATCGAGCACGGCCATGCCGTCGATGCCGGGCATCACGAGGTCGAGCAGCACGAGCGAGATGGAGGTGCGCTCTGCGCTTTCGAGGATCGCGAGCGCCTGCTCACCCGATCCGGCGGTTTTGACTTCGAAGCCGAGCCGCTTGATGGTCTCTTCTAGGATGCGACGCTGGGTAGGATCGTCATCGACGATCAGAACACGCTTGGCCATAGGGCACTCGTACTCGACACAACAGGTTTACACTACGCGACCTGACCGGCTTTACTCGGCTACCCGTTGCCCCAAAAATGGACATGCAGTCACCAGCCACTCACTCGACAAGATCGAGAGTGCCCTACAAGGGTAAACAAGTCGTTGCGGGTTGTGCTCATTGTCCCGTTTTTCGAATAGGTCGAATTGAAGCTGGGCTCGATCGGCCTTGAATAGGGTTTGCGTACCGCTGGGTCTGTCGCTCACCTGGGCCAGTTGTCTCTTATCCAGCGGGCGAGCCCTTCCTCGTCGATCTCGCCGGAGGCGAGGCCGAGGATCATGACGACGGCTTCGGCTTCGGCGGGGGCGAAATCGATGTCGTTCAGCCCGAGGAACGTGATGATCGACAGGAACGCCGCGCGCTTGTTGCCATCGACGAACGGGTGGTTGCGCGCGATGCCATAGGCATAGGCCGCGGCGAGTGCGGCGAGGTCGGTCTCACCGTAGCTCCACTTGTTCTGCGCCGGCCGAGCGCTTTCCAGCATGCCGTGATCCCTGATCCCCGGAGGCCCACCGAACTCGCGCAACTGCTCGTCGTGCAACGCGATCACGAGTTCGGGCGTCAGCCAAACGGGTTCGGTCATTTGGCGAGTTCTTTGAGTGCGTTGTGGTAGGTCTTCATCGCCTTGCGCGCGATTTCGAGGCCTCGCTCCATCGTGTCGCTGTCCCGCGAGACGGCGAAGCCCGACGGAGACTCGCTCACCACCACCTCGTCACCCTCCTCGAGCCGGAGGCGGGCGAGCAATTCCTTCGGCAGGATGAGGCCGGTCGAGTTGCCGATTTTCTTGAGCTTGAGCTTCATGGGCGTGGCCTCCGGGCGTGTTATACGGAATGTATAACACGAGTGCCGGGCGTTGTACAGAATGTATAACGGGGACGACCGCCCGCTCTCCCGTCGCGTCAGAGACGCGCTGACAGCGCGATGGGGAGGGTTGGGGTGGGGGGGGCTTTTTCTGATTCCAGCGCTTTCGGCGCGAGTCCCCCCTCACCCGGCGCGGAATGCAGATCGTCGAATAGTCGTTGACGTCTGTGGCCGCGCCGACCTCTCCCGT
>PEQZ01000115.1 GCA_002928395.1 Hyphomicrobium sp.
GACGTGCGCTTCAAGGACAAGTCCATCGCCGACGTGCTCGACATGACGGTGGAGGAAGGGGCCGATTTCTTCAAGGCGGTGCCGTCGATCCGCGACAAGCTCGAAACGCTGGCGCGCGTCGGACTTGGCTACATCCACATCGGCCAACAGGCCACGACCCTTTCGGGAGGCGAAGCGCAGCGCATCAAGCTGTCGAAGGAGCTGTCGAAGCGCGCAACCGGCCGCACGCTCTACATCCTCGACGAGCCGACCACGGGGCTGCATTTCCACGATGTCGCCAAGCTGTTGGAGGTGCTGCACGAGCTGGCCGATGCCGGCAACACGGTCGTCGTGATCGAGCACAATCTCGAAGTCATCAAGACCGCCGACTGGGTGATCGACATGGGTCCCGAAGGTGGTGACGGTGGTGGCCGCATCGTCGCCGAAGGCACACCCGAAGACGTCGCCAAGGTGAAAGAGAGCTACACGGGACGCTATTTGAAGGAGCTACTCGGCCGCCGCGCCAAATCCGGCAACGCCAAGCAGCGGGCGGCAGAGTAGAGTGTGCTCGTTGCAGTCGGTCATTTTGCCCGGGTCGAACCTTCCGGGCTCGACACGCCGTGCGACGAAGACCCCCGCTTCGAGGTCAAGCGATGAGCGCAACGATGGTGTCCAGAGTGTCGGCTTCGTCGGCGGGTTTGTCCCAGCGGATGCGATGGACCCGTGGAAAGCGCATCGCCACGCCGGACTTATGCCGCGCCGACTTGTGAACCGCGTCGAAGGCCACTTCGAGCACAAGGCCCGGCGCAACGGCGCGCACCGGACCGAACCGCTCGGTGGTGTAGGCGCGCACCCAGCGGTCGAGGTCTTTCAACTCCGCGTCAGTGAAGCCCGAGTAGGCCTTGCCCACCGGAACGAGTTCGCGCGTGCGATCCGCAGTCACCCGCCAGACCCCGAACGTATAGTCCGAGTAGAACGAAGAGCGCTTGCCGGACCCGCGCTGGGCGTACATCAGCACGCAATCCACCGTCAGCGGCGCGCGCTTCCATTTCCACCAATACCCTTTCGGCCGTCCGGCCAGGTAGTGGCTCGACTTCTGCTTGAGCATGAGGCCTTCGATACCGGCATCGCGGGTCCCGGCCCAGATCCGGCCCAATGAGGTGAAATCCCCGAATGCGACGAGCGAGCTGACGTCGGACAGGGCGGGAGCGGTTCGGACATGCCACGCAATGAGGCGTGCCCGGCGGACTGAAAGGGGCTGGTTGCGCAGGTCGTCGTCGCCATCGATCAGCATATCGTAGAGGCGCACGTGAGCCGGGTAGTCGCGCTTGAGCTTGGGGCCGACCACCTTCCGGTTCAGCCGCTGCTGGAGATCGTTGAAAGGGGCGATCTGGCCCTTCCGTATGACCAGCAGTTCGCCATCGACGACCGCTTGGTGGCCATGGAACGCCGCTGAGATCTCGGGAAAGGCGACCGAGATGTCGTCACCGGTTCGGCTGAACAACCGCACATCGTCGCCCGCCGCCGACAGCTGCACGCGGATGCCGTCCCACTTCCATTCGGCATAGATGGCGGCGGGATCGAGCGCTTCGAGGTCCTTCTCCTCGATCGGATGCGCCAACATCAGTGGCCGGAACACGGCGACATGCGTGGTGTCCGGCCGGGGCGCGGCGCCGACCAGCCAGGTGAACAAGTTGCCATAGGGCGGGGCGAGCGCGTGCCAGACCTCCTCGATTTCGGCGACGTCGCGATCGAAGGCTTCGGCGATCGCGGTCTTGGCGAGGCGCGACGAGACCCCGACCCGAGGCGCGCCGCCGAGCAGTTTCAAAAGCGCGAAGCGCCCCGATACGTCGAGCCGATCGAGATAGCCCGACAGCAGAGGCCGGAACTTGGCGGCCGTCACGCCGCTCACGCCCGCGACCACCTCGTCGAGGTTCGGCGGCGGCGCGTTCTGGCTCTTTTCGGGCCACAGCAGCGATACCGTCTCTGCGGTATCGCCGACATAGTCACGTGACAGCTTGTAGAGCACCGGGTCGATGCGCTCGGCCATAAGCTCGAGCAGTGTGCGGCGCAGCGGCAGGCGCAGGGGCAGTCCTTCGGCGAGGGCTGCGAGCGCCCAGCCGCGATCGGGATCGCCGGTGGTCCGGAAATACGCAACCAAAAGCGCGATCTTCCGTTTGCGGCTCTGAGTCGTGCCCAGACTATCGAGGAGGTCCGCGAAGCGCTGCATGGATCAGTCGTCCTCGTCTTCGAAACCAACCAGTGCGAGCGCACGGGCATGCTGCCCACGTTTCCCGAGCTCGTGGACGAGCGCGTCGTCGCGGCCATGGGTGACCCAGATCTCGCTGGCGCCCGTGGCGAGGCAGGTATCGACCAGATCCGGCCAGTCGGCGTGGTCGGATACCACGAGAGGCAGTTCGACCCCGCGCTGGCGAACGCGGCCGCGAACCTGCATCCAGCCACTGGCGAAGGCAGTGACCGGATCGGCAAACCGTTGCGACCAGCGATCGGCGAGCGCGGACGGCGGGGCCAGTACGAGAGCTCCCGGCAGGGGCTCGCCCTTCGCTCCACTCGCCGGCCGCAGGTCGCCGAGTTCGATCCCCATCCGCTGATAAAGCTCGCAAAGCGCGACCAGGGCGCCATGCAGATAGATCGGCGCGTCATACCCTTCGGCACGGAGCAGCGCGATCATCCGCTGGCATTTGCCTAGGCCGTAGACGCCGAGCAGGTGCGTGCGATCGGGTTGGCCACCCAAGGATGCGATCAGCTTGCGCGCTTCCTTGTCGGCCGGACCGTGCCGGAAAACGGGCAGCGCGAAAGTGGCCTCTGTCACGAATACATCGCAGTGGGCGAGTTCGAACGGCGCGCACGTAGGGTCGGTCTCGCGCTTGTAGTCGCCCGAGACGACGATCCGCTGGCCCTGCCACTCGAGCACCACCTGTGCGGAGCCGAGAATATGGCCGGCGGGCACGAGCTTCAGCAGAACGCCGCCGATGTTGGTCGTCACGCCATAAGTCTGCGGCTCGAATCGCCGGGCCGCGTTCGCCCCGTAGCGAACCTTCATGATCTCGATGGTTTCGGGCGTGGCGAGCACCGCCCCGTGGCCGCTGCGTGCGTGATCGGAGTGGCCATGTGTGATGATCGCACGCTCGACCGGACTGTGCGGATCGATGTGGAACTTGCCGGCAGCACAGTAGAGGCCGTTCGGCGAGGGATGCAGCCAGGCCTCAGGTGAGGTGGGCACAGGCGAATTGGCAGCCAAATTCTGTCCCGTTGCCTTCTTCTGCATGTTGCTCACTCGACCGGCGATGGCCGCCGCACGTAGGCTTCAGATAGTGAGTCAAACGGCGAATTTCTCCAGGCGGTTCAGTGCGTTTGGCAAAGACGCTTTGTCGTCCGACCAGATCTGGCCGCCGGGCGCATCCATTCATATCCAAAGCGTGGGATGGGGGCGTGCCACGCTTCCGCGCCGGAGCGACCGGGGCTCCCAGATTGTGCGCCGTTCGTTGTGCAGTCAGGCAATGATATCGGGGAGGAGTTGATCTTCGACGGCCGTGATCTGGTCTTTCAACCCGAGCTTGCGCTTCTTGAGGCGCTTGATCTGCAATTGGTCGGCGATGCCGGACGTCTCGAGGGTCACGATCTCCTCGTCGAGCTCACGATGCTCGGCGCGGAGTTTGGTGAGTTGCTCGCGCAACTCCCGTTCATTTGTCCGCTGCATGCGCTTCCTGGCCCGTTTCCCGCCCGAGTTCGGCTCGATCGCGCGGCACTATCTGTCGGTTTCGGGTATCTTTCAAGTAACGGACAGCGTCGAGGTCGCGAAATTTGTGCTTGCCGGGCGCGGTGCGACAGGCTTTTCCAAACAGTCTCGCACAACCGTCAATTCAAAATTCAACAAGCACTTCACAACCATACAGAGGGCATTGGACAACGGCGCGTGCATCTGTCAAAATTTTGTCGTCTGCAACTCTGATAAGGAGGGCAAGGATGGCGCTCAATGCTCATCTTGCGGAACTCGACGAGAAGCATCGGCTACTCGAGCGTAAAATCCAAGAGGCAACGGCACGGCCAGGGTTCAGCGATGCTGAAGTCCGGCGCCTGAAGCGCGAAAAGCTGAAAATTAAAGACGAAATCGCACGACTTGAGAGCGCAACACGGCACTGATGTTTCGGGGGCGGTCCAAACGGGCCGCCTTTGGCATATCAGGGCTCAGTGACGCTCCCTTTGGTCTGAGCGAAGGCCGCGGATCTCGAGGTGTCGGCTGCGCGACACGTTCGTGCCGCATTTCAGCTCTGTTGCCGAGACGTGCCGACGGCCGAGCGGTGTCGCGATCGCCGATAGCGTGCTGCTGCCGTGCGGGTGACTCGAACTCAGGCGGCAGACTCAGGCGTCCTCGTCAGGGCTCGAACTCAGGCCGAGTGCCCGGGTGAGTGCGCGGCCGAGTGCCCGGGTGAGTTTTTTCTCGCCGACCGGCGCAGGTGAGCGTTCTTCGATACGCCCATCGTGAGCAGGTTTGCGACTGTTCGCACTCCGGCATCTGCCTGCCGTCGCACCGCCCTTCGGAGTATGCCGGAACGGCAACACGGGCCGGCAAGTTCGCGCCGGTTGCGGCAGCTGGGTACACCGACGCCGTCCATTGATCGGCACTGGTGAGCGGCACGGGCGGCGGGACACTGGCGCCCTTTTCGTCCGTTGCTGCGCGCAGGGCGCGTTGCGGCGAACGCATGACGGCGCTTTTATGGACGTCATACTGTGCCGGTCGACGAGCGATGGCACTCGACGGCGAAAGCGGTCTGTCGGTCGAACCAATGCACGACGTGGGGCCGGAACAACAGTCGGCTCAGCAGCGTGCTTTCAGTTCGATCTTGAGTTCGGATTCGATCCGTGTGCCGAGATCGCGGGTTCTGGTCGTCGTTTCCGGCGCCACACCCTCGACCGGCTTCTGGAAGGTGACGATCATCGCGGCGATTTCATCGGCGGCGATCACCAGTTCCTTGCACGTCAGGCTGGGACGCAGCCGTTCATAGGCGAACAACCGGACACCGGTCGCGTACTGCGCTGGCGTTGCGGGTGCCGAGATCCAGCTGCGGTCGGGCGTATCGACCAAGAACTGCACAAGCTCACCGCATGCCGACGCGGTCTGACACTCGCCGATCGCGGCAGCTTTCTTTTCAACGATCGTTTTCGGCACCGCGGACGCGGCCGGTGAGGGCTTGGCTGGTGCCGGGGCGGCCACCACAGTTTTTGATTGGGTCACAACGGCCTTCACCACTTTGGGTGTCGGTTGGGCCATTGCAACCGGCCGTTTCGGAGCAGGAGATGACTGTGGCGCCGATACATGCGGCGTATCCTTCAGCGACATCGGTTGGTCGACTGGTTCTGGCCGGGTGGCACAACCGCTTACACCGAAAAACAAAATCAGCATGAAAACGTGAACGGGATCGCGCCCGAACGACGATGAAAAACCAATTGCTGTCACCACACGAGTCCTACCTGACGGAAAACATGATGGCAGGATATGGGACACCCGTTGTGGAACCGTTAATCGCTCGCGGCATCTGAGATGCGATTGCTCACCCCTCCCTGCTCGCAGATCGAGCGGAAACGGAGATGACGGCGGCCTGTCGATTATCACGGAGACTAAGCCGCATCGCGCACCTCCGTCCACGGGGCGTTG
>PEQZ01000116.1 GCA_002928395.1 Hyphomicrobium sp.
CGCATCCCGTTCGCGCCGACCTGATGACGTTGCTGATCCGCACCAATCCGAACGAGCCGGGCCACAAGGGCCTGTCGATGCTGCTCGTCGAGAAGGAGCGCGGCGACGACGCCAATCCGTTCCCGACCAAGGGCATGACCGGCGGCGAGATCCACGTCCTCGGCTATCGCGGCATGAAGGAATACGACATCTCGTTCGACGACTTCGAGGTGCCTGCCGGCCAGTTGCTCGGGGGCGTCGAAGGGCTCGGCTTCAAGCAGTTGATGAACACGTTCGAGGGCGCGCGCATCCAGACCGCGGCGCGTGCGGTAGGGGTGGCACAGTCGGCCCTCGATCTCGGCCTCGAGTATGCGCTCGACCGGCAACAGTTCGGCAAGGCGATCTACGCGTTCCCGCGTGTATCGAACAAGATCGTCATGATGGCGGTCGAGACCATGATCGCCCGCCAACTCACCTATTTCTCGGCGCGCCAGAAGGATGCCGGACGCCGCTGCGATCTCGAAGCCGGCATGGCCAAGCTTCTTGGCGCGCGCGTCGCGTGGGCCAATGCCGACAACGCGCTGCAGATCCACGGCGGCAACGGCTTCGCGCTCGAATACCCGATCAGCCGCGTGCTGTGCGACGCCCGCATCTTGAACATCTTCGAGGGCGCCGCCGAGATCCAGGCCCAGGTCATCGCCCGGCGGTTGTTGGAGGGTGCGAACTGAGCTTGCGCCTTCTTGAAGGTGCGAACTGAGCTTGTCGGTTGCGGTCATGGCGCAAGGCGGCTTATGGATGGACAGGCTCGGATGAAAGGGTGGAATTCGATGCGCAGGCTCCTGTTAGCCCTCTTCGGGCTCGGTGTGGTCTCACTTTGCGGGCCGTCTGTCGTCGCGCTCTCCCAATCGGTCAGCGATGTCGAATGGCGGGTGACGGAGATCGAGGGTGCTGCCGTCGAGGATGCCGGCGTGCTCGTGTTCTTTCGCAATCAGCTCGGCGGCAAGGCCGCGTGCAACCGCATTTTCGGCCAGTTCGCCAAGACACCAAACGGTCAAGCGTTCACCGGCATCGGCGTGTCGAAGATGTTCTGCGAGGGCAAGATGGAGCGGGAGCAGGCGCTTCTGAAAGCGCTCGAACGTATGCAGTCGCACAAGGAAGATGGGCTGACGCTCATTCTGCTCGATGGCGACGGCAAGCCGCTCGTCAAGCTCGTCCGATAATGCCGGAGCAGCGCGCAGCCCCCGCGGCCGAGTCCGCGCCCCGCATCATTTCGCTGATCGCCAGTGCGACCGAGATCGTCCATGCTTTGGGGCTCGGCCCGAACCAGGTCGCGCGCTCGCACGAGTGTGACTTTCCGCCGGAAGTCGCGGCCCTGCCCCAGATTACCGCACCCAAATTCAAGCTCGAAGGGTCGAGCCGCGAGATCGACCGGCGCGTCAAGGCGATCGTCGAGCAGGGGTTGGCGGTCTACGAAGTCGATGCCGAACAGCTCAAAGCGTTGGCACCCGACGTGATCGTGACCCAGGACCACTGCGAAGTTTGCGCGGTATCGCTCGCCGACGTCGAACGCGCGCTTTGCACCTGGACCGGCAGCGCGGCCCGCATCGTCTCGTGCCGGCCTCATTGCATGGCCGATGCCTATGCCGATATCCGCCGCATCGCCTCGGCGACCGGGGTCGAGGCGCGCGGCGAGACGTTGATCGAGGACATGGAACAGCGGCTGCAGAGCCTCCGGCTCAAGGTTGCCGGACGTCCGCGCCCGCGGCTAGCGTTCATCGAGTGGATCGACCCGCCGATGTCGGGTGGCCATTGGATGCCGGAGCTGATCGAAGCAGCCGGAGGGGTCAGCCTGTTTGGGTCAACCGGTTCGACATCGCCCTGGATTTCGTGGAACGACGTTTCCGCCGCCGATCCGGACGTCATCCTCGTTGGCCCCTGCGGTTACGATATCGAAGTGACGACCCGTGAAATGGGCGTGCTCCAATCTTCTGAAATCTGGCAGGGGCTCAGAGCCGTGCGCGAGGGCCGCGTGTTCGTTGCCGACGGCAATGCCTACTTCAATCGGCCGGGGCCGCGGCTGGTCGAGAGCGCCGAAATTCTCGCCGAGATCCTGCATCCTGGCGTTGTCGATTTCGGCCATCGCCCGACCGGGTACGTCCACCATCAACCGGCGCGCCGCCACCGGAGTGAAACGTGACCGGCCGCTCCATTCTGATCACCGGCTGCTCGTCCGGCATCGGGCTGGCCTCGGCCCGCATGATGAAGGCCCGGGGTTGGCGGGTGCTCGCCACCGCGCGCTCACCGGATGATCTTGCCCGGCTCGAGTCCGAGGAGGGATTCGAAGCCCTGCGGCTCGAACTCGCCGATCCGGGTTCCATTGCCGCATGCGCCGATGACGCGTTGAGACGCACCGATGGCCGGCTCCACGCCCTGTTCAATAACGCGGCCTATGGCCAAGTCGGCGCAGTGGAGGACCTGACCCCCGACGTGCTTCGCCGACAGCTCGAGGTCAACGTCGTCGCGTGGCATGATCTCACACGCCGCGTCATACCGGCGATGCGAGCCAACGGGGGCGGCCGGGTCGTGCAGTGTTCGTCAGTGCTCGGGCTGGTCGCCAGTCCCTATCGCGGCGCCTATTGCGCGTCGAAGTTCGCGATCGAAGCCCTGTCAGACGCCATGCGGCTGGAACTCGGTGGCACTGGTATTCACGTTTCCCTCATCGAGCCCGGTCCGATCCGTACCCGCTTCGTCGCCACCGCACTCGAACACTTCACGCGCTCGATCGACATCGCGGCGTCACCCCATCGTGCCGACTATCGCGCGCGGCTCCTCAGTATGGAGCGAGGCGGCAAGGAAACGTTCAAGCTGGAGCCCGAAGCGGTCGCTCTGAAGCTCGTCCATGCCCTGGAAAGCCGGCGGCCGAAGCTAAGGTATTACGTGACCACGCCAACCTATGTCGCCGCTGGTCTCCGGCGCGTGCTGCCGGGCAGGATGCTCGACCGCGTACTGGTCAAGATGTGATCTCGAAACGACAAAGGCCGACCCTCGGGCCGGCCTTTTCGCGTTCGTCATCGAAGGTCGCCGCGTGATGCGCCGATCTGCGTTCAGCGATAATTCGGCGGCTTGCGGCCATGGCTGGTGCCCGGAGGCGTGCCAGGATAGTTGCTCATCATGCCCGACACGGCGTCTGCCCATTGCTTCTGCCACATCTGGGTGGCTTCCATCCAGAACTGGAACGGTGCCATAGGGTCGGAGCCGAAGTTGTACTTCGACATGTCCATTCCCGGCATTCCCGGGAACCCGGTGCCGGGGGTGAACGCCGACATGCCGCCGAATCCCTTTCCGGCTTGCCCACCGAAGGCCTGATTGCCGAAGCTGAACTTGCCGGGCGCCTTCATCTGCTCGGTCCAGGCGTCCATCACCTTGTCCATCATCTGGGTCTGCATCTTGGTCGTCTGCAGCAGGTTCGACTTGGTCTGCTCGACAACACTGTCTGGCCAGCCAGCGGCCTTCGCGGCGGCGCCCATTTTGTCGAAAACCTTCGTTGAATTGCGCTCGGCTGTGGCCGACATCTCGTCGCGCCATTCCGACATGGCCTCGAACGCGGAACTCATTGCTGTCCGGATTTCCGTATCGTTACCGCCGAATGCGGCCCGTGTACCGAACCGCTCGTCCTTGGCTGTTGCGGGCTTCACCGTCATGACGCTACCTCGTGTAAACTCTATGGGGGGGATTTCAGAGCTGACTGTCATAGATCACGTGCCGCAAGATCATACGCCCTTGTTTTGCGCTGCACAACGGGCGGTCGAACCGAATTGCGCCTGGCGGTGGATCTTGGGGCGGGAAGCGGCGCAAAGGCCTCTTTTGCAGGTGCAAACAGGGTGCTACTGAGATGCCATGACAGACATCTCGCTCATCCGCAATTTCTCGATCATCGCCCACATCGATCACGGCAAATCGACCTTGTCCGACCGGCTCATCCAGCTGTGCGGCAACGTCGCGGACCGCGACATGAAGGCGCAAATCCTCGATTCCATGGACATCGAGCGGGAACGCGGGATCACCATCAAGGCCCAGACCGTCCGCCTCGACTACAAGGCCAAAGACGGCAAAACCTATCAGTTGAACCTGATGGACACCCCTGGCCACGTGGACTTCGCCTACGAAGTGTCGCGCAGCCTTGCGGCCTGTGAAGGCGCGGTTCTGGTTGTGGATGCCTCCCAAGTCGAGGCGCAGACGCTGGCCAACGTCTATCAGGCGCTCGACAACAATCTCGAGATCCTGCCGGTATTGAACAAGATCGACCTGCCGTCCGCGGACGAGGATCGGGTCAAGAAGCAAATCGAGGACGTGATCGGCATCGACGCCTCGGGCGCGGTCGGCGTCTCGGCCAAGACCGGCCTCAATGTCGCGGCGGTTCTGGAAGCGATCGTCGAGCGGCTGCCGGCCCCTACGGGCGATCCGAACAAGCCATTGAAGGCCATGCTGGTCGACAGCTGGTATGACGCCTATCTGGGCGTCGTCGTGCTTGTCCGCATCAAGGACGGCACGCTGAAGAAGGGCCAGAAGGTTCAGATGATGGCGTCTGGCGGTCATTATCAGGTCGACCGCGTCGGGATCTTCCGCCCGAAGCAGGAGATGCTGTCGGAGCTGGTCCCCGGGGAAGTCGGCTTTTTCACCGCCGCCATCAAGGAAGTGGCAGATACCCGCGTCGGCGATACGGTGACCGACGAGAAGAACCCCACCGCGGAGGCCTTGCCGGGCTTCAAGCAGGCGCAACCGGTGGTGTTCTGCGGCCTGTTCCCCGTCGATGCGGCAGACTTCGAGGACCTGCGCGAGGCTATGGCGCGGCTCAGGCTGAACGACGCCAGCTTCTCTTTCGAGACCGAAAGCTCGGCCGCGCTCGGCTTCGGCTTCCGCTGCGGATTCCTGGGGCTGCTGCATCTCGAGATCATAACCGAGAGATTGCAGCGCGAGTTCAATCTCGATCTCATTACCACCGCGCCGTCGGTCATCTACAAGCTGCACATGACAGACGGCACCGTGCTCGATATGCACAACCCGGCCGACATGCCGGACGTGGTCCGCATCGACCACATCGAGGAGCCGTGGATCGAAGCGACGATCCTGGTGCCGGACGAGTACTTGGGCTCGGTCCTCAAGCTCTGCCAGGATCGGCGTGGACGGCAGACCAACCTCACCTACGTCGGCAGCCGCGCCATGCTCGTCTACGAGTTGCCGCTGAACGAAGTCGTCTTCGATTTCTACGACCGCTTGAAAAGCGTGTCGCGCGGCTACGCATCGTTCGACTATCACATCAAGGACTATCAGCAAGGCGATCTGGTGAAGCTTTCCGTGCTGGTCAACGCCGAGCCGGTGGACGCCCTCTCGATGATCGTCCACCGCACCCGCGCCGAGGGTCGCGGCCGGTCGATGTGCGAGAAGCTGAAAGAGCTGATCAAGCCGCACCTCTTCCAGATCCCCGTGCAGGCGGCGATCGGCGGCAAGGTCATCGCGCGTGAAACCATCAAGGCCATGCGCAAGGACGTGATCGCCAAGTGCTACGGCGGCGACATTTCACGTAAGCGAAAATTGCTCGATAAACAAAAGGCCGGCAAGAAGAAGATGCGCGAATTCGGCAAGGTCGAAATCCCGCAGGAAGCGTTCATCT
>PEQZ01000117.1 GCA_002928395.1 Hyphomicrobium sp.
GGCCGCCATTTCTCGGTCAACCGCATGTTGAGCATGGACAGTGCGAAGCTGCGGCTCGACCGCGAGCAGGAATTGAGCTTCATCGAATTCAACTACATGCTGCTGCAGTCCTACGACTATGTGGAACTCGCGCGCCGCTACGGCTGCAACCTGCAGATGGGCGGCTCGGACCAGTGGGGCAACATCGTCACCGGCATCGATCTCGGCCGCCGCATGGGCACGGCACATTCTCTCTATGCGCTGACCTGCCCGCTGCTGACGACGGCGTCCGGCGCCAAGATGGGCAAGACCGCGGCAGGCGCAATTTGGCTCAACGAGGCCCAGCTCTCGGCCTACGACTACTGGCAGTTCTGGCGCAACACCGAGGACGCCGATGTCGCCCGTTTCCTGAAGCTGTTCACGCTGCTGCCGATGGACGAGATCGCGCGGCTGTCGGCTCTGGCGGGTGCCGAGATCAACGAGGCAAAGAAGGTGCTCGCGACCGAGGCGACGGCGCTGGTACATGGCCGCCTCAAGGCGGACGCGGCGTCGGAGACCGCGCGCAAGACGTTCGAACAGGGCACGCTCGCCGAGGATCTTCCGACCATCGAGGTGCCGTTGTCCGACATCGCCAACGAACTCGGCGTGCTGCAGGCCTTCGTCACCGCCGGGTTGGTCAAATCGAACTCCGAGGCGCGGCGGCAACTGCAGGGCGGTGCATTGCGCGTCAACGATACGGCCGTGACCGACGACAAGGCGAAGCTCAGGTCATCCGACATCACGGCGGAAGGCATCGTCAAGCTATCGCTCGGAAAGAAGAAGCACGTCCTGTTGCGGCCAGTCTGAGAGTTGCGCTGGACGTACGTTAGGTAGCTCCGCGCGTTCCCTTTACCCGTGAAGGACGGGGATAGCGAGATTGCAGGCTTTGACGGCTTGCGAGGCGTTTCATTGACCCATCAGCATTCTGGAGCTTGAACCGGACAGCCGTGGGACAAGCCCACGCCTGTCCCGTTCGCGCAGATGGCACCCAAAATGAGCGAAACGGCACGAACGCGCCTCTCCCCTTGGGGAGAGGTCGGCGCGGCCAAAATACTCGAGACGACCTACAAAACCAAGTTCCGCGCCGGGTGAGGGGGTCTCAGGCTGGCGCGTTTTCGAAGCCAGCCCCCTCACCCCCGGATCAAGTCCGGGGCAGGCTCTGGCCCTCTCCCCATCGCGCTGTAAGCGCGTCTCTGACGCGACGGGAGAGGGGATTCGGGTCCATCTCGGTCGCCGGTGCGCGAATTGATATCCGGATCAGCGCATCACGAGCACGTGCTCAAAACTCGACCGGACAGCCGTGGGACAAGCCCGAGGACGACACCGAAGTTGCGGGTTGAAGGGTGAGCACGTGGGCTTACCGCGCCTTCAGTCCGTCGCGGAGCAGCGACACCACAGTGCGCGCATCGTCCTCATCAAACGGCCGCGAGGTCCCCGACAACAGCCTGTAGAGGCTCGCGCCATGGATCAGATGTGCGACCGCCTCGACGTCGACGTCGGCTCGGATCTGGCGCAACGCGACGCCGTGATGAAGGATGCGGTGCACAGCCTCGCACCGCTTGCGCCAGACCGCCTCATAGAATTTGGCACGAAACGTCTCGTCGAGTTGTGCTTCGGCAACCAGGCTGCGCACGCCCTTGGAGACCATCTCCTGGCGGAGCACCGTGAAGTAGCGGACAAGGTCGACTTCGAGATCGGCGAAGACGTCGCCTGACAGTATCTGCGGCGGCAACTTGTAGATCGAACGCTCGGTGTAGGCTTCCAGCAGAAGATCAGCCTTCGACGGCCACCACCGGTAGATCGACTGCTTGCCGACCCGGGCCGTGGCGGCGATGCCCTCGATGGTGATGTCGCGATAGGCGTGCGTGGACATGAGGTCTATGGCCGCGTCGAGCACACCCTGCCGGGTCGCGTCACTGCGCGGCCGTCCCGGCGCCCGTTTCGCTTTGACTTCGTGCACCACCTCGTCGGGTTTCCCTCTTGTCGACTAAGATGCCAGCGCCGTCCCCCAATTCTATGCCGGGTCGCGTTTAATTATAATACGGCCCGTCTCGTATGCCAATCGCCAAAGATACCAGGGAACAATTTTCTGCAGCGAGATCACGCCGGGACGCCGTAACACGATGGCCCCACGATAGCGTGAACATGGCAGGCTACTGTAATCGATGGATCTTATCTCGCCTATGGTCATTTTTTGGCGCCGCACCATCACGCTATGACACACGTTGAACACGGTTTGATCTCGCACGTGTGAATACGAGACGGTTCGTTTTTTATTTACGGCGCGGCGACATGCGGATAACTTTTGAATATCGAACGGGCGGTCAGTCAGCCCCAAATCGAGCAAGCCGAGAAACCTTCCGCACGGCGAACAGCCCCGGTCACAGATGCAAGGAGAACGACCATGAAGCACCTCATACTCGCCGCCATCATCGGCATCACCCTCGCAACGAACGGAGTTGCCACTGTCGGACCCCGTAGCTTTGCCGAGGACTACTTCAAGAAGATACAACTTGACGGCAGCGTGCTACCCGACATGGTGTACGAAGACAAGCGCCTCAACGGTATCTGATCGCAGGCGTTTCCCCTTCCACTCGGCCGTCCGCAACGCGACCCGGCTCTTTGAGCCGGGTTTTTGGCTGTCTGAGCAAGTCGTTCACGGGCGCAACATGCCGCTCGCACCCACACCGTTGAAGATCGCCTGAACGGCGATCGCCGACAGCAGGATGCCGAACACGCGCATGAGAACGCGCTGAGCCGTGATGCCGAGAATGCGATTGAGTTCGTGGCCGAGCAGCAGCAGCACGAGTGTGGCGCCCATCACGGCGGCCAGCGCGCCGAGCACGATGCCGAGCCGGATCGGATCGCCCCCCGTATTCGCCGCCAGCAGAATGCCGGCGCTCATTGCGCCGGGGCCAGCCAGCAACGGCGTCGCCAGCGGAAACACCGCGAGGTCGTCCTTGGTTTGCGCTTCCTGGCCCTCCGACGGCGTCAGCTTGAAGCCGGAGCCCGGGCGCGCGAAAATCATGTCGAGCGCGATCAAGGCCAGCACGATCCCGCCGGCTGTCTGCAAGGCCGGCAAGGTGACGCCGAGCTGACGCAACAGCGGCCCGCCGAAGGCCGTGAACACGACCAGGATCAGGCTCGCGATGAGCGTTGCCCGGATGGCGATCTGGCGCCGCTCCGCCCGCTCCATCGTCGGCGTCAACGTGGCGAACAGCACCGCCGCTTCGATCGGCCCAATGGTGGCGAAAAAGGTCGTGAAACTGGTCAGTGCGGTTTGCAGCATGTGGGAATCCGGTCAAGCCCTGGCCGAGCATAGCCGCCGCCGGTCGTCACGTCGCGGCACCTGCCCAAACGGGCTGAACGGTGCCGACGCAGTCACCCCCGCGCCGCCCGCGGATATTTGCCCGCGCACCCTGTTAGCAATCTGACACACATGCTACCAACGCACTGATACGCAATATTTTTATGGTCGACCAACGAATCTCGATTAGCATCGAGCCAGGGAGTGCCACGATCACTTGCTGCTTGGAGACGACCGTCCATGGCCCGACGTGACGACCAGGATTTCCTGGCGATGCTCAGCGGATACAGCCTGACCACGGCTGAGATCCTCTACCACCTGCCGGACTACCCGGCGCTCATCCAGAGCTACGTGTGGCAGGACTACGACCTGCATCCCCGCTTTCCGAAGCTCAAATCGTTTCTCGAATTCTGGTCGGCCAAGCTCGACGGCAAGCTCTACCGCGTAACGGTGGCGCACTCGGGCCTTGTCAAGCCGGCCGAGGTCAAACTGATCGGTGCGGAGTTCCGTCTGAACTGACCCGTGCGCGGCTGATCGCCACCGGGCTGCCCGGCGCCATCACGGCGCGCCGAAAATGATCTTGATCCGCTGCCTGATGCCGCGCGCCTGCCTCACGTCGCGCCACAGATGCACCCATTCACCGAGCGCGATCCAGAACGGATTGAGGCTCGGCTCGCGCCCCTTCAATCCATAGCGGAGCGGCTCTGATTTCGGCGCCTCGGCAAAGGTGCCGAACAACTTGTCGAAGACGATCAATGTCGAACCGTAGTTTCTGTCGAGACAGCTGGCGTTCGAGGCATGATGCACGCGGTGATGTGCCGG
This sequence comes from Hyphomicrobium sp., assembly GCA_002928395.1. Classification (GTDB taxonomy): domain Bacteria; phylum Pseudomonadota; class Alphaproteobacteria; order Rhizobiales; family Hyphomicrobiaceae; genus JAKAML01. The sequence goes on from PEQZ01000117.1 coordinate 4,148, forward strand.
GGTGTTCAGAACGTGCTCGAGCACACCCAGCCGCACGTCGAACGCCGAATGCAAGAAGAACTGATAGAGAAGCCCGAGCCCGATCATCGCGCCGACGGCGAGCGGATGAAATCCGATCCACGCCAGCGGCAGGAAAAAGACGAATGCGCCAGTCAATTGCCCGGTCCAGCCGAGGCGGATCGCCGCTGACAGATTGAAGTGCGTGGCAGAATGGTGAACCGAATGCGTCGCCCACAGCCACCGCACCCGGTGCGACGCGCGATGGAACCAATAATAACAGAACTCCACGCCCAGAAAGAGGGCAAGCCAGCTCCACGCCGTGTCGAGCCGCACATCCATCAAACGGTTCTCGTAGAGAATGAGAAACGGCACCGCGACGATGCCGGCCATCGTCGTGCGAATAGCAACGTCGCCGAGCGCCACACCAATGGATGCCGCCGTCTCCCGCACATCGTGATGCTCGTCGTGATGCGCGAGCTTCGCATAGAGGTACTCCGCCGTTATGAATATGAGCGTCAGCGCCAGAAAAAGGCCCGCCGGACGGGCGTAAGCCAGGACATCTGGAAGGGGGAGCATAGTCGGCATCGATCGAACCTCGCACTGGGGCGTATGCTTGCGGCGGGCGTCATCGCCCGAGCGCCGATTTTGCTTTCAGCATGCCGTCGCGACACTCGGGCGTGAGGCTCTCGCGCGCCTTCGCAAGGCAGATCACGATGCGGCCGCCACCCGGCTGAACGGCAGGACAAAATTTTTGGATGTCGGCGTTGCAGGCCGACCATGCGGCTTGCACGGCTGGGTTCTGTGCTGCGGCCGGCAGTCCTGGCGGCAGCGGCTGCTGGGCGGCGGCCACGAACGGCCAGGCGATTGTGGCTGCCATGAAAATGATCGAACGGGAACAGGACATGGGGGCTTCCTTGGTCGGTTTGATCAGGTGCTACGAAGGAGGCCGCTGGCGCGGCGAACGAACCGCCAGCGGCCCCAGGTGCACATGCGTCGATCGGGAACCCGATCGTGTCCGCGTCAATTCCGCGTCACCGAGCTCGAGCGCTTGATGGTGTTGCCGCGAGGGCCGGTCGCCGTACCCGTCGAGGTGCACTTGCCATCGGCACAGGACGTCGAGCCCTGCGTCGTGGCGGTGTTGCCGCGAGGACCGGTGACAGTGCCCGAACGCTGAACTCCGCTGCCCGTTCGCGTGGCAGTGCCAGAGCGCTGAATCTGGTTTCCGGCGGGCCCCGTTACCGTGCCGGTGGACGTGCATTTGCCATCGGCGCAGGACGTGGTGCCCTGGGTGGTAACCGTGTTTCCAGCAGGGCCGGTCACCGTGCCTTCGCGCGAAACCTGGGCATTGGCTGCCGTGCCGCCTGCAATGAGAAGCGCAAGTACGAATGCGGGGCCAAACATGGCAAGGCGGTTGATTTTCATCGACATGGATCAGTCTCCAATAGGGACAAGAGTAAGGGTTGGGGTGGCCGCCCCGCGCGGCCTTGGA
>PEQZ01000118.1 GCA_002928395.1 Hyphomicrobium sp.
ACCGGCTTTGGCGAGAGCCGCCGTCGCTTCGATCTCGGACGCGCGCCGCCCGGCCAACACCACATCGTAGCCGTCCGCTTGCAGCGCGAGTGCCACCGCCCGCCCGATCCCCGAGCCCGCCCCGGTCACCAGTGCCACCCGATTGTGCCCCGTCATGCGGTGTTCTCCTCATGCGTTCCCGACTGTACCGAGAGACCCTATCGTATCGCCCAGCTCACCGCTCAAATTGCCGCGCGCGATCGCAAAATCGGGATCATCTTGCGCGCACTCGGCGACCAACCAATCTCCCAGCCGCCGCCGCTCCGGGCTTTCGCCGCGCCGGTCCGCGCAACTCGCAACTCACGGCTATTGGGTTCAGTTTTGAGCAATCCCGCGTAAGATCACAATGCTGGTCGGAGCTCTTGCGCCGATCAACCCGCGCGACTCGAGCCCTCCCGTCGGGGAGAGGCAGAGGCAGAGGGAGTGAGTTAGGGGGTCGCCTTGAACTCCGCACTTTCCGCAACTTCCCCTTCACCCTGCGCGGCTGAGGGAGAGCGCTCCCGTTACCGCGTCGGTACGGGCTTCTCGCCGCGATAGTCGTAGAACCCGCGCTGCGTCTTGCGGCCGAGCCAACCGGCTTCGACGTACTTCACCAAGAGCGGGCACGGGCGGTACTTGGAATCGGCCAACCCCTCGTAGAGCACCTGCATCACGCTCAAGCACGTATCGAGGCCGATGAAGTCTGCGAGTTCCAGCGGGCCCATTGGGTGGTTGGCGCCGAGCTTCAACGCCTTGTCGATCGCTTCCACCGTGCCCACGCCTTCGTACAGCGTGTAGACCGCCTCGTTGATCATCGGCAGCAGGATGCGGTTGACGATGAAGGCCGGGAAGTCCTCGCTCACCGCCGTTTTTTTGCCGAGACTGTCGACGAATGTCCGCGCGATGGCGAACGTGTCGTCCTCGGTGGCGATGCCGCGGATCAACTCCACGAGTTCCATCAATGGCACCGGGTTCATGAAATGCATGCCGATGAAGTCTTCGGCCCGATCGGTGGTCGAGGCCAGCCGCGTGATCGAAATCGACGACGTGTTCGACGCGAGAATGGCGCCCTTCTTGAGCTTCGGGCACAGGTCGATGAAGATGCGGCGCTTGAGGACCTCGTCCTCGGTAGCGGCCTCGATCACGAGATCGCAATCGCCCAGCCCTTCGAAGCTCGATGCATACGAAATGCGCTTCAAGGCAGGGCCCTTGGCGGACTCCATGATAATGCCCTTCGACACCTGCCGCGTCATGTTCTTGTCGATCGTCGCGATCGCTTTTTCGACGGCCTCTTTCTTGATGTCGTTGATCAGAACGTCGTAGCCGGCCAGCGCCACCACATGCGCGATGCCGTTGCCCATCTGACCGGCGCCGATGATGCCGACCTTCTTGATCGACGCTGCCATCGGCGGATAGGACGTGGGCTTTGCCGCAGTATTTACCGGAGCATTCATTGCTCTATCCCTTTTGTGTTCGTTCGAAGCTGCCTGTTTGATCCGGCTGCTTGGTCGCAATCAGTTTGTGGCCTTCTTCAATTCAGTCGCGAATTCAGGAAGTGCGGTGAACAAGTCCGCCACCAAGCCGTAGTCGGCGACCTGGAAGATCGGCGCTTCGCCGTCCTTGTTGATTGCAACGATGACCTTCGAATCCTTCATGCCGGCCAAGTGCTGGATCGCGCCCGAGATGCCGACGGCTATGTACAGTTCCGGTGCGACCACCTTGCCCGTCTGCCCGACCTGCATGTCGTTCGGCACGAAGCCGGCATCGACCGCCGCCCGTGATGCCCCCATCGCGGCACCCAGCTGATCGGCGACAGGTTCGATGTAGGTGTTGAAGTTTTCGCCACTTCCCAGGCCGCGCCCGCCTGAGATCACGATCTTCGCGGCCGCGAGCTCAGGACGGTCGGATTTGGTCAGCTCGGCGCTCTGGAAATCGGACACCGCGGCGGCCTGCGGCGCGGCTACGGTCTCGATCGCCGCAGCGCCACCTTCGGCGGCGGCCGGGAAAGCCGCCGTGCGAACGGTAATGATCTTCGTGGCCTCGCCCGACTGGATGGTCTGGATGGCGTTGCCGGCATAGATCGGCCGCTCGAAGGTGTCGGGCGATACCACCTTCGTGATGTCGGAGATCTGCATAACGTCGAGCAGGGCGGCCACCCGTGGCAGCACATTTTTCCCGGCCGCGGTCGCTGGCGCTACAATTGCCGCATATCCGGGCGCCATCGCCAGGATAAGTGCCGCCACTTCTTCGGCGAGCCCGTGGGCGAATTGCGGTGCGTCGGCGATCAGAACTTTTGCGACACCGGCGAGTTTTGAAGCGTCCGTCGCGGCGGGACCGCAGTTGTGTCCCGCCACCAGAATATGAACGGCACCGCCCAGTGCGGCCGCCGCCGACAATGCCTTCGCAGTGGCGCCATTCAACTTGTCGTTGGAGTGCTCGGCGAGCAGCAAAACGGTCATCGCAGCACCCCGGCCTCGTTTTTCAGCTTGTGCACGAGTTCAGCAACGTTTCCGACCTTCACACCGGCCTTGCGGGTCGCCGGCTCGGTGGTTTTGAGGACCTTGATACGCGGCGTGATATCGACGCCGAAGTCCTCGGGTTTTTTCACGTCCAGCGGCTTCTTCTTCGCCTTCATGATGTTCGGCAGCGAGGGGTAGCGCGGTTCATTGAGACGCAGATCGGTGGTGACGACCGCCGGCAGCTTGAGCTTCAAGGTCTCGAGTCCGCCGTCGACTTCGCGCGTGACCGCAACGTGGCCGCCGTCAATGGCGATCTTCGATGCGAACGTGCCCTGCGCCCAGCCGAGCAACGCGGCCAGCATCTGGCCGGTCTGGTTGCAATCGTCGTCGATGGCCTGCTTACCCATGATCACGATGCCGGGACTCTCGATGCCGACAATCGCCTTCAAAATCTTGGCCACGGCCAGCGGCTCGATCGTCGCTCCGTCCGCGGTCTCGACCAGCACAGCCCGATCGGCCCCGATCGCCAGCGCCGTGCGCAAGGTTTCCTGCGCCTTCGCAGGACCGATCGACACGACGACAATTTCTGTCGCGACGCCCTTTTCCTTGATTCGGACGGCTTCCTCGACGGCAATCTCGTCGAACGGGTTCATCGACATCTTGACGTTTGCCAGCTCGATGCCGGACCCGTCTGCCTTGACCCTAATCTTGACGTTGTAGTCCACTACCCTTTTGATGGGGACGAGGATCTTCATATCCGCGACTGCTCCGAACTCGCGTTTTTTGAGTGGCCGGCGGCTGCCGAGTTGTGCAGCGCGGCCCTATCGCAGTGCGCTTCTGGCCGGGTTCCACTCTCGCGGGCCGACCAGCCCCTTCGCACTTGCGAAATGAAAACCTACGAGCGGGCGGCGACCGAGTCAATCGGTGCGCCAGTACCCAATGATCCTCCGTTGAGAAAAACAGTGTTCTTTCTCGTGTGGCCCATCCGGGTTCGGTCCCCTCTCGTGGCTGGTCTTCAAACCCAACATAGAATGCAAAAATTTAAGGGAAATCATAGTGTTGATTGTGTGCCTCATGGTTCAGTCGCTTGCTCTCGAGCGCTCTGATAGGGCAGCACAAATCTGACACAGAACGCGCCTGAACCGTTGTCTGTCGGACACTCTCTCGCGGTCGCTGCCCCGGTTAGGCTTGCAGCCCACGATCGAACAGCGGCACGCCGGGCCGCCGCATGACCACCACCAGCAGCGCACCCGCCACCAGACCGCCGATGTGCGCCCACCAGGCCACGGGACCGACCTGCGGCAGCATCACCATCACCACCTGCGTCAGTATCCATGCGCCCAGCGCGAACGCCGCCGAAATCCTCAGCGGAATGACGCGCAAGGCCAGCACCCAAACCTGAACCTTCGGATGCAACATGATGTAGGCGGCAATGACGCCGGCCACCGCGCCGCTCGCCCCGATCAATGGAATGTCGGAGGCCGGTGTCATCGCGGCATGCACGAGCCCTGCGAATATCCCGCACAGCAGATAGAACACGAGGTATTTGAGGTGGCCCATCGCGTCTTCGACGTTGTCGCCGAACACCCACAGGAACAACATGTTACCCATGAGATGCATCGTATCGCCGTGGAAGAACATGTAGCTCAGGAGTGTCAGCCGCTCCGGCACGGCGATAGCGTCGTTGGGGCCGAGCCCGGCGTCACCGAACAGCCCCGCCTTGAACAATTCGTTCGGTACCACGGCGAAGCTGGCGACCACACGCTGATCGATCCCCGTGACCTCGAAAAGATAGACGATGACATTGAGAGCAATGAGCCCGACCGTGACGTACTGGAACGGGATCGAGCGCAGCGGATTGCTGTCTTGAATGGGTATGAACACGTCTGTTGTCCTCACGCGCGCGCAATGGGTTAAAATCCGGATCGTGGGCATGCAATCATTTGAACGTGTCGATCTGTAGTGCGCCAACGCGCCTCAGCCAACACCCTGATGTAAAAATGAATACCGGAGCCGATTTCGGCGGCTGACCGTTCTGACGACAACCGATTTCGGTCACCGGTTCTGGCCAGGCACCCACAACACGTCGCTGCGCCCGCGATCATTGACGTAACGGCCAGCGACGAAAAGAAAATCCGACAGGCGGTTCATGTACTTGACGACTGCTTCACTCACCGGTTCTTCCGGCATCGCCGCGAGCTCGACGATCAGTCGTTCGGCGCGCCGGCAGACCGTTCTCGCCACATGAAATTGCGCCGCGGCTGGCGACCCGCCCGGAAGAATGAATGATTTCAGCGGCTTCATCTCGGCATTCATCTCGTCGATCTCGTGCTCCAGCCGAACGACTTGCGATTCTGTGATTCGCAGCGGCTCGTATTCGAGCTTCTTGCCGCGATCTGGAACGCACAGGTCTGCGCCCAAGTCGAATAAGTCATTCTGGATGCGGACCAGCTTGAGATCGAGCCCTGGCTGGCCGCCGGCCATGTGGATCCGCACCATGCCGATTGTGGCGTTGGTCTCGTCGACCGTGCCGTAAGCGGAGATCCGCATGGAATACTTGGCCACCCGCTCGCCGGTGCCCAGGCCCGTGGTGCCGTCGTCACCCGTCTTCGTGTAGATTTTGTTCAGCTTGACCATGGCTCGACTATGTCTCTGTTGAACTGTGTGACGTTTTGCTCACGCCCGCTGCAGCAGGACGTAACCCACGATGATGACGATCGCCACGAACTGCAGACCAATGCGCCAGCGCATCAGTTTTTGGCTGAGGTTAGGGCTCTGACCGCGCAGCAGCGTGTAAAGCCCCAGGCACAGCACAATAAAGACGGCAATGACGGCAATCGTGGTGATGTGGAACAGTGCGGTTTGCATCGGGGTCTACTTTCGGTGATTGCGCGGCACACATAGCGGCCAACGGCATTGCGTGGCAATCTGCAACCTTGATCGACGGCCACAGGTCGACGGCGGGGCTCTCCTGACGGGGTTGCAATTGGGCCCGATTGAACAGAACCCGGCCGGAACGCTTCTTGACCGGGTCATGAAACGGCCTTTGGTCCCGATCCGACCACT
>PEQZ01000119.1 GCA_002928395.1 Hyphomicrobium sp.
GCAATTGCTGTCTTTATCTCGCCGCGCGACTTCAATGGCCACCCTTACGAGGTTTTGCACGCGGCTCGGCTGGAGCCTTCGCGACTGCGGCACCTTTTGCCTTGGGCTTAGCTTCGGCTTTGACCTTGGGCTTTGGCTCGGCCTTTGCCTTAGTTTTCGCAACTTTCGTGGCCTGCGGCGCAATGCGGTCGCCGATCAGCTTCGCGGCCGCCTTCGTAAGCCCCGCAGCGTCGGCGTGCTGCGACCAATCCGCGACCGCTGCCTGGACCTCGGCTAAGATCGCGGCGCCGTTCTTCATGTCATGCTTCTTCGCGAGAGCGCTCAGATGGCCTGCGTCCGGCGCCCTGCCCTCGCCCATGACTGTCATGCTCTGCTCGCCGCCTGGACCGGACGAGAAGGTCAGGTCATAGGCTGGCGCCAACGTCCATTGGCCCGTTGAATCATCGAGCAGGAACGAGACGTTCTTGGCGTGGTCATCACGGTTGCGCGCGAGAACATTGAAGCAGGCGAGGCGGAACGCGCGCTCGACCTCGGTTGCGTCCTTGGTCAGGATCTGGGTCGCTTTCAGCAGGGCATCGTAATCGAGCGACGACACGCGGTGATCGGCATGCAGCAATCCCGAGAGACTGTGCATATGGATGCGACGGTCGCTATCCCGGTCGAAGCGCTTGATCCCGAAATACCGCTTCTTCTTGGCGGTGAAGAGATGGGTTTCCGGCATGGCGACACCTGCCGCGCGGGCCATGAGGCTGTAGGCGTACTCGGTGGCACCGGCCGCGGCGTCATCCTGGGCGGACGGGAACTTGATCATCCAGTGCGCATAGCCGGCGGGCAGCATGGCCGGGCCATGAATGATCCGCTTTTTGTCGGCGCTGACTTGCGCCACGACCTTGGGACGGGCACCGGCGGATGCGCCGTTGAGTTTGAGGAGCTTCTCGATGACAGCCCCCTCCTCACCCTTGAGGACGGTTGCGGCATCGCGGGCGATGGCGTCCAGCTCGAGTACGACGGGCGCGCGGTCGCTATCGCTCAGGTCCGGCTCATAACTGAGTGCGCCCATGCCGTGCTGTCCGACATGCGCCAGACGATCGAGCGGGGTCAGCTCCTGCCGGGTGATGCCGAGCCGCTCGACGGCGCGATCGAGCAGAAGCCGCCCCCAGCCATCAGGTAGACTGTCGTTGAACACCCCGAACAGACCGTCGAAGACCTGGTCGTCATCGATCATCACGCCGGATCGCGTCGGGAGCTTGAACGGCGAGATTTGCAGGCCCGTCGCCAGAAAGGTGGGATCGTACTCGAACAGGATGCGCCTGCCCTGCGCGGCCAGACGGCCGAGCTTGCGGCGCTGCCGTCCGTCGAGGAAGACATTGAGGAGCGTGGCTGGCCGGTGCTTCATGCCATCCGGCCCTTCTTGCGGGTCCGGGTCCCGGCCAGCACCTCGTCGAGCGGCTTGCCGCTCATTGCCTGCGCATCCTCGTCGGCCAGCCCGTCGAAGTCCCCGAGGCAGTCGAGGACGAGGGCCAGTTTGAGGAGGGAATCGAAGGCGACGAGCCCCGACGTCTCGAAGCGCTTCAGGGAGCCGAGGGCCACGCCGGATCGCTTGGCGAGGCCGGCTTGTGTCAGGTTGAGCGCCAGCCTGCGCCGCTTGAAACGGTCGCGAACCTCCTGCAGGACGTCGTTCGGTGACTTGAGTGATATGGCCAATATATTATCCAATCGTTGGAAATACGGCACTATCGGGATAATATATTAGCTTGTCTGAGAATGCAAGCTTTGCACTGCGGGGCACCGGCCGGGATCTGGTCGCGCCGCAAGCCGGGGCCCTCGTAAGCGCTGCGCCGCTCCCACCTGCCATTGCGCTTTGAAATCGTCGATGATCCCGCCCCATGGGACGCGATCGATTTGACCATAAGGTTGACCTTACGTTTGACCATACGGGCGATGACCTTCAGCGAATGGAGGTCATCACCGGCGTTGGACGGCGCCGGAGTTGGCCCGACGACTGTCTCGTCGGCTACAATCAGCTGAGGCCACACCAGGGACGCGGCATGAAAGGCCGAACGCCTGCTCGCGCGTTCAAGGACGGACTGCCCAGAAAGGCAAAACCGCAACAGCAGAAGGAGCAAAAAGCAACACACCCACCCGAAGCACCGCAACCCACCATCTGACCATCAGTTGGCGGCGGCGACTGTCAGGTGATTACTGTTCTTGTACACGCCGGCCACTGCCGCAACGGTTTCGGCGTTCTCGGCGAGAGTTGAGTTTACAAGTTTGTTCGCGGCTTCGACAGACGTGAAAGTACCGACGCGCCTTCGGGAAACCGTGAAGATCCCGAACTGGCCCTGTTCCCCACGAATTCGAGCCAGGAGATACTGCTCGCTCTTAGCAACGTGTTGCTTGACGGTATGTCCACCAGCAGCCTCCTCATCCAAGAGGTCGACTGGACGGCCAGCCCCTCCGTCGGCGCCACCGACCAGGATGAGTTCGGGATCGTCTTCACCGCCAGCCTCTCCATCACCTGCGCCCGTGTCGGTCCAACGTCCTCTATCGTCGCGCGGCTGATCCGCGTTGAAGCCAGCCTTGCGGAGCGTTGATGCCACTTTCTCCGCAGCCAGGACGACTCGTCGTGCCGCGATCTCGGATTCGACTGACCAACGTCAGAGTCACGCCGTCCCAGTCGTCACCCGCCGCCGAACCTCGACGTCGGGTCGCCATTTCCGGCAAAGCGATTGACCGAAGTCCGACCCTCGGCCGCAAACAGCGGTACCACCAAAAACCCGATAGGAGACTTTGGCCCGCCGCGGGCGCCAGAACCGGCACCAGGACGGTCTCTCGGTCGCTGATCGGAGGGCGGCAGGCCGCTAACCCGCGGACACTGCGGGCAAATTCCGGCGCTGGCCGAAACTTTCGTTTTATCACTTTATTTCAATGAGTTGAGTGGCGGAGGGAGTGGGATTCGAACCCACGAGACCCTTGCGAGCCTACACGCGTTCCAGGCGTGCGCCTTCAACCACTCGGCCATCCCTCCGCAAGATGTCTGGAACGGCGCGCACTATAGCCATGTGAGGGGTCCGCGCAACACGCCATGAGCGACGGGCGCACAGGAACTTGCGAAACGGTGTGCGAACACGTTTCGATGGTCCCGGCAATGAGGCATCCTCCCGGTCAGCGGCGCGCCTCCGACACTCCCTTGCCCTCGTGCCACACCAAGGGTTAGGTCAGAGCTGCAAGGCTCATCGCAAAATGCGAGACGATGGGTGGATCGACAGGAGCAACGACATGACGGTTCTTCGCTTCTTCGCCAGCCTGTTCCTGCTCGTGGCCATCGTTGCGTTCGTCGCCGATCTGACGCCGTGGCTGCAGGGCACGCGGGGATTTTCGGCGACGTCGTTCGCCAAGCACTGGACGGATCTGGCGCCGGCCACCCTGCAGACCGCGAAGCAGGCCATGACCCAGTCGCTCGGCGCCTGGAGTTGGGATTGGCTTACCGGCAGCGTGATCCGCCTGCCGACATCGGTGCTGTTCGGCGTACTGGCGCTCGGCTGCGGTTACGCAGGCCGTCGCCGCCGCCGCGTCAACGTGTTCGTCAACTGAGGCGATCCGGCATCAGTTCCGGCATCAAAACGGCGACGGCGCCTTGAGCGACGCTAGAAAGAATGCGCCACCCATCACCATCACCGCGCCCGAGCCGAGTATGCCGGCCCCTGACGCGATCGCCTTGGCCCAGCGGCCGTCGCCACCACCAGCAAGCCGTGTCGCCAAATCGCGCGATCCGACCGCCAGCGCAGCCAGCACCGACACTGTGATCGCGGTTCCGAGGGCCATGGCGAAGGTCGCGAACACGCCGGCCAGCAACAGCCCCTGGCTCAACGCGAACAGCAGCACCAGAATAGCCCCCGTGCAGGGCCGGATTCCAATCGATACGGCCAGTGCAATCGCCTTGCGCCAGCTCCATACGCCTTCGAGGTCTTTTGGCGACGGCATATGGGCATGATCGCAGCAGCTGCCGTCAGCGTTGTGAATATGATCGTGGTCGGGATTGGTCGCGGCGATCGCTGGCACGCCCGTTGTGGCTGTCCGCGGATGGGAATGGGCGTGGTGATCGTGACGCCCGTCGCAACAGCCCGCGTGATCATGGCCGTGAGCGTGATCGTGATCGTGGCTATGCTGATGCGCGCGTCCCGGCCGTCCGTGGTTGACGGGCGCGTGGTTCACGGGTGTGTGGCCGACGGACGCGCGACCTCGCCTAAACAGCGGCTCGATCTGTCCATAGAGCAGCCAAGCACCGACCAATGCCACCAGCGCCCAGCTGAGGGTTTCGATCCACGCTTCGGCCGATTTCATCGTCAGGCTGGTGGCCTTCAGTGCGATCGAAAGAATGCCCACGATCAGCAGCGCCGACAAAGCCTGGAAGAACGCGGCCATGAAGCTGAGCAGTATACCGCGCCGCACAGTACGCTCGTTGGCTAGCACGTAAGCCGAAATCACCGCCTTGCCGTGGCCTGGGCCGGCTGCGTGCAGCACGCCGTAGGCGAAGCTCAGCCAGCCCAGCACCGCGGTGGCCCAAAGCGGGTCGGTCTTCATGAGCCTGACCGCCTTCACCAGGTCGCGGTTGAGCTGCGCCTGCGTTTGAAGCACCCACGCCCAGGCACGGTCAGCGATGCCGATCTGCGAGGGCGGTTGCGCCGCCTTCGCCGCCGATGGGCGGAGTGCCGTGATGCCACGTTCGGGAGCGGGCTGACCGACCCCGAGCGGCGAACGCTGTGCCGGCTCCTGCGCGGCAACGGACGACGTCAGTGCGATCGCCATCCAAAGCACGCAAATTGATGCGGCCCACGCCGCCTGGATCGTCCGCCTCATCATGACTTGGGGCAGTTCAAGGCAATCGACTTCGACGTGCCGACACTTCCCATGGCCGCGCCGCCGAGTTCCTGCTGGAAAGCCTGTCCGAGGCGGGTCAACTGCTCCTTGTCCACATCGGCCTCGACGAAGTTGGCCTGGCAGCCGGCCGGTGCACCGGCGCTCAAGCGGATGGGCTGCTCTTTGACGAAATCGAAGGCGATGAAATAGCTCGGATCGGTGACGGCGAATGAGAATCCGTCGGCATCGGCCAGGACAGGCTGGCTCAGCGGCAACACGAAATTGAGGATCAACACGCCGTCCTTGTGCTCGAGCCAGTAGTCCCTCGGCGGGGCCAGCTTCAACGATTGCCCGCCCAGTTTGGCGAACGTGAAGTAGTCGAACTCCTTCAAGCCGTCCATGTTGACCTGGGCAAGTTCGGCCAGTTCGGTGCGGTCGAGTTTGCCGTCGTTGTTGGCGTCGAGCCCCTGGATGGCCATGGTCGTGTACAGTTCGTCGAACGTCCAGCGATGGCTGAAGCTCACGACGGTACCCTTGTCGTACTCGACCGTGGTTTCTACCGCGACCCAGACGTGCGGGTGGGCAGCGGCCGGGCTTGCCAGCGCGAACATAGCGGGTAATGCGACGACGGTCGCCACGCGCATCCTCGTCGAACGCACCGCATTTCGGATCT
>PEQZ01000120.1 GCA_002928395.1 Hyphomicrobium sp.
TCGCCGACCGCCAGCATCTCCTTCTCCTTCGGATGCGCCACTGCGACCGCAAATTTCAAGCCGTTGGACTTGTTGGCGATGAAGGCGACCAGATCTTCCATGTCGGAGTACTTGCCAGGAGATCCGAATTTACGGCTCTTCAGGTCGGCGGTGTCGAGCCCCTGAATCTTCTCCATGCACCACAATAGCCGCTGCTCGAGGTCCATGACGCGGTCCGCGTCCTTGAAATGGCGCGGCAGTTTCGCGAACGCTGCCTCGAGCTTGCCAGGGCCTTCGCCAAGGTCGCAGGTCTCGAGCGAGACTTTGTTGGTGCCGCGGGCAGTCTTCCAGAGAATTTCGCCACGATCGACGTTGAGGTAGCCTGGATTGGCGAGAGGATCGTTGATCATCTCGCGATAACGTTCGATCTCTTTCTCGCTATCGACAGCTGCCGATTGCGCCCAGGCAGAGTTTACCGCAGATGCGAGCGTCGCAACTGCAAGTATTGATACGATAAATACTATGTATTTCCGCACTTTTTCCCTCCCGTTTATTGCGGCGCAACATCTCTTCGGGTCGAGATTGCTGCGCTAGTGCCTCCAAAAGAGGTTGCGAAACGCACTTTAGTCTGCGAATTCTTATGTTGCAAGTATTGATCGTAATATGCTAATCTGAATATGTATTGATGACGGCTGAGCCGTTGGTACTTTGCGCAGCGCTTCACGTCATGACATGAAGCAGCGTGGAGATGCGAATGTGAAGGTTTCTCGCAAAATTCGTGGCCGTCTAAAGGGAATGGCCGTGAACCGGACCGAAAGACAACAGCGGCGAAGCGCGACGCTCGACCGCCACCAAAAAATGACTGACCGCGACGAACAAAAATAGTCGACCAAGGGAGACACCGGAATGAACGTGACCACATCCGCGCAGACACGCCGGGGCTTCCTGGCTTCAGCCACCGCCGGAGCGATCGCGGTGACGCTTGCGCCGTCGTCTTTGCTGGCAGCACCCGAGCAGGTGGCCGCCGAGATGAAAAAGCTGTTCGGAGACAAGAAGCTGATCGAAGGCAAGATCAAGCTCGACCTGCCCTCGATCGCCGAGAACGGCCTCGTGGTGCCGCTCAACTTCGAAGTCGAAAGTCCGATGACCGAGAAGGACTATGTGAAGGCGGTCCACTTCTTCGCCGAAGGCAACCCCAATCCGAATGTCGCCAACTACTTCTTCACCCCGATGAGCCCGAAGGCATCCGCGCAGCTGCGCATTCGCCTCGCGCAGACCCAGAACATCGTCGCGGTGGCGGAGATGTCGAACGGCGAAATCTACACGGCCAAAAAAGAAGTCAAGGTGACGATCGGCGGATGCGGCGGCTGAAGCCCGGCCGCAACCCAATCGTCACACGGTTTCATTCGCACAGGATTTCGGTTCATGACCACACAGCCAACCCCGCGCGTCAGAATGCCCGCCACCGCCAAGGCCGGTGAAGTCGTCGAAGTCAAGACGCTGATCAGCCACGAAATGGAAAGTGGCCAGCGCAAGGACAAAGAAGGCAAGCTGATCCCGCGCAAGATCATCAAGCAGTTCACCGCCACCTTCAACGGCCGCGAGATCATGAAGGCCGACTGGCACGGCGCGATCTCCGCCAACCCGTACCAGTCGTTCTTCGTGCGCGTGCCCGAGAGCGGCACCTTCGTCTTCTCTTGGATCGACGACGACGGCTCCGTCTACAAGGCCGAGCAGAAGGTCACCGTCGGCTGATCGGGCCGGGTCGCCCACCACGCGGCCCGGACTTTTTTTATCGTCCGCTGAATGAGCAGCGCTGCGGTATCGTCGCAGTGAACGGGAGACGCTTGCCATGATTTCGAGGCGAGACTTCGTGACGGCAACCGCCGCGGCGGCCGCGCTCATGACGGGTGGCGGCATGCCTGTCTCTCGAGCCGCGGCGCAGGGCAAGCTGACCGAGGCCGATCTCCTCCGCTTCGAGCCGCTCGGCAATGTGACGCTGATCCACCTGACCGACATCCACGGACAATTGGTTCCACTGCACTTCCGCGAGCCCTCGGTGAACATCGGCGTCGGTGCGGCGCGCGGGCAGGTGCCCCATATCGTAGGCGCCGAGTTCCGCAAGCTGTTCAAGGTCGTGGACAAGTCGGCCGACGCCTACGCGCTCACCCATGACGACTTCGAGGCCCTCGCGCGCACCTACGGCCGCATGGGCGGGCTCGACCGTATCGCGACAATCGTCAGGTCGATCCGCGCCGAACGTTCTGGAAAAGTGCTACTGCTCGACGGCGGCGACACCTGGACCAACAGCTGGACATCGCTCAAGACCCAAGGCCAGGACATGGTCGACTGCATGGCGCTGTTGAAGCCCGATGCCATGACTGGCCACTGGGAGTTCACACTGGGCGAGGCCCGCGTCACGGAGTTGACCGCCAAGCTGGGTTTCCCGTTCCTCGCGCAGAACATCCGCGACACCGAGTTCGAGGACAAGGTGTTCGAGCCGTCGAAGATGTTCGAGACGGGTGGGGTGAAGATCGGCGTCATCGGCCAGGCCTTCCCGTTCACGCCGATCGCCAATCCGCGCTGGATGATGCCCAAGTGGAGCTTCGGTATCCGCGACCGCGAGATGCAAGCCGAAGTCGACCGTCTCAAGGCGCAGGGCTGCGACCTGATCGTGCTCCTCTCGCACAACGGCTTCGATGTCGACAAGAAGATGGCCGGACTGGTCAAGGGCATCGACGTGATTCTCTCCGGCCACACGCACGATGCCGTGCCCGAGGTGACCAAGGCCGGCGCGACGCTCATTGTCGCCACTGGCTCGAACGGCAAGTTCGTCTCGCGGCTCGATCTCGATGTGCAGGGCAAGGCTATCAAGGGCTTTCGATACCGGCTGATCCCGGTGTTTTCCGACGCGATCACGCCCGATGCCGAGATGGCCGCATTGATCGCCAAGCACCGCGCGCCGCACGAGGCGGACCTGAAGCGCGTGCTCGGCAAGACAGATTCGCTGCTGTACCGCCGCGGCAACTTCGACGGCACGCTCGACAACGTGATCTGCGACGCGATCCTCGCTGAGCGGGACGCCGAAATCGCGCTGTCGCCCGGCGTCCGCTGGGGCACGAGCCTGCTTCCCGGCCAGGACATCACATTCGAGGATATCACCAACGGCACGGCGATGACCTACCCCACTTGCTACCGTATGAAAATGACCGGCCAGCGGCTCAAAGAGGTCCTCGAAGACGTCGCCGACAACATCTTCAATGCCGATCCCTACTACCAGCAGGGCGGCGACATGGTCCGCACCGGCGGCCTCGGCTACACGATCGACATCTCAAAGCCGATCGGCAGCCGCATCTCAGGCATGACGCTGTTGAAGTCCGGCACACCCATCGATGCGGCCAAGGACTACGCGGTGGCCGGCTGGGCGAGTGTCAACCAGGGTGCCGAGGGACCAGCCATCTGGGACGTGGTCGCCACCCACATCCAGAAGCAGAAGACCGTCAGCGCCACGGCCCGCGAGGCCGTCAGAATCGTCGGCGCGTGAGACGCCCGAATCGTCCGCAGGGAGCACGAATGTCATGACACGAAACATCGCAGCCTCCACAGGCATGGACAGAGCTGGCGCGTCACGGCGCAGCTTCCTCGAGGCAGCCGCCAGGACGGCCGCAGCCGGCGCGGTCGTCGCCGCGGGTGGCGGTACTGCAATCGCCGCCGAGGGTGCGAGGCACAAAGGTCCCAACCCCGCGAACGTACCACCCAAAGTCGCCGAATGGAGCCGCCACCTCGGCGCGGGCGTCACCGATTTTCCCTACGGCAAACCTTCGAAACACGAGGCGCACGTCATTCGCCGCAACGTCGAATGGCTGACGGCCGACAAGCAGAGCTCAATCAATTTCACCCCGCTGCACGAGCTCGACGGCATCATCACGCCGAACGGCCTCTGCTTCGAACGGCATCACGGCGGAACCCCTGACGTCGACCCGCACGACTACGTTCTGATGATCAACGGCCTCGTCGATAAGCCGATGATCTTCACGCTCGACGACCTGAAGCGCTTCGCCCGCGTCAACCGCGTCTACTTTCTCGAGTGCGCGGCCAATTCCGGAATGGAGTGGCGCGGGGCGCAGCTGAACAGTTGCCAATTCACCCACGGCATGGTGCACAACGTGATGTACACCGGGGTGCCGTTGAAGGCGCTGCTCGAAGAAGCGGGGCTCAAGCCCAAGGCCAAGTGGCTGCTCGCGGAAGGCGGCGATGCCGCCGGCATGAACCGCTCCATCCCGCTCGCCAAGGCGCTCGACGATTGCCTGATCGCGTTCAAGATGAACGGTGAGGCGTTGCGGCCCGAGCAGGGCTATCCGGCGCGGCTCGTGGTGCCGGGCTGGGAAGGCAACATGTGGGTGAAGTGGATCCGGCGCATCGAGGTCGGCGACGAGCCGTGGCTCGCGCGCGAGGAAACGTCGAAGTACACCGACTTGATGGCCGACGGCCGCGCGCGGCGTCACACCTTCATCATGGACGCCAAGTCGATCATCACCAATCCAGCGCCCGAAGCGCCGCTCGCGCACAAGGGCCGCAACGTGCTGACGGGGCTCGCATGGTCGGGCCGCGGGCTCGTGACACGCGTCGACGTGACGCTCGATGGCGGTCGCAACTGGCAGGCCGCGCGCATCGACGGCCCGGTGCTCGACAAGTCAATGGCGCGCTTCTACGTCGATTTCGACTGGCAGGGCCAAGAGCTGCTGGTGCAGTCGCGTGCCCACGATGCGACGGGATATGTGCAGCCGACCAAAGACGAGCTGCGCGCGGTGCGCGGGCTCAACTCCATTTACCACAACAACGGCATCCAGACTTGGCTGGTGCGCGCCAACGGGGAGACGGAGAATGTGGAAATCTCGTAAGGCAATCGCCACGGCAGGTACGCTCCTGGTCGCGTGCTCGGCGCTTGCCATGCCGGCGCTCGGCGGCAAGCTCGGCCTCGGCCGCGAAGCCTCGCCGCAAGAAATCGCGGGCTGGGACATCGACGTCAGGCCCGATGGACAGGGCCTGCCTCCGGGCAAGGGAACCGTCGCCCAGGGCGAGAATATCTTCATCGAGCAGTGCGCGGCCTGCCACGGCGAATTTGGCCAGGGCGTCGACCGCTGGCCGGTGCTGTCGGGCGGCCTAGGCAGCTTGAAGCACGACCGGCCGGAAAAGACGATCGGGTCGTTCTGGCCGGCGCCGTCGACGATCTACGACTACGTGCGCCGGGCCATGCCCTACGGCAACGCGCAGTCACTGAAGCCTGACGAGATCTACGCGCTGGTCGCCTATGTGCTCTACCTCAACGAGGTGGTGAAGGACATGGGCTTCGAACTCAACCAGAAGAATTTCGCGTCCATCAAGCTGCCGAACTCTGGTGGTTTTTATGATGACGACCGCGAAACCAGCGAGAGGCAGTTCTGGCAGAAGGACCCTTGCATGACGAACTGCAAGGCCGAGGTGAAGGTTCTCAATCACGCACGCATGCTCGACGTGACCCCC
>PEQZ01000121.1 GCA_002928395.1 Hyphomicrobium sp.
GGGCCAGCGCTTCAGGGCAGCCACAGCCGCAGGCACGGCGCAATGACATCTGGGTCTTCGATCCGGCCGGAGTTCGCGCGCAGGATCGTCTTGTAGCGCTCGCCATTCGAATAATGCCGCTCCGCGATCTCCCACAGCGTATCTCCGCGGCGCACGACGTAGGTTCCGGGCCTGCCGATGCGGCGGCCTGCCCGCGCGCAGGATCTGGCTTTCGTCTGAGAACGATCGAGTGAACCGTCACGTGACGCTGCGGCCGCCGTCGTCGCTGGGTTCGCTGCGCCACCCGGCCCGCCGACCCCCAATCCCGATCGCTCGCTGTGGTCGAGCGGAGCGCGGTGCCTGCCGGGCTGATCGACGGGGCCTCTTTCACCGCTCCCTTCGGCGATGCGCGTGTCGTTCGGGCGGGATGACACCGCAACCGGCGATTTGGCAGTGGCGGACCGAGCTTTCTCAGCCTTCGCCGCACCATCCTTCTCGGCGGCGGCGGCGCGGGTTGCCGCGGAGCGGGCTTTGGCGGTCTGAGCGGCAAGGTCACGCTCGGCAGCGCGCTTCTGTGGTCCCGTGCGGGCGGCCGAGATGGCCTCTCTTGCCAGCGCGGCTGCCTTCGCCGCCGCACTCGCCTTGGATGCCTCGGCGGACGCCGCGTCAGCGGCGCGAGCGCGTTCTTCGGCCGCCCGTTGGGCCGCGGCTGCGCTACGGGTGCTGTCGGCGGCCTTGCGCTGTTCGTCGGCCGCCTTGGCTTCGGCCTCGCGGCGCTTCTCGCCGGCCGCTTTGATGTCGGTTTCAGCGGCGAGTTTGCGGGCGGCCTCCGCGGCCTTCAGAGCGGCATCCCGCTTGGCATCGGCCTCACGCGCCTGAGCCTCCGCCGCCTTACGTTCCGAGGCGGCGCGGTCGGCGGCCTCGCGCGCCCGGCGGGCCTCGTCGTCGACGGCCTTCTGTGCCGCCGTGCGCTGCTCGTCGAGCTTTTTTGCTTCGGCAGCGAGTCGCTTCGCCTCGTCTTCGTTCTTCTGGCGGGTGATCTCTTCGGCGCGGCGGCGGGCGTCCTCCACCTGCTTTTTCGCTGCATCCTCCGCGATCCGCTTGGCTTCGGCTGCTTTCCGTTGCGCTTCCTCGGCCTGACGCTTGACCTCGGCCTGACGCCTCGCCTCGTCCTCGGACTGCGTCTTGGCCGCGTCTTCGGCAGCGGTTTTCGGGTCTCCTGCTGGTTTGGTCTCGGCTGCCTTGGGCGGCTCCTTCGCGGCGTCAGCCAGACGCTTGGTCTCTGACGCGCGCCGCTGCTCCTCGAGTTCCTTTTCTTTGAGCGCCAGCCGCTTGCGATCCTCCTCGGCCTTGGCGCGGGGCTCGGCCGCGGACGGGCCGGGCGCCGATTTCGCGGTCTCGATAGGTTTCAGTTCTGCTTTTGGCTTCTCACCAGACGCGACCGCCAACGACACTGGCGCGGGCGTCTCCAGCCGGCGCATGATCTCGGCCTGGTACTCACGGTTGGCCCGGGCCAGCCAGTCTTGCACCGCGGTCTGAGCATCCGTCAGGGCGTCGAGCGGATCGGTGCCCAGGCCAGAAACGGGACCAGTGACCGACTGTTTGGCCGGTTGTTGCTCAGCCGCTTTGACTGGCGGAGCCGGGCGTGGCGCAGAAGGCGCGGGCTTTGCCGCCGGAGCAGGGGCGGCGCCACCACCGCCAGCTGGCTCAGACAGTCCTCTTACAACCAAGTCTTGATAGTCTTTCGCCGATCGCTCGAGCCAATTGGTCAAAGGTGCCGTAAGCCCGGTGTCTCCCGCGGGCGGGGCTGGCCGCTGCGCGGCCGGCGGTGAAGGCTGAGCCGGAACCTGCGCCAAACGCGGCTGCACCGCCCTGTCCGGGATAACTTCAGAGAATTTCTCACTGGCCGCCTTGGCCAAATCCTCGGCCCGTTGCCGCTGCACATCGCGGATGGCCGGCGCCGGGCCAGCGGGCGCTTCGTAGGCAACGATAGCCTGGCCTTGGAACTGCTCCGGAATGGAAATCCTGACGTCCTGGCCGGCCAAATCGCGGCTCTGGTCGAGTGACTTGGATGCCGAGGTAATCCGGTGGTCGCCCGGTTCGAGCGGCT
This sequence comes from Hyphomicrobium sp., assembly GCA_002928395.1. Lineage (GTDB taxonomy): Bacteria > Pseudomonadota > Alphaproteobacteria > Rhizobiales > Hyphomicrobiaceae > JAKAML01. The sequence goes on from PEQZ01000121.1 coordinate 2,090, forward strand.
TTTCCAGCAACAGCCGCCACTGGCCAGCGGCATCGGGCTTGGCTGTACCGATGACACGTGGCCCGAGGCTCAGCGTGACGTCGGTGCCCGGACTGCCCAAACCCTCGAAGATCGAGGTGCCCGATGCATTGATGACGATCCTTACGAATGTCGGCGCACGGTCGGCCGCGCCATTGGCGTCCAGGCGCCGCGCGCCTGATCCCGGGTCGTCGCTGGACTGGGCTTTCGCAGCGGCCAGTTGCAGCAGCCTCTGTTGAGCGGCGGGGCGCCGGGCTTCGGCAAGATAATCGAGCTCGGCGGTGCGGGTGGCCTCCCGCTCCCGGGCACGCTCGGCAAGATCGCCAGCACTCACGGCCAGGAACGGCGCTGCCAGCAGCGAAAGGACAATCGCGGCGATACCTAGATTGTTCATGCGGTGCACCACTCGACGCTACGATCCCGCGGATTTGGCCCGTTAGAACCGCGCATTGCGATGTTACTCTCAGACGGCAATGCAGGGCTGACAGAGCCATAAAGCACAAATATGTCACCCACGCCAACTCGTGTCCTGAAGGCGAAGTCCGATAGGCACCCATCGCGGTCGGGACACGATACTCATAAAGTGGCTCGCGTTCTCGATGGTTCCAACTTGTGCTCTGGAGTGCTCCACGAAAGGAAGCCAATGACTGAACCCGATAACGAGCAATTATGAACGGTGTCCCATATTACAGCTATGATGCTGCGTTATGATCGGACCCAGGCGGCCAACTCCACCCCAAGGACCCATGAAACAGACGTCGATCGCACCCGCACCCAAAGCAACCACGCTCCGCAATATCTGCGTCTACTGCGGCTCCGGACCCGGCAACAACCCCGCTTATGCCGGTGCTGCCAAGGCACTCGGACAAGCGCTGGCCGAGTCCGGGATCGGTCTGGTTTATGGCGGCGGTAGCCTTGGTCTCATGGGCACGGTCGCGCGTGCGACCCTCGAGGCCGGCGGCCGCGTGACGGGTATCATCCCGGATTTCCTGTCCGAGAAGGAACACATGCTGCGCATAGTCGACGAATTGATCGTCACTGCCGACATGCACGAGCGCAAGCGCTTGATGTTCGAACGGTCGGACGCGTTCGTCGCGCTGCCGGGCGGCATCGGAACGCTGGAAGAACTCGTCGAGCAGTTGACCTGGTCGCAGCTCGGCCGCCATCAGAAGCCAATCGTCGTCGCCAACATCGCCGGCTTCTGGGCACCGTTTCTGAGCCTGTTGGCTCACATGAAGGCCGATGCCTTCATCCGTAGCGGTCTCGAAGTCTCATTCGCAGTCGTCGACACCGCCGAAAAAATTGTGCCCACAGTAAAGGCCGCCTGGAGCAAGACCGGCCCCCCCGCACCTGACATTGCGCTGATCGCGAAGTTCTGAGCGACCCCGACGCGCGGCGCAAATCTCCTCACGATTGTCATGTTTGGAGTACAAAGTTTGCTTTTTCCCGACACAATTGCCGGGGTGTGGAGCATGTCATTCCGTGACGCCATTACTCGATCCTGAAGCCCAGCGCCAGCACAAGTGGCGCAACACCGTGCATTCGTTGTTGCTGTTGCTCGGGCTGTTCGCCGTGATTGCCGTCGCCGTTTATGTCCTGTGGGGAGCAACGGGTGTCGCCGTGACGGCGGCGGCGCTGGGTGCATCTTTTATGCTGTCGCCGCGGGTGCCGCCCGAAGCCGTCATGCGCATGTACCGGGCCGAGTTGCTTTCCCCTGATCTCGGCGGGCAATTGTCGCGCCTCGCCAGCGTCTTGGCGGAGCGGGCCGAACTGCCGTCGCGCCCTCAGCTCTACGTCGTCCCTAGCAGCACCCTCAACGCCTTCGCAACCGGCACGCCCGAACGTTCGGCCGTGGCCGTCACCGAGGGCCTGTTGCGCCGTTTGACGCTCAGGGAAACCGCCGGCGTTCTGGCCCACGAGATGAGCCACATCCGCAACAACGATATCCAGGTCCTAGGGCTGGCCGATCTGCTGACGCGCTTCGCACAGAGCTTGGCCTACCTGGCGGTCGCACTGGCGGTGATCAATGTGTTCGCTCTACTCAACGGTGATCGGACGATGGCTTGGTGGCCGATCCTGCTGCTTTATCTCGCACCGGCCCTGTCGAGCCTGATGCAGCTCGGATTGTCCCGCGCTCGCGAGTTCGACGCCGATCTCGAGGCGGCGATGCTCACCGGCGATCCTATGGGGTTGGCATCGGCATTGCGGCGGCTCGAGCATTACACGGGACGGGTCTGGGAGGATATGATGCTTCCAGTTCCAGGCCGGCGAGTGCCCCAACCGTCCATGTTGCGCAGCCATCCGGCCACCGAGGATCGCGTCGCTCGCCTGCTGGCACTTGCGCCGCAACCACAGCACGAGCCGATCGCGCTGGCTGAAGAGCCGATGGTCTCGTCACTGGCCGGCTGGGGACCTGGGGCGATGCGACCCCGCTACCGTTGGCCCGGCGTTTGGTATTGACCGCTATCCACACTGGTTGGAGAAGGCCCGGTTGCACAGGCGCCCGAGGCGGCGTATCAGCGGCCCATGACGGACCCCATCCAACCACCGCCTGCCCGCCTCGTTCATACGCTAGGTCCGCACGGGAGCGGCACCACGGTTTCCGATCTCGTGGACCGCTTGCGCGGCGGCGAGAGACGCGCCATCGCCACCGCGGTCACTGAACTCGAACGGATGTCGGCGGCTGCCCCCGCGTTGTTGGCCGCGATGCAACCACATCTCGGACATGCGCTCGTGGTTGGCTTCACCGGACCGCCGGGGGCCGGCAAATCGACGCTGGTCAATGCCGTGATCGCGCATGCCCGTGGTGTTGGCCGCCGCGTGGGCGTGATTGCCGTCGATCCGTCGAGCCCGGTTTCGGGCGGCGCGATCCTCGGCGACCGCATTCGCATGACCGCGGCGCTCGACGACGACGGCGTGTTCGTCCGCTCGCTGGCAAGCCGCGGCTACCTTGGGGGCCTCTCGCCCGCTGCCGTCCGCGTGATCGACGCGCTGGATGCCGCGGCATTCGATCTGATCCTCCTGGAAACGGTCGGAACCGGACAGAGCGAAATCGACATCGCCGAGGTTGCAGACGTGCGTGTGGTGATCTCGGCTCCGGGGCTCGGCGACGACATTCAGGCCATGAAATCCGGACTGCTGGAGATCGCCGA
>PEQZ01000122.1 GCA_002928395.1 Hyphomicrobium sp.
TGCCGCAGCGTCTGGGCTTCGGCACGAGCATCATCCGGGGACTGATCAGCCACGAACTCGGCGGTACCGTGGACTTCACACTCGAACCTAGCGGCGTGCGTTGCGAATTGCGTGTCGCCGCCTCCAAGGTGTTGGCCGATTCGGCCGTCATCCGGCCGGATTGAACCGAAGCACCATCCCTCGATCTCGACGCTCTCATGACACGCACCCGGCGCGACCTCGGGCGCTGCGTCACCCGCTGCGCGAGCCCAGCAAACGCCGAATGGCCGCGATCAACGCATCAGCAGGCACCGGTTTTCGCAGCATCGCCATTCGGCCGTTTCCGCATTCGCCCGCGATCTCCGGATAGCCCGTGATGACAACGACCGGAATGCCGCGTGACGTCAGTTCGCCGATCAAGTGCGTGGCCGGCTCACTCTGGAGATTGAGATCGGCGATCACCAGATCGGGCTTCGCCGAAGCAACCTGCACCCGCGTTTCCGCGACGCTCGCGGCCATTCCTACGACGAGGGCGCCCTGGCATTCGAGCACGGTCTTGAGTGCGTCTGCAATCAGCCAGTTGTCTTCAGCCACCACGATTCTGAGCCCCGCCAGATCAACATGCGCGAAGTCCGCGTCCGGGCGGTGATCTGAATCGTGACGCATGGCGGTTCCTTGTTGCTCGAGCCGGAAGGCCGCCGCGTCGCCGGAGCGCGCGCCCGACTGGCCCAGCACGACAATACCGCTTCCAACACGCGCCGTGTGCGCTTACTTTCAGGCGACCGAGCAAACCCCGGCACGGGCCCGAGACACTCGAGACATCAACGCGGGACTTGGCATCGTGGCACAGAAGCACGTCCCGAACCCAGTGCCACTGGCCATCCCGTCCTGGCTCTGGGCCGAGGCGAGTCACGATCTGAGGCAGCCGTTGCAGGCATTGGAGTGGATCGCGCTTGCCCTCCCCGCCACCAGCCCAGATGAGCTGCGGCGCAGCGCCGACAACATCGTACAGCTGTCGCAGATGATCGGGCGAATGCATGCTCTGCTGGCCGGACTTGCGGCCTTGGCGGAGGGCTCCTCTGGTCGCGGCGCGGAAACGGTGACCTCGGCTGTCGCGCTCGACGACCTCAGCCGCGCGGCCATCGCCGACATTGCCGAACTGGCCGAGGATCGAGGGGTCGGCATTTCCGCGACCCTGCCGGCGGTCACACGCACTGTCACGGTGCCTGGCCGCTGGTTGCAGGAGGCCGTCACCGGCTTGTTGCTTCATGCGATCAAGAACACGCGCGGGAAGAACATCGCGGTGACGCTTCAGGACGCCGGCGGATTGATACGGCTGGATGTCGTGTTCGAGGCGGGCGAGATCTCGCCGCGCCTTTTGAAAGCGGCGTTCGTGGATGCATCGTACGGAAAGAAACCGAGCGCCTGGAAGCTCGGGCTGGGGCTCGGAATGCTTAGCCATTTGGCCCGCGTGCTCGGCATCGGGTTCACTCGGCGCGCAACGGGCAACGATATTCACACGCTGACCTTGCTGATCGGCGGCGAGCGCTCACCGGGCTGATCTGGCCGCCACTTCGTATTCCGGTTCCGACATTTGCTCCGAACGGCGCTGCGACGGACGGCCATTGTCGGAACCGGAACACGGGCGGAGATGTTTCATCTGACCTTTGGTAACGCGACCAGCCACGAGGGGATGGGGGCAAACGTCCGACGCGCGGCACTAACTCAGCCAACTCTTCCCCAGGGCTGCAGCGTGGGCGCGGTTGTTTGCCTTGAGCACCTGAAACAATTTCGACACGTGCATTTTCACCGTTCCCTCTGAAACGCCGAGATCGCGCGCGATCTCCTTGTTCGTGAGCCCAGCGGCGAGTCCCGCCAGAACGTCCCGTTTGCGTCCGGTGATCGGTTCGTTGGCGACCGGTTCGGGTGTGGTATCAGGCCCAAGCCCAGGTCCAGGCCCAAGCCCAAGCCCAAGCCCAAGCGGGACTGCGTGGTCGTCGGCCGGTTTCCGTGGACCCGCGACCCGCGGTGGCAGATCGGCGATCAGCGCCGGCACCGAGATGCGGCCCGCCAAAACCAATCGAACCTCCGTCAAGATTTCGGCAGTTCGTGCGCTCTTGACGATGTACCCGTGTACCCCGGCCTGCAGCGCCTCCAAAACGTGTGCGCGTTCGACCGATCCGGTCACGACTATGACGCGAACATCAGGCCACCGCTCGCGGATCTCGCGCAACTGATGCGGACCGGCGAGCCCAGGCATGCCGAGATCGAACATCGCGAGTGAAATGCCTCCGCCCGCCAGCGCAGCGAGTGCGGTGTCGAGACTGTCGGCCTCAATGATGGCACGCGGTTGCAATTCCTGCCGCAGCACGCGGACGAGGCTGTCGCGGACCAGTTCGTGATCGTCGGCGACAAGGATAGTTCCAGAGAAGCGAGATGAGGAGACTTCGGTCATGGGGCCAACTCGATCTTGAACTTGGACAATGCCCGCCTCCGTCGAACATGGCGGGGGCAGTGCCCCGTTTTGGCCAACGTACATCGCTGTTTGCTTCGAGCGCACACGAAATCTCTTTCCAAACCGTTTCACTCTGAATTAGTGTACGACTGTCTATTATCCGTTTGGAAATTTGGGTGGCTACTCAGCGAAGGCCGGGTACTGTTCATCCAATAGCCAAACGGGCTGGTCTTCAAGGGCCGGCAAGCGCGCCTGAGAGAGCCATCGTTCGATCAGCACCACTGTTCCTGTCGTGCGCTTCGGATTGACGGCTTCCCCGACGCGCTCTTATTTACTCGCCGAGCGACGGGTCGACGCTACCCCGCGGCATGACGCATCGCTCAACGGGTAATGTGGGGGACGTGATCTCCCATCGGCGCCCTCGGCAGTGCCCTCTGCCGGGGGCGTTGGCTTGCCTGGATCAATGGACATGCCAAACCCGAATTCCAAAGCTCGACTGGGCTCGGTGGCCGCCTACATGGGCAGGCGTGCCAACTGGTGGCTGAAGTAGTTGTCGACTGCGGTGACGATCGAGTCTGCGACCTTGTCGCGCCACGAATCCGATTTGAGGTTTTGGGCGTCCTGAACGTTGCTCACGTAGGCGAGCTCGATCAGGACGGACGGAAACTGAGCGGTTTGCAGAACGCGGAAAGCAGCCTGCTTGTCAGGGTCGTCGCGCATGCTCGTCGATGCACCCATTTCTTCGATGACCGAACGCGTGAAGACACTGGTCCGGTCTTTCGTCGCATCGACTTCACGCACCGCCAGGTCGCTCAGGATGGACTTGATCGCATCGAGATCGCCGCTCGCTGCCTTGACCTTTTCGACTTCCTTCGACGACAGAACCTTTTCGGTAACCTCGCCCTTCGCCGAGCGTTTGAGATCCCTCGCGTCCCGCTCGCGCAGCGAATAGATCGTCGCGCCGCGCGCTTTGGTGCTGGCGTAATCAGCGTGAATCGCCATGAACAAGGCTGCGTTGTTTTTCTCGCCAAATGCGCGGCGGTCGTCGAGTTCGACGAATGTGTCGGTGTCGCGCGTCATGAGGATCTTGTATCGACCAGTGGACTCGAGCTTGTCGCGAAGCGTTTTGCCGAAAGCGAGCACCACATCCTTTTCGACCGTGCCGTGCTTCTGCGCGCCGCTATCGTGGCCGCCGTGGCCGGGATCGATGACGATGACCTGCCTGAACGCTTTGGCGGCGCGTATGTTCGGTCGTTCTGCCGGCTTGGGCAATGGCGGCTGGATCCCGGCGGCGCCCAGGCCTGAAGGCCGTTCAATGCGTGTTCCGCGGCTGGTGCCGGGTTTCACACTGTCGGCCCGGACAATCTCCAGCGCTAGGCGATGCGACTTGCCGTCCTTGCTCGCCTCGAGTTTTGCGCTCTCGACGATGACCGGCATGGTCACATCGATCACGATGCGCGACTTGCCCGGAGCCGATAATCCGGCACGGAACGACTTGACGAGCCCGGCTGGCTTGTCTCCGTCTTGCGCGGGAAGTTGCATGCGGACGTCCGGCAATTCGACGATCACGCGGTTCGGATTGCTGAGCGAAAACACCTGGAATTGTGCAGACTTGTCCAGCCCGATGACGAAGCGGGTAGCCGACGGCCCGGCCGATACGGAGGGCTCGATGAGCGGCGCGGGTGTCGATGCGGCAAAGCCTGCCACTTGGTTCGAAGGCGCCGCCTGAGATTGCGCATTGGCCGCAATGGGCAGGCACAGTACAGTCATCAGTGTCGTGAACGCCAAGCCGGTCTTCGGCTGGCGCCGGGAATACCCGTCATACATGCGGTCGACCCCCGTCTACGCAAACAGGTCCAAAAGCGGGACAATCGATAGTTGCCCCTCGATGATGGCGTTTCGGGGACGCCATTTGGGCATTAGCTTGATCCCAGTTATGGGGCCATCAAGGTTAAGCAATCTGTTAACACCGCGATGCGCGAACATGTGCCCGCGGCCTTCGAGTGCTCAACCGGCGCTGGACCAGCGGGCGATCGCCTCGCCGTCGCTGTCGCGGGCGTCGACCCAGTGACCGGCGCTGTCGGCGCCCGTCTCCTTCTTCCAGAACGGCGCCCGGGTCTTGAGGTAGTCCATGAGGAAGGCTGCGGCGTCGAACGCCATTTGCCGATGCGCGGACGCGGCGACCACCAGTACGATATTGTCTCCCGGTTTCAAATCGCCGACCCGATGGACGATGAGGCTGGCGGACAGCGGCCAGCGGGCGAGGGCCTCTGCCTCGACGCGGGTCAGTTCGGCTTCCGTCATGCCCGGATAATGCTCGAGCGACATCGATGCGATGGGATGGCCGTTGGCCTCGCCGCGCACAGTCCCGGTGAAGGTCACGATGGCGCCGATGTCGGTGCGGCCAGTGGTCAAGGCCGCCACTTCCATGGAAAGATCGAAGTCGGCGGTTTGCACGCGAACGCCCATCGCCTAGCCTCCCGT
>PEQZ01000123.1 GCA_002928395.1 Hyphomicrobium sp.
AGGAAGTCCATTTTGCCGATGTCGAGGCCGGAGGCGCGCAGGATCGCGTAGGCCGTGGTGGCGTGAAAGAAGAAGTTCGGCAGCACGAAGTGGAGCAGGTAGGCCTGCCCTTGGAAGACCATCTCGTCGCCGGCGACCTTGAGTTTGACTTCCCGCTGCTCCGAACCAGCGATCGCCGAGGACGGCAAGGACTTGAGAAACATCACCGTTCTGTCTATCCGCGCCTTGAGCTCGTCGATCGTGGTTTCGGTATCGGGGAAGCTTGGGACGTCGACACCAGCGAGCCGGGCACCCGCCCCCTTGGCGAAATCGCATGTGAGTTGAACCTGACGGGTGAGCGGGAACATGTCCGGGACCAGTCGCATGCCGAGCAGAACGGATGGCTCGATCTTGCGAGCTGCACAGTGCTCAGCCATCCGCCCGAGAATGTTCGAGATAGACGTGAGTGTCTGCACGAACACGGGGATTGAGGCGTCATACATCGTGATGGACAAAGCGGCGCACTCCTAGTTTGCAATTCCGGATTTTCCGAACATACCGCCAATCTGCGACCATGTACAGTCGGCACGCGCGCCAGGAACGACGAACCCGGACCTTACTGGTCGCGCTGAACCAGTAAGGACTGTGACGACGTCCCACCAACCGGAAAAAAAGCTGAATGAAATCATGGTGGGAGGTGAGGGGATCGAACCCCCGACATCTTCGGTGTAAACGAAGCGCTCTACCGCTGAGCTAACCTCCCCGCTCAACTGATTTAGCCGTCGGGCCTCCGCTGCGCAACGACCGAAATCAAGCATGAGGCGGCTTCACGACCACCACTTCTCGCTTCACCGGGGGACTTGAGTGCCTGGAGGGTTGCCGGCGGTTGGCAACTCGCAAAGCCCTTTGAACCGCGGGGCTGGCGAGCTCTCGTTACGACCGCTTGTGAAACGACGTTCGCGCCATCGAATGCGTGGGGCAGCCGGCTTTTCCTGCGTGCATGTCCGAGGAAGCGATTGGACGGCCCCCGAGTGGCAGCCCCCCTCCCCGCCGGCGCGAACCAAAGCCGGCCTCCGGCTTGCGGCGCCATCGCCGGCCGGCACGAAGAATGGCCGACCGGCGACACTCGAAATTTTTCGAATGCACAGATCCGGGCGCTATCAGGCCTTGCCGGCGAACGCCTGTTTCAGAAGTGACATCTGATGGCCGACCGGATTTGGCGCTGTCGTGTCTGCCGCCGCCGGTTCCGATCCGACCGCCATGGCGCGATCGATCTGAACGATGCGGTCATGCAGCTTGAAGCTTTCCTCGATCAGCAGCCGCAACCCCTCGGGCAATTCGGCGAAGCCCTTGATGTGCGACGGCCGGCCGAAACTCTGTAGCTTCACGCGTTGGCGCTTCCGCTTGGCCTCGTCCTCGGTGATCTCGCCTTCCTTCAGCGCGCGCCGGATCAGCAGCCACGACGCAAGGTCGAGGAGCCGGGTCGTCAACCGCATGCTTTCGGTGGCGTAGAGAACCGTGGATGCGCCCTTGAGCGTCTTGGCTTCCTTGCGGCCCGGGCCATCGAGATAGGCCGCCGATCGCTCGACCAGCCCCATCCCCTCTTTGAACACAAGCTCGAACCCATCGGACGACTGGAAGTGAGCGCCGAATGAAACCGTTACGTTGCCGTCACCCGAGGCACCGATTACGCGTGTACTGCTCATGTTCACCGTGACACACTGACTAGAACTTCATGAACCCTAACATCGAAACACTATGGACGGCCATAGTTAACAATGCGTCCCAAAAAGAAGGCAGCGGTTCGACCGATCCACATGCCAAACCGTTCATAGCAAAAAAAGAGCCGCTCTCGAGGAGCGGCTCAGAAGTCTTAAGGGAGGCGTCAAACAGAGTGGACAGTGGCCACTCACGATCCAAAGATTGGACAGGCGCGACTTTAGCCCGCCGTGGTTAAGCAAATATGAAGCGCCCGACCGGGCGCAACGTCGGCCCGTTCATACTCTGCGTCCGCGATCTCAACTCTTGAACAGCGACGCCGCGGCGACCTCGATCGACCGCTTCCGCTCGATCTCGGCTTTCGTCCGCGTGATCTCTGCTTCGAGCGCGGCGACCCGTTCGCGAAGCTCGACCAGTCCATGCGTGTCGATCGGCTCACCCACCGTGATCGTCCTTGCCGGCCGTGGGCGGTCGTCATCCCAATTCATCTCTTGCTCCATCGCGATGCCTGTTATTCCGGACACCGAGCGTGCCACGGCGCGCCCGGTGTCTCAATCGCTTGTATCGCGTTCGCACGGCGGGCTAGACAGGGCGGGAGATGCCGTAGACGCAGAACATGACAGGATGCCCCGATGACCGCGCTGCCCGAAACCATGACCGCCGTCGAGTTCAAGGGCAAAGGCGGACCCGAGGTACTCGTCGAAAGCCGCATCGCGGTGCCGCGTCCGGGCCCAGGACAGCTGTTGATCAAGACCGCCTTCGCCGGCGTCAACCGCCCCGACGTGCTCCAGCGCAAGGGGCTCTATCCCGCACCCAAGGGCCACTCCGAGATCCCGGGTCTGGAACTCTCAGGCGAGGTCGCAGAGGTCGGACAAGGCTGCACGCGCTTCAAAGCGGGCGACCAAGTGATGGCGCTGGTCAACGGCGGTGGCTACGCCGGGTACGGCCTCGCCGACGAGCCCGCCACTCTTCCCATTCCCGCCGGACTTTCCCTGGCCGAAGCCGCGGCCATCCCCGAGACCTTCTTCACCGTCTGGCACAACGTCTTCGAGCGCGGCCGGCTCGAGGCGGGCGAATGGTTCATGGTCCATGGCGGCACCAGCGGCATCGGCGTCACGGCTATTCAGCTCGCGAAGGCCAACGGCGCCAAGGTCATCGCCACGGCGGGCTCGGCTGTCAAATGCGCGGCCTGCCGCGACCTCGGCGCCGACCTCGCCGTCGACTACACGGCCGAGGATTTTGTCGACACCGTCAAGGCGGCGACCCAGGGCCGCGGCGTCGACCTGATCCTCGACATGGTCGGCGGTGATTACGTGGACCGCAACATCCGTTCGCTGGCGGACGACGGTCGGCTGGTGAACATCGCCTACCAGAAGGGTTCGAAGGTCGAAGCCGATATGATGCGCGTCATGCTCAAGCGGCTGACGCTGACGGGTTCCACACTCCGCATCCGCCCCATCGAGGTCAAGGGCCGCATCGCCCGCGGCGTCGAAACCCACGTGCTGCCGATGCTCGCCGACGGCCGCATCAGGGTCGTCATGGATCAGACTTTTGCTCTCGCCGACGCGGCCAAGGCGCACGCGCGCATGGAAGCCGGCCAGCACATCGGCAAGATCGTGCTCCAGGTCGGGTGAGCGGGTTCGCGACTGAACGCTACGCTGACCGTACCAGCGGGACAGTGCGCGCAATGTGTAATGTCATTCCGGTCCTTGTGACCGGGATGACACCCACTCTCACCATCTGAGCCCCGTCATCGCCGCCACTGGCTGTGCGGCGCCTTCCGGAAACAGTTCGGCCAGCACCGCGTCATCGAGCGACGCCCCGGCTGCAATGTGGATGCCGCTCGCCACGAACACCGAACGCACGCCCGCCGCCGCCGCACCCGCGATATCGGTACGAATGCCGTCGCCGATGGCCAGCACGCGATCGCGCGGCACCGGGCCGCCCCGCAACTCCGCCGCCTTTTTCAACGCCATGTCGTAGATCGGCAGGTGCGGCTTGCCGGCGTAGGCGACCTTGCCGCCGATCTGCTCATAGGCTGCCGCGATCGCGCCCGCGCAATAGACGATTTTGCCGCCGCGTTCGACGGTGAGATCCGGATTGGCGCAGATCATCTCGACGTCGCACAACTTGAAATCGGCGAGCAGGTCCGCGTAGTCGTCGGGCGTCTCGGTCTCGTCGTCGAACAAGCCCGTGCACACGACGACCCCCGCGACGTCGATCGACGCCCCCATATGCCCAAGGCCGTCGAATATCGGCGTGTCCCGTTCCGGGCCGAGATGGGAAATCAACTGGTGCCGCGCCACGGCATCCGCAATGAGCCCCCGCGCCGCGTCACCCGACGACACGATCGCGTCGAACGCCGCGCGGCTGACCCCGATGCGATCGAGTTGGCTCGCAACGCTGGCCGCCGGCCGCGGCGCGTTCGACAGCAATAGAACGGTTCCGCCCATCGCTCGAAATCGCTCGCACGCATCCACCGCACCGGCGAACGGCGCGACGCCGTTGTGCATCACGCCCCAAATGTCGGCGAGCCAGAGATCGGAGGTCCGCGCCAAACCTTCCACGTGCGCGACGATCGGAATGCGCGTGCCACCCGTCCTGTTCATCCGCGTCACCCGCGCCCCGTGGCCTTGCCGATGACCTGGTTCTGCACGCCGAACGGCGCGAGCTTCGGCCGCAGGCTGGTGATCCGCCCGGTGTTGATCCCAGACCAGCCGATCTCGCCCGACAGCCGCCCGTATTCGATTTTCGGGCAGCGGTTCATCACCACCTTGAGGCCTGCATCTTCCGCGAGCTTCGCCGCCGCGTCGTTGCGCACGCCGAGCTGCATCCAGACGACCTTGAGTTCGAGCTCGTCCTTCATCGCCACAGCATCGCGCGTCACATCGAATGCAGCCTCGGAGTTGCGGAACACGTCGATCACGTCGACCGGGCCTTTCAAACCGCCGATCCGCTCTTCCACCCGCTGGCCGAGGATCTCCTGCCCCGCGAGCCCCGGATTGACGGGGATCACCTTGTAGCCCTTCGAAAGCAGGTACTTCATCGCGAAATAACTCGGCCGCGACGTGTTCGACGACGCGCCGACGAACGCGAACACCCGCGCGTCCTGCAAGATCGACGCAATGTAGTCGTCCGAATAGGTGTCGTGATCCATCGCGCCCTGCTCCTGCTCCTGC
>PEQZ01000124.1 GCA_002928395.1 Hyphomicrobium sp.
GGATGAGGGTATCAAGCAGGCGCAAGAGACTATGAATGAAGCGGTTCGTTTGTTGTCATTTAAGGACCCAAACTTTGTCGAACTCGATGAAGAGTGCGCACGCTACTGCCATCTATTCTGGCGCACTGAGGGCAGGGAGGGTTCGGTCTGGCGGCATGGCGAACTAACCTGGAGGCGAATCCCTGGCGTCCCTATCATGACTGCGACCCTTGATATTCCTGATCTTGGAGGAAACTCAAGACGTTATGAGCACGTGCTGTTTCGGGTGCGAGGGCGGTTCGTGATCTTGATTACAAATGTGGCGTCGGGCGAACCGACTGCCGTCCACATTATTGACGCCAAAGTGATGGATGATAGACTGTTTGGTGTCGAAAGACATATGTCGTGGATGCGCAAGGAAAGATTGGCGCCTTCGATACTGGCGACCTCTGCTTCGAACCTCGAAGAATTGAATTTCAAAGGACCCATCCCTGACGTGTTGAGTTCTGATGTTTCGCAACGGCTAGATCAAGAGTGGAGTCGTTATTGTGACTTTAGCCTCAACCTTCCCAATGGTAGCACGTGAGCGGCAGGCCATCAGCTGATCTATGCGCAAAAGGTCTGTTGTGGCGGGCCGTGAAGCGATATTGGCCGCTAGCGCCTTTGTTCTCGGTGTTTCTGGTCGGATCTATTGCATTTGCCGCCAAGCCGGCGTGGGATCAGGTCAAGAACGTGAAGGAATCGGCCGAGCGGCTCGGAGTGTTGCACAGAAAAAGTGGCGCGAACGGCGTGCTCAAGTTCCTCGATGCCTGTTACCGAACGCATACGCTTTCCTCGAAATACACGTCCGCGGTCGAAGGCTGTGTGGCGCAGGACGTCATGTATTCCCGAGTTCTTTCGGCGGTCTATTCAAGGGTTCCGCTCGAGGTCCGGGTCGAACGAGCGTTGCCGACCGCCGAGCAGATTGGCGCTGCATTGCAGGCGCGTGTCTCGGTCGTGGTCCGCCAGTATGCCCTGTTGCCCGCAGACATGGACATGCTTCAAAAGCTGATCGACGACCACGCTATGCCGATTGTTCTGAAGGTAGCATTCCCGAATGCCGAGGCAGCGCCCAGCGCCCAACCCGGCGCCAAGAAGTGACCGCCATGCACCTCGTCATCGCCAACAAGCTCTATTCGTCGTGGTCGCTCAGACCGTGGCTCGTCATGCGGGCGTTCGATATCCCGTTCACGGAGACGGTGATCCCGCTCAAGCAGCCGGATACTCAGGCGCGAATTCTCGCCTTCTCGCCGACCGGCAAGGTGCCGGTTCTGATTGACCGCTTGGGCGAAGATGGCGACGCTGTGGTGTGGGAAAGCCTCGCGATCATCTCGTATCTCGCCGATCGCTTTCCCGAAAAGCCGATGTGGCCGAAGGGGCCTGCAGCGCTGGCCCACGCCAAGGCCATCTCCATGGAAATGCACGCGGGCTTCCAGACCTTGCGGCAGACCTGCCCGATGAACCTCGGCAAGCGTTTTGCCGCGCCGCCGATGACGGATGATCTCAAAGCCAACATCCATCGGCTCGAGACCATGTGGCGCGACAGCCGCAAGCGGTTCGCGGGGGGGCGCGGGCCGTTCCTGTTCGGAAGTTACACGGCGGCCGATGCGATGTTCGCGCCGATCGTCACGCGGTTCGATACCTATTCCATTCCGGTGGCGGCCGACACGCGCGCCTACATGACCGCAGTACTTGCGGAGCCATCGTTCGTGGAATGGAAGGCCGCTGCTTTCCGCGAGCCCTGGCGCATCGCCGAGTACGAGGTGGGTCACACCGTCCTCGAAGATCTTGCGCCCGCCGTCGCTTAGCCAGCCCCGACACCGCACCCATTCCATCATTCCCACCCGACGCGACGAGAGAGCTTCATGGTCAATACAAACCCGCAGACCCACTATTCCGCACCGGCCATGAAGCAGGAGGTCGTTTCCCGGACGCTGTCGATCCTGGTCGACAACGAGCCGGGTGTGCTGGCCCGCGTCATCGGTCTCTTCTCAGGCCGCGGCTATAACATCGACAGTTTGACAGTGACCGAAACCGAGCACGAGAAGCACGTCTCCCGCATCACCATAGTGACCCGGGGCACGCCAGCGGTCATCGAGCAGATCAAGCATCAGCTCGAACGGCTGGTTCCTGTTCACCGGGTGCGCGATCTGACCATCGAGGGGCAGTCGCTCGAGCGGGAGCTGGCGCTGGTGAAGGTGGCGGGCAGGGGCGAAAAGCGAATCGAGGCGCTGCGTCTGGCGGAGATCTTCCGGGCGAAAGTGATCGACACGTCGATCGAGCATTTCGTATTCGAAATTACCGGCAAGACCGCGAAGATCGAAACCTTCATCGGCATCATGATGGAGTTGGGCCTGGTCGAGGTCAGCCGCACCGGCATCGCCGCCATCGGGCGGGGTGCCGCCAGCATGTGAGTGCCGCGCGTGGCGGCAACCCGGCGTGCGACCCCGCGACCGGGCGTGGAAATGACGACGCCGGCCGGGTGAGCCGGCGGGCGCTGATGATTGCTTGATGCCGGCAGGAGCGCGCGACTGGAGCTACCGCGCCTTCAGCCCGTGGCTCACAGGCCCTTGGGCTTGGCCGCCGACCTCTTGTCGACGTTCGCCTCGGCGAGCGTCTGGGCGTGTTGGGACATGGCCACGCTGTCATCGCTGGTCAGGAAGAATTCCTTGGCTGCCGTGCGGAAGCCGACCTTTTTGTCGCCCGGCGCGTAAAGCGGCGTAGCCTTGGGCGGTGTCGACGCGGTCACCAGGAAGGCGAGCAGAACTGGCCTGTAGGAGCCGGTGTGCGTGCGCTCGCAGCGGTCCTTGCCTTCGGTATTCTCGCACGATCTCAGAGATGTGTAGGAGGGCGCGGCTTTCTCGTGCTCGATGACGGCCTTCTCCATCGCCACGATGCACTGCTCGGCGTTGATTTTGCCGCTGCCGGCACAGTCGCTGGAGGTTGTGTAGATACCGCGGAATGCCGCTGCCGCAGTTGGTTTCTTTTCCCCGCCGCATCCGGCCAGGGCGATGGATATGGCAGCCAGCACGACGCCGGTGCGCACGTTGTCGAGATGACCCATGGAACAAACCTCCGCTCGGTAAGGCTTCCTTCATACCGGGAGCGCGTTAGGAAGCGGTTAACGTGATGCTAACCGGCTGGCTGCGGATGGAGACTTTGACCTTGTCGCCGGGGCCGGACGGCGAGTGCGTCAGTCGGAAATCATTGATCTTGGCGAGCGGCTGGTATTAAGTCCGGCCTTCTTTCGAGGCATCAAGACGGGATTGTGACCGCGCCAGCGGCTGCTCTCGCCTCGCGCCCACAGATCAAACGCAATGAACCGCACCGAACCGGTTGCGCCGAACATGAAGGGGAGCCCATGCGCGTCTATTATGATCGTGATGCCGACATCAACCTGATCAAGTCCAAGAAGGTCGCCGTGGTTGGCTACGGCAGCCAGGGGCACGCGCACGCGCTGAACCTGCGCGACAGCGGCGTCAAGGATGTCGTGATCGCATTGCGCAAGGGCTCGGCCACCGCTGCCAAGTGCGAAAAGGAAAAGCTCAAGGTCATGGAGGTTGCCGACGCCGCCAAGTGGGCCGACGTCATCATGATGCTGACGCCGGACGAGTTGCAGGCCGACATCTATCGCGACCACCTGCACGCCCACATGAAGAAGGGCGCGGCACTCATGTTCGCCCACGGCCTGAACGTGCATTTCAATTTGATCGAACCGCGCGACGATCTCGACGTCGGCATGGTCGCGCCCAAGGGGCCGGGTCACACCGTCCGCGGCGAATACCAGAAAGGCGGCGGCGTTCCGTGCCTCATCGCCATCCACCAGGACAAGAGCGGCAACGCCCACGACCTGTTCCTGTCCTACGCCTCGGCGGTCGGCGGCGGGCGCTCGGGCGTCATCGAGACGACGTTCAAGGAAGAGTGCGAAACGGATCTGTTCGGCGAGCAGGCTGTGCTGTGCGGGGGGCTGGTCGAACTCATCCGCGCCGGGTTCGAGACGCTGGTCGAGGCCGGCTATGCGCCCGAGATGGCCTACTTCGAGTGCCTGCACGAAGTGAAGCTGATCGTCGACCTGATCTACGAGGGCGGCATCGCCAACATGAACTACTCGATCTCGAACACGGCCGAGTACGGCGAGTACCAAACCGGACCGCGCATCGTGACGGCCGAGACCAAGGCCGAGATGAAGCGCGTGCTCGACGACATCCAGATGGGTCGCTTCACGCGTGACTGGATGCTCGAGTGCAAGGCCGGCCAGCCGAACTTCAAGGCCACGCGCCGCAACAACGACAAGCACCAGATCGAGGAAGTCGGCGCTAAGCTCCGCGCCATGATGCCCTGGATCGCCAAGAACAAGCTCGTCGACAAGGGCCGGAATTGAGCGGCGGTCGCCACGCACGCCGTCAGGCACCGAAAGGGCACCCGTTGCACCATGTGCGGCGGGTGTTTTTTATTTTCACGCGGCGATTCTGCGCCGAGAGCGGCGCGGTGGGTATAGCCTGCGTACGCCGTCATGGGCCATACTGCGGGGACTCAACCGCCGAGGAGTGACGTCGATGATGAAGACAATCGCAGCTGTAGCCTTCACCCTGTCGCTGAGTTTCATCGCAACGCCTGTTACGCACGCAGCCGATGGCGAGGCGCGTTCGAAGGTCGCGTGGCCAAAACCGACGCGATCGGCGAAGCCAAACGAAAAGGTTTGCAGGCATAAGTTCTCGAATGGCGAGCGCACCGTCTGGATCTGCGAGAAGGCCCAGCCGTGTTGCGAATGGGAACAGCTCAACTACTACGTGAAGTGCGGCTCCACGGTCACCGGCTGCCTCTGAGCA
>PEQZ01000125.1 GCA_002928395.1 Hyphomicrobium sp.
TGCAAGCGAGGGCCCCGCTGCGCCGACGACTACCAATCTCGCGTCTCTGGTCCACTACTCGACCGGATCGATCTACAAATCGAGGTACCCGCGGTTTCCGCCGCCGATCTCTGTCTGCCGGCCCCAGCAGAAGGCAGCGGCGAGGTGCGCGCCCGCGTCATGGCCGCCCGCTCGCTCCAGCGCGAACGCTTCCGTGCGCTCAACGCACGCGGTGTGCGTACCAACGCCGATTGCAACGGCCAGTTGCTCGAAGAAATCGCCGAGCCCGATGCCGCTGGACTTGCGCTGCTGCGTCAGGCGTCGGAGCAACTGCGGC
Organism: Hyphomicrobium sp.; assembly: GCA_002928395.1. Taxonomy (GTDB): domain Bacteria; phylum Pseudomonadota; class Alphaproteobacteria; order Rhizobiales; family Hyphomicrobiaceae; genus JAKAML01. The sequence continues at coordinate 317 of PEQZ01000125.1, forward strand.
TCTCCGCACGCGGTTTCCATCGCACGCTGAAGGTCGCCCGCACGCTCGCTGATCTCGACCGTTCCGACAAGGTCGGCCGGCTGCACATCGCGGAGGCACTGAGTTACCGGCGCGAAGTCCTCAACCAAGCCCGTGCTGCGTAAAGTGCGCGGGGTGAACTCGAAACTCGACCACCTCGAAGATCGCGCGGCTGACCGAGAGGACGGCCGCCCGCGTATTGCGGACGGCTCCCCGAAAAATCCATTGGTCACGGCCTGCGCCTTCGGTCGGGGATCGCGCTCAGTCCTTGATCGCGTGCTGCATTTTCGCGGCTTCGACCGTGTTCTGCAAAAGGCAGGCGATCGTCATCGGTCCGACGCCGCCGGGCACCGGTGTGATCGCGCTCGCAACCCGCGCGCACTCCTCGTAGTTGACGTCGCCGACCAGCTTGGTCTTGCCGTTCTCGCCCGGCACGCGATTGATGCCGACGTCGATCACGATAGCACCGGGCTTGACCCAGTCGCCGCGCACCATCTCGGGAATGCCGACCGCGGCAATCAGCAGGTCCGCGCCCTTCACCACGCTCTGGATGTTGCGGGTCCGCGAGTGCGCGATCGTCACCGTGCAGTTCTCGCGCAACAGCAGCGCGGACACCGGCTTGCCGACGATGTTCGAGCGGCCGATGACCACCGCGTTCATTCCGCTCAGGTTCGGCTGCACCGATTTGGCAAGTATGACCGAGCCGGTCGGCGTGCACGGCACCAGCGTCCGCTCACCGACCCACAGCCGCCCGACATTGACCGGATGGAAGCCGTCGACGTCCTTGTTCGGGTCGATGGTGTTCAGAACCCGCTCGGCGTTGATGTGCTTCGGCAGCGGCAACTGCACGAGAATGCCGTTGACGGCCGGGTCGGCATTCAGTTTGCCGACCAGCGCCAGGAGATCGGCCTCGCTGGTCTCAGCCGACAGCCGATGTTCCCACGAGTTCATGCCCGTGGCCTTGGTCTGCTCGCCCTTGTTCTTGACGTAGACCTTGCTGGCCGGGTCCTCGCCGACCAGCACGACGACGAGACCGGGCACGATGCCATGCGCGCTTTTCAGGCGCTCGACATCCTTGGTCACGCCGTCACGAACCTGCGCTGCGATGGCCTTGCCGTCGATCACCCGATGATTCTGCATTCCGTGTTTCCTCCGTCCCTGTCTGTCGTGTTGTCTCTTGCCCCGCCGTTGCAGGCGCGGGGCTCGTGGCTGTCCAATACAAATTTCCGTCAGCGCGCGGAACCGAGCGCCTCAACCCATGCCGCCGAGGGCGGCCACCTTTGCCGCGAGCAGTGTCTCAATGGCGATCTCGTCACCCGCAATCGCAATGGCCTTCACGCGCGATTTCCCACCTTGCACCAGTTGAACCGAACGCCGCGGCACGTCCAGCCAGCGGGCGATCAGCTGTTCGAGTGCGGCATTGGCGGCCCCATCCTCCGGCACCGCGGCGACGCGCGCAAGCACGGCCGGCCCATCGGCTGTCTCACCCACGCCATCGACCATGGTTTTGGAGGATTTCGGCGTGAGGCGCACGCGCACGATGACGCACCCTTGGCCCCGCCGCCAAGGCCGGATCTCGGACGACGCCACCGAACGGCTGGCGCTCGCCATCAGACGAGCTTGGCGATGTTCGGCAACACGACGCTCTGCACGAAGAAGCAGCTGAGCAGGAGAATGACGGGCGAGATATCGACCGCGCCGAGGTTCGGCATGGCGCGGCGGATGGGACCCAGCAAAGGCTCAGTGACCGCGTTCACCGCCTCCCACAACGTGCGGACGAAGGGATTGTGCGGATTGACCACGCCGAAGCCCATAAGCCAGCTGAGGATGACGCCGGCGATCACGACATAGGTATAGAGCGTGATCAAGTAGCTGATGAAGTTGAGAAGCTCGATCATCGAGGGGGATGCTCCGGGGCTGGCACTGCGACTGACGTGTAGCCGTGCAACTCGCAACCGGCAAGACCGTGCGCAAGAGCACTCGACGCAGCCGCGACCGGGGGGCGAGTGCGGCACCGGTCTGTCCGGTTTGCGAAGTGGCCGGGGCGTGTTGCGGCGGCGCGGCGCCGGCGTGACCGCGTGGAGCCCACTGCTTCGGGTCGTGCGCCTGCTGGGGGGCTAGGGGGCGACCCGCTTCCTTGACAACGTTGCGGGTGAAACCCTAAATCGGGCGGCTGTGAGCAGGGGCCGTAGCTCAGATGGGAGAGCGCTGCAATCGCACTGCAGAGGTCGTCGGTTCGATCCCGATCGGCTCCACCAAATAAAACAGTCACTTACTCGTCAGACCAAAAACCCAAAACTTCCCGTTCACGCAGGGTTCACGCAGGAAAGCTGGTGCGGGCATGTCCGTGCATGTTCGCCTGCGCGCGAGTCATGATGGCGTTTTCAAAGCTCGCGGCCGAAATCCCGACTCTGATTCCGGCTCCGCCATTCCGCCATCTGCCGCTTGATATCATCGGCGCGGTTCTCAGTAGCGTTCGCATCGGCAGAAGCAGCGACGTCGAAGTCAGAGCGGAGTTTGGATTGCGGTTCCGGAACAGGACTTGGCTCAGCCGGGCCGGACCGCGTTGTATGTTCAGGCCGGCGGTTGCGATCATAGAACGCCGTCATTTCGGCCCTGATGCGGTCGACGTAAGCTTGATCGTTCTCGTTGGCTGGCGCGTCGGCGGCCGATCGGGACGGGCGGCCATGCCTGTGCTCAAGGGTTAGCTCGTTTCTGGCGCGCAGGTAACTTATGCCGTCCCGGGCCCTGTACGCCTGCTTCGATCGCTGAACCACGCGCTCGGCCAAGTGTCGCTCGCGCAAGGCATCGAAGCGCGGTTGATGGTGTGTCCAGGCGCGTTCCGCTCGCTCTGCGGTTTCAGCTCTTTCAATCTGACCCAGATGTTTGCGCTCACGGGCGTGCATGTTGCCGACCGCCCTCATGAGTTTCGCGGGTGAACAGATCATCTGGATCTTATTCCGCAGCGACAGCTTTTTGCTGCCGCCGAGTCGGTCGCTGTTGAGGAATACAAAAACGGCCCGCTCGAAGACGTGGTCGCAGCCTTTCATGACCTGTTGCGACTCTTTGCGCTGCTCCGCATAAAGCTCACGCCACCGCGGCTTGTATTTCTGCTCCACATAGTTCTGCGCGACAGCGGTGGCCTGCTTTATTTTCTCGGCCAGCTCGGCAAATTCCTGGCGTTGACGTACCGATGTTACGTCCCGTTCAACCATATGCCGATGATCGTACTCGGCTCGATAGCGCTTCATACGTTGAATTACTTCTGTCGTAGCGAAATGGCGCTTTCTGTGGGGCGAAGGTGATCTCGCCGTTTTTGCGGAAGCCTGCCCCTGAACCTTCTGCGATTCGCTAGAAGCAGGCTGCGTCAGCCGCATCATCTCCTCAGCGGTCACGTGCCGGGCTTCATTTTGGTTGGACTCGCGTTGCCGGTCCTCGTTGTTAATGATGCGTTGATCGCAATGGATGCCGTGCTCGCGTTCGTAAGCCTCTGCCCAGCGGGATAAACGCTCCTTTGTGTATTTGAGCGGGGCGGTCATCCCGGTGACCGGATGGATCGAATTGACGACCATGTGTACGTGCGGATGGTCCTTGTCGTTGTGGGCCGCGATCAGGGCTTGATGGTCTCCAAGTCCGATAGCGTTCAGCGCGGTTCGCGCGGTTTCCAGCATGTGCTGCGGTGTTGGGTTCTCACCAATGGCCCAGGATAGGGAAAGATGCAGGACAGGTTTTTCGTTCTTGCGGCCGCGGCCGTCATGGCCCGATTGCCGTTTCAGCTCGGCCTGATCGCGCGTTGTCGCGAACATCTCGAACCAGGCGTCGTCGGCCTGCGAGATGAGGTTGCGTGTTTCGCTCCATTGGACGCGGTCACGGGAAGTCTTCTGGGCGTCGTGCAGGATGTACCCGCACGCTCCTTTGAAAGACGTCCCGCGCTTGTGGAGGCGGGGTACCATCGTCGTCGGTCCTCGTTCTGAGGGCTGAGGTTTTCTGTTTGATAAGCTCGGCCGCGAGCAGGTTGGTCAGCAGGCCATGGATGCTGCGCCACGCCATCATCTGGTCGGGCGGCAGGTTGCCGTTCACCGCGTGCGCGATCTGGTTGATGTTGTTGCCGATGCGCCGCAGCTCCGTGAACAGCGCCGGGTCCATCAATTTGTAGGATGGCCCAGCGTTCATCTCGACCTTGCCTTCCAGCACCAGCCGTTCGCAAAGCCCTGAGGGTGTCAGGCCAAGCTCGCGTGCCTGTGCGACCTTGAGGGCGTAGTCATCTTCGGTCATGCGAATGCCGACCATTTTGGTGCGGGCACCTCTCGGGTGCGTCCGTCGCTTTGGCACTTGCCGCCTCATCAGGTGGGTTCGGGGCACGCGGGATAGCGCGCCCTGACCGGAGGGGTCCAGGGGAGTGCGGAGCACTCTCCCCGGCGAGTGGGATTTGATATCGATATCGGCGTAAGCCGTAATATCGATATCAAATCCACATCTCGCT
>PEQZ01000126.1 GCA_002928395.1 Hyphomicrobium sp.
TGGTGCAACCGCAATCGAGTACGGCCTGATCGCCGCTCTCGTCGGCGTTTCGATCATCGTCGGCCTTGAGCAGCTCCGTGACGCCCTCAACGGCATCCTCGCTCAGGTCTCGGCCGAGCTCAACGGCGTTTGATTTCCGCGGGTCGCGAGGCCCAAGGTTCAAAAAGCCGCAAATGGACGGGGTCGAGAGACCCGTGACTGGAATGGGTCGAAAGACCCCAGACTGGATTGGGTCGAAAGACCCCAGACTGGATTGGGTCGAAAGACCCGATAAGCGAGCCGCCCGGTGCCTTGCGCCGGGCGGTTTCGTGTTTCGGGAACGGGTATCTGAGCGCCGAGACGGCAATTGGGCCTCAATATGCCGAGGCGGTCGGGCCGACGCCGTCCTTGTTGTAGAGGTCGCGGCGGAACTGAACCACACCATCCTCGGTGGCCCAGGCCGTGATGTAGACGAAGTGCAGCGTGACGGGACGCTTGAGCTTCAGATCGAGCCGCTCACGCGATTTCTTCAAGTCCTCGATCTTTTCGATCGTCCAGCCGCCCTGGTCCGCGAGGAGCCAGTTGGCGAGCTGCTCGATTGCCTGCACGCGGATGCAGCCCGAACTGGCGGCCCGGAAGTTGCGGCCAAACAGATTGTCGGACGGGGTGTCGTGCATGTAGACCGAATGCGCATTGTGGAAGTTGATCTTCAGGAACCCGAGCGGGTTATCCTTGCCGGGTTGCTGGCTGTAGCTGAGGCTCATCGGCTGGCCCGAACTCCAGTTGATCTTTTCCGGATCGAGTTTCTTGCCGTTGCCGTCGAAGGCGTCGATGCCGAACTTGGTCAGCACGCTCTTTCCGCTGCGCTGCATTTCGCGGCCCTTCGGGATCAGATCCTTGGTGATGACGGTCGGTGGCAGGCGCCACACCGGATTGAAATTCAGCTCGTAGATTGTGGAGGACAGCAGCGGGGTCTGGCGATCGATCTTACCGACGACACCCGAATGGCGAGACACCACGCGGTCACCTTCGACGGCCTCGATCTGGGCCGCCGGCACATTGACCAGGACGTAACGCTTGCCGGCCGTCCGAGCCAGCGACGAGATCCGCGTCAAGTTCTGTTGCAACTGCTTCAGGCGGGCAGCTGCGGTGACGTTCAGAGCGGCGATGGTGCGCTTGTCCGCGATGCCTGTCGGCGTCAGCCCGTTCGATGCCTGGAAGCGCTTGACCGCCTTCTCGGCGGCGAAATCGAAGTTTTCATCACCTGGAACGTTGTCCTTGAGGTCGCCAGACAGCGCGAGCCGCTCGCGTAGAAGGCCAACCTGCGAACCGCTGGAGCCGGTCTGCATTTGAACGTCCGGCACCAGTTTCCAGCCGCCCTGGTTGACAATGCCCTGATACCGCTTGATCGCCGACTTGGTCGCCTCGACGTTGGCTGGAGACAGGGTCGCGAAGCCTTTCGGCGGGTTCGCTTCCCACTGCTTGATGTACTCGCGGTCGACCGCGCCGCCCCGGCCCACCGTGCCAGTCGTCACGCCGCCCGGCCCGAAGGGGTTCCAGGCGTCGGCCGAACCCTCGTTGGCCGCGGCCGGCCCGGCGAACAGGGCACAAAATGCCACCAAACCCAAGGCTCGTGCCCGCGTCCCGGTCGACCTGGGCTTCGGCTTGGTGGATCTCGTCACGGCGGCGCTCCTTCGATGTCTGGCGATGACTTGCAACAGGAAACTGGCAGGCCCGGAGTACCGACTGTCGTGAGAAGTCGTTAACGAAAAATGACTGGTCGTCCCACGAAGTCGTGACAACCCGTATACCGAACATGGAGACCGGGACCGGCGTGACCTAACCAGCCATCGACGCTGAGGCACCGGCCGCTCCACCTGCGAAGGTTGGACACTGAGCCAATTGCGACAGGGTGGCAGTTGTCGCGCACAAACCGACCAAACAGAGGGTGCGGCATCGGAGGGCGGCTTGAATAGCCTAAAAATCTCAGCGGGTCGCCGGGATGCCTCAGGTGATGCGAAGGAGACACAATTGACCCACCGACGGCTGTCGATCACACCTTGTCGACCCGCCGCGGAAAGCAGAAAAGGGTCGCGAACACTGTCCGAGACCCTTTAATTTCAATGACTTGAGAAGAACCGCGATCAGAGGCGATAACGGATCTGGTCGGACCAGAAGCGCTCGAGACGCACCAGCGACTTGTTCAATCCGCGCACGTCTTCGCTGTTGATCTCGCCAACGGCCTGCACCGAGCCGAGCTGGCGCTGATAGAGCTTCTGAACGATCTCGCGGGCTTCGAGGCCCTTGTCGGTCAGACTAACGCGAACCGAACGACGATCCGTATCAGATCTCTTGTAGTGGATGTAGCCCATATCCACGAGCTTTTTCAGGTTGTACGAGACGTTCGATCCCAGATAGTAGCCGCGTGTCTTGAGTTCACCTGCAGTCAACTCGCTTTCGCCGATGTTATACAGCAAAAGCGCCTGAACCGAGTTCAACTCCGCGCCGCCCTGGCGATCGAATTCATCCTTGATCACGTCGAGAAGTAGACGGTGAAGACGCTCGATCAGACGAAGCGCCTGAAGATATTCGCCCCGGAAACTCTCGTCCTTGGCGGGCGCGGCGTGGCGCGCAACATTGACTGCAACACTCATTGTCCTGCCTCTATACTGTTTGACGCTTCCCGGTTTTTCCGGGTTGCCCAAACAGTAACAGTGAGAACTAAAAGTTACCTCAATAGATATAGTAAAAGAATAGTAACGGCCCAACACAACAACGATTCATTATGCACGATACTTTTGGGACGTCGTGTAAGACCTTGGAAACCTCGAGCTGGCACCCCATTTACGCGAACAGCGCACGCCGTCATGCCACCCCTGGTTGTTTCATGCGGTGACATGACGCCGATCGATGTGCAACCGTGCGCAGTGACCTTGCCGCGCGCGCCAGAAACGGCCCGTCACCACCCGCGTTCCATTCGTACGAGAAGCGACCTTGCCGCGCGCGCCAGAAGCGGCCTGTCACACTCGCTGCATCTCCACACGAGTCGGCAGCTCGAGCTGATCCTGCCCGAGTGGCGCGAAGATCCCGTCAATAATGTCAGGGGTAACGTCTTCGAGGCGCGCCGGCTGCCAAACCGGACGACCATCCTTATCGATGAGCGCGGCCCGCACGCCTTCGTAGAAGTCATGACCGTCCAGGCAGCGGCAAGCCAGCCGGTAGTCGATTTCGAGCACCTCCCTGAGATCCCGCGAGCGCGCCTCGCGCAAGTGCCGCAGCGTGATCGCCAGCGAGGTGGGCGAACGCCGGCTGAGATCGGCGAGCACACCGTGGACCCAGTCGGCCGCGTCACGTTCCAAACCGGCCTGGTGGAGCGCCTCGAGGCAGCCGATGATCTCCAAGACCGACGCTGGCGAAAAGCATCGCTGAATGAGCTGGCGTCTGGCGATGACCTCGCCTGGGCCTGGATCGTGGTGGACGCGATCCAGCAACGCGTCGACGGGCTGCGCGTCGACGAGAGCGGCGACGATGGCTGGAAACTCGGTCGCCGCAATGCAGTGCGTCACGAGACCCAGATGGTAGGCGTCCGCGCGGCCGATGGTGCGCCCCGTGAGTCCGAGGTATGTTCCGATCTCGTCAGGCATGCGTGCGAAGACATGAGCCAACCCGACGTCCGGGAAGAGCCCGATGGCGGTTTCGGGCATGGCGAATGCGTAGCCCTCGCCCGCAACGCGATGGGTGCCGTAGAGGGTGAGCCCAACGCCCGACCCCATGACCGCGCCATCGATCAGCGAGATGATCGGCCTGGCGAGGCAATCCAGTGCCCAGTTCAGCCGATACTCGGCTGCGAAGGCGGCTCGCGCACGGTCGCGATCGTCGCGACCCCAGGCTGCCAACTCACGGACGTCACCACCGGCTGAGAAAGCGCGCGGCGTCGCCGATTGCAGGATCAGGCAATAGATCATGGGATCGCGCGCGAACCGCGGAATGGCTTCGGCGATCGCCGCACGCATGGCAGTGGTCACGGCATTGAGGGCACGGGGCCTATCGAACGTGATCAGCCCGGCGGCGCCGCGGGCCTCGATGTGGATATCACCCGGCCGGCCGCCGGCAGTGGCAGCAGCAGCGGCAGCGGCGGTCGTCGGGCTGACGGCGGGCGAGGACGCCGTGCCGCCGGCAGCGGCGGTCGCGGGTACATCAGCCTGGGCGGTCGACTTCGTCATGTATTGCAGATCCTTGGTGTCGGCATTTGCGGGTTTTCCAGATCATGGTCCAGTCAGGCACACTGGCCGCACATGTCTATTGGGCATTGAACCTTTGAACCACACCACACGTTGTCGGAAGCCACCGCCAAACTGAGTGTTCTTCGAACCGATAAGGACACGTGAAGCTGCCCGGCCGAACAATCGACATGCCAAGTCTCGAGTCCGATGTGGCCCCTCGGAACGATGATATCCTTTACATCACCGGAGCGAACCGGCACGAACGCGCCTCTCCCCTTGGGGAGAGGTCGGCGCGGCCAAAATACTCCAGATGTCCTACCAAACCCAAGTTCCGCGCCGGGTGAGGGGGGCTCAGGCTGGCGCGTTTTCGAAGCCAGCCCCCTCACCCTAACCCTCTCCCCAAGAGGAGAGGGGATTCGTGTCGGCCCACGCGGGCTGAGCAAGATCATCGAGCCAACCCAGCTGTTGTGTTCGACCGGTTCGCGCGGATGGCACCCAAAATGAGCGAACCGGCACGAACGCGCCTCTCCCCTTGGGGAGAGGTCGGCGCGGCCAAAATACTCCAGATGTCCTACCAAAC
>PEQZ01000127.1 GCA_002928395.1 Hyphomicrobium sp.
CCGTGCGACGGCCGCTCGTGGCCGACCGCAGACTCAGGGCCCGTCCACAAGGAAGGCGACGAACCGTGCGCTGCTCGACTGCTTCGGGAGGCTGCTGGTTGAAATGATGCTGATTTCTTTTTCGAGTTTCGTGCCTTCGATATCAAGTGCCGCGAGCAAGCCGTCGCCGATTTCGTCGGCAATCGTCGACGCCAGCACGATCGAGATTCCATGCCCGGCGCGGACCGCTCGCTTGACCGCTTCGGTGCTGCCGTAGCCGTCGACCGTCGTAAGGCGATCCGCAAGGGAGCCTAGTTGCTTGCGTAGAATGGTGCCGGTCCCCGAGCGAGGTTCGCCACCCAGGATACGAGTGCCGACGAGCTCCGACGCAGCAATGCTCCGACGACAGGCCCAAGGATGATCTCCGGCGACAATCACTTTCAGCGGCTCCCGGCGCCAAGGCTGTGCTTTGAAACCAGGTCTGCCATCCCACCATTCCATGACCGCGACATCGGCAAGGCCACGCGAGAGTCTATCAGCGACCGCCGGGTTCGACCCGATCCACGGCTCGATTTCGACACCGTGCACTTTGCCGAAAGCGGCGATTCCAGGTTGCAAACTGTAGATGCCGACGTTGCTGGATGCGGCGACGCGGAGCGGTGCCTTGGTAATCAGCTCGTGCGCGCGCTCGGCGGTGGATACCAGTGCGCGCGCCAATGGCTCAAACACCGCGCCCTGCGCCGTCGGCGCCACCTGCCCCCTCAGACGCACGAGCAGCGGAGCTGCGAGATCATCCTCGAGTTGCCGGATGTGCTCGATCGCCGTCGATGGCGAGAGCGAGAGCTTGCGCGCCGCTGGGCGAAACCCGCCCTCATCGATCACGGCAAGGAACGTGCGAGCGTGAATGAGGCTCAGCATGTGCGCGGTAGACCCGGATTGTTGACAGCGCCAGTTGGCTCCCGGCCGGCCAAGGCCTCAATGATGCTGCGCGCAGCCGACAGCTCGATCTTGCGGCGCACGTCCACGACGGCCGAACCGATGTGGGGCGTGAACAGGGTTGGCGCGCCAGGAGCCGTCAGACGTGCGTCGATGCCGGACGGCCGATCCGTGCGGGCCCAATCCTCGCATTCGAAAACGTCGGCGGCATACCCGGCGATGCGCCCCGCATCCAAGGCATCGGCGACGGCGCGCTCGTCGACCAGCGAGCCGCGCGCGGGGTTGACCAGCAACGCGCTCGGCTTCATTCGGGCAAGGGCGCCAGTACCGATGATGTGGTGGGTCGTTTCGGTCAGAGGCAGCGCCAGAACCACGTAGTCCGATTGGGCCAACAGGTCGTTCAGGGCGATGGCGTCCACGGCCTTTGCGAGATGGGCCGGAATCGAATTCGGTCGCATGTCGCAGGCGCTGATATGACACCGAAACCCGAGCAGACGCTCGGCGATCGCCTGCCCGACCCGCCCAAAGCCGACGATACCGACCCGCGCGCCGTCGAGGCCGGTGCCGTAAAGCGTCGGCCGCCAGCCATGGTAGCCTTCGGCCCGGATGCGCCGATCACCGGCCAGCACATGTCGGCCGAGCCCCAGCATCAAACCGATTGCCAGCTCAGCCGTCGGCACCGTCAAAAGGTCGGGTACGATCGTCACCCAGACCCCGGCGCGTTCGGCGGCGGTCACGTCGATGTTGTCATAGCCCTTCAGCGCCGCGCCGATCACCTTGAGATTGGGACAGGCCGCGATGAAGGGTGCATCGATCCGGTCCGGCATGAAGGCCATGACAGCCTCGGCGTCACGGCACTTGTCACGCACCAGCTCGGGCGACCACGGTTCAGGCTCGGAGTTGCCGATCACCTCGGCGTTTGCTGAGAGCAGCTTGTGCGTCTCAGGGAAGATCTGGTTTGTCACCACGATGCGCATGCTTGACGTCCGGCTGGCGGTAGACCCGCTTACTTGAGGGAGCGGCGAAGGGTGGCGCCGATGGCGTCGACAACGGTGACACACGCGAGGATGCAAATGAGAATTGCCGAGACCTGCGCATACTCGAGAACGCGCAGCGCCGCGATCAGCTCGAAGCCGATGCCGCCCGCCCCCACCGCACCGAGAACGGTCGAGGCGCGGAAGTTGTACTCCCACCGGTAGATCGTCGTATCCGCCAGTTGCGGCATCACCTGCGGCAACACCGCATGCAGGATCACCTGGAATGGCGTCGCACCGGCCGCCCGCGCCGCCTCGATCGGCTTATCGTCGACGTGCTCGATGCTTTCCGCAAAGAACTTGCCGACCATGCCAATCGAATGGATGCCGAGCGCCAGCACACCCGGCAGCGCACCGAACCCGACCATGGCGACGAAGAGAATGCCCATGATCAACTCGGGGATGGATCGGAGCACGTTGAGAAGGAAGCGCGCCGATTGATAGACGACACCGTTCGGCGTGGTGTTGCCCGCCGCCAGCAGTGCCAGCGGCAGCGAGATCGTGACGGCGAGAGCCGTGCCGGCGACGGACATCGCCAACGTATCGAGCAGCGGACGCAGCCATTTCTGATAGCGAGAGAAGTCCGGCGGGAACATCTCCCGCGACAGTTGGCTGATGGCCGGCCAGGCATCTGCGAAACGCTGGACGTCCATCAGGCCCGTAACCCACATGGCGGCAAGCACGCCGACGCCGATCACCGCCAGGACGGCACCTTGCCTTAACCGGTTGGCCCCGTCCTTGGCCAGAATGGCGTCGTAGTCGAGCGCGCTGCTCATGAGATCAGCCCTTGAACTTGGTCAGATCGAGGTTCAGCACCTTGGCCGTCTCGCGGAGAATGTCGTAGGCCTTGTCGTCGGTCGCGACGAACCCCTCGGCGCGGAACGTCTTCAGGATCGCCGCATCCTTGAGCTCGATGAAGGCCTTTCTGATCGCGTCCCTGAGGGCGGGGGCGAGGCTGCCCTGCATCACCATCGGATAGTTCGGGATCGGATCGCTCTCGGCCAGTACCTTGACCTTGGTGCCGTCGATCGTACCCTTGCTGACGAGGACGTTGAAGATCTCTTGGCTCAGCCCGCCAGCCTGGACCTGCCCGGCCTGCACCGAGCGTGCGACCGCGTCGTGGGTTCCCAGATGGGCGAGCTTGTAGTCCGTTTCGCCGATCAGACCTGCGCGGGCGAGATACGCGCGCGGTATGAGATGGCTCGAGGTCGAGGCGTTGTCGCCGAAGCCCATCGTTTTGCCCTTGATATCGGCGATCGACTTCACCGGACCGTCAGCCAGCGCGATGATGACACCCTTGTAGGTGGGTGAGCCTTTCGACACGCCGACCGCGAACGGCTCGATGCCGGGCGCTTTCGACTTCGCGAGCACGTACGACAGGGGCCCAAAATAGGCCACTTCGATGCGGTTGAAGCGCATCGCCTCGATCATCGACGAATAGTCGGTCGTGACGATCAGCTCGACCTCTTTCTTGAGCGTCTCTTCCAGGTACTTCTTCAGCGGTTGCGCGTTCTGGATGATGCTCGACGCATTCTCGTCGGGCAGTAGCGCCACCCGCAGCTTGGCCGGATCGGCGCCTTGTGCAGAAGCGGAACCAGTCGCAGCAAGGACGCCCATCGCCAGCACGCTGCCGGCAAGAAATTCACGACGCTTCATATCACTCACCCCTTTTGTCGATTGGCAGACTTCTATTCAGCGGCCTGTGACATTGGCTGCACTGGCGCCTCGTAGATCTTGGAAACGGCAGCCGCATCGAGCTCGCGGGGCGGCCCGTCGAATACGACGCGGCCCTTGCACAGCCCGACGATGCGGTCGGCAAAGCGGCGCGCAAATTCGACCTGATGCAGACTGACGACGGCGGTGATGCCGTCCTCGCGGCAGATGCGGTGCAGATCGGCGAGCACTTTCTCGGCGGTCGCGGGATCGAGACTGGCAACCGGCTCATCAGCCAGCACGATGCGAGGCTGCTGAGCCATGGCGCGGGCAATGCCGACGCGCTGCTGCTGGCCACCGGAGAGCTTGTCGGCGCGATCGAGGGCGCGATCAACCAACCCCACGCGATCGATGGCAGCCAAAGCGAGGTGGCGGTCGGCGCGGGTTGCCGGAAGACATGAGCCGAGCACGCCACGGCTTCCCAGTCTGCCAATCAGCACGTTGCTGAGAACGGACAACCGACCGATCAGATGATGCTGCTGGAAGATCATGCCCGTCGACAGGCGGTGCGCGCGCAGTGCCCCCGCGCTCCCGAAAATCGAGCCCGTCTCAGCGCGGATCACATCGCCATGGGTCGGCCGAACAAGGCCGTTGAGCGACCGCAGCAAGGTCGACTTGCCGGCTCCCGAGGAGCCCAGCAGGACGGTGAACTGCCCCTCGACTATGTCCAGGCTGGTCGGCTCGAGCGCAGCGCCCCCGGTGCCGTAGACTACACTGACGTCGACCAATCGGAGCACCAGACGACCTCGTTCCATTCGAGCCAGCGACGCAATATGGATGTTCGAAGTTTTCGAACACTGGGCGACTTCGGTTGATCAGGTAGCGCAGGCACATGTCGTCTGAATGACGTGTCGCGCTCATGTCCGGCGGCCAAGGCGAGGCCACCGGCGACCGGAGGCGGTCCCGCATTTTGATCCGCTCGAAGCGGCCTTTGAGGGTGTTCCCTTGAAACAAGTACTGGACCTAGAAGGCGAGCCTGATGGCCGTGGCAGAGATGACCGGAGCGGCGCTGCGGCCGCTAAATGCTCTCTGGAGTGGGAGGCCCGTCAGTGGTGGGGCCAATGTCCGCTGGTGAAAAGAGCTGAAGCCATCAAGCTG
>PEQZ01000128.1 GCA_002928395.1 Hyphomicrobium sp.
CGATCAAATTCGCATCGTCGGCTCGTCGACGGTTTATCCGTTCACGACTGCCGTCGCCGAGCAGTTCGGCAAGTCGGGCGCCGGCAAGACCCCGGTCGTCGAGTCGACCGGTACGGGCGGCGGCTTCAAGCTGTTCTGCGCCGGCGTCGGCGTCGGCCATCCTGACGTCTCGAATGCCTCGCGCGCCATCAAGAAGGGCGAGTTCGAGGATTGCGACAAGAATGGCGTCAAGGACATCGTCGAGATCAGAGTCGGCATCGACGGTCTCGTTCTTGCCCAGTCGAAGGCTGGCCCGAACCTTGTGCTGACGCGCAAGCAGGTCTTCCTTGCCATGGCCGAAATGGTCCCGGACAAGGATGGCAAGCTGGTCGCCAATCCGAACAAGAACTGGTCGGACATCGATGCATCGCTACCGGCTGTCAAGATCGAAGTTCTCGGCCCGCCGCCGACCTCTGGCACGCGTGACTCGTTCCACGAGCTCTACCTCGAGAAGGGTGCCGAAGAATTCCCCTCCCTCAAGGAACTGAAGAAGGCTGACGCCAAGGCATTCGACAAGGTGTGGAAGTCGATGCGCAAAGACGGCGCTTACGTCGAAGCTGGCGAGAATGACAACGTGATCGTCCAGAAACTCGAAGCCAACAAGAACGCCGTCGGCGTGTTCGGCTTCTCGTTCCTGGAAGAGAACCTCGCCAAGCTGAAGGGCGCCAAGATCGAAGGCGTCGATCCGACCTATGACACCATCTCGTCGGGCAAGTTCAAAGGCGCCCGCCCGCTGTTCGTCTACATCAAGAAGCAGCACGTCGGCGTGATCCCCGGCCTCGACAAGTTCGTCGCCGAGTACGTGTCCGACAAGGCCATCTCCAAGGACGGCTACCTCGCCCGCAAGGGCTTGGTCGCCATGCCGAAGGAAGAGGCGACAAAGGTTGCCGAAGCTGCCAAGGCGATGAAGGTTCTGACCGCTGCGGACGTCAAGTAATCCGACTTTGGAGGCTGCCGGCGAAAGTTGGCAGCCTCCGACGTATGGCCGAATTCGAGCAGGTCGAGCCGCGTTCGCGGTAACTCGCTCGGCCGCCTCATCCGCCTCACAGCGGGCGATGCGATTGATTTACCCGACTCGATAACGCTAGACGTGGCACGTGTAGACGGTAAACCAGGACGGGTTCGATGTCGGGATTGTATTTTGGGACGATCGCACTGTTGATGATTGCCGGGTTCGTCGCCGTTCGCGGCCGAGCCCAGGCCCTGGCCAGCACCGGCGCGGTGGGTAGCCGGCTCTCGATGCACTCGCTTCCCATGTACCACGGCCTTCTGGCGGTGACGTTGGTTCTGCTGCCCATGCTCGTGGTGTATCTGGTCGGGTCGCCGATCATCACCAAGTGGTCGGAGGCTCAGGCGCTGAGCAAGCTGCCGTCCGAGGTCGCCACCAACGAGCTGGCGCGGGGCGCTGCGCTCCGCGATGTGTACAACATCGTGACAGGTAAATTCCAAGGCGAGCCGTCCGCCGCCCTCAAGGCCGCAGCCGACGCGCTTCGCTCGACGAGCTCGCTCGGCAGTTGGTTGGTTTACGGGTTGGGCGTTGCCCTTGCCGGCGCCGGCCTCCTCTTCAGCTTTGTTCGCGTGGGCGGCGAATTCCGCGCCCGGAACATGTTCGAGCGGATCGTCAAGTTCCTGCTTTTGCTGTGCGCGACGGTCGCGGTGCTCACCACGATCGGCATCGTGTTCTCGGTGCTGTACGAGACGCTGCGCTTCTTCTTCGACCCGGCTTTGAAGGGTCGTCCCACGGTTTCGGACTTTCTATTCGGAACAGAATGGAACCCTCAGGCGGCACTGCGCGCCGACCAGGGCGACATCAAGACGGCATTCGGCTTCATTCCGCTTCTGACGGGCACGCTCCTGATCACGTTGATCGCAATCAGCGTTGCTGGACCACTCGGGCTGCTATCGGCCATCTATCTTGCGGAATATGCCTCCCCGCGGTTCCGCACGTGGGCCAAGCCGATTCTCGAGATCCTGGCCGGTATTCCGACCGTGGTTCTCGGCTTCTTCGCGGCCCTGACGGTCGCGCCGTTGATCCGCGGTTGGGGCGAGAGCTTCGGGCTCGACATCGCCTCGGAAAGCGCCCTGGCCGCCGGCCTCGTGATGGGCATGATGATCATCCCGTTCATTTCGTCCTTGTCCGATGACGTCATCAACGCCGTTCCGCAGTCGATGCGCGACGGATCCTACGCGCTCGGCGCCACGAAGTCTGAGACGATCAGGCAGGTCATCCTGCCGGCGGCGCTCGGCGGCATCGTGTCAGCGTTCATGCTGGCCATCAGCCGCGCCATCGGCGAGACCATGATCGTGGTCATGGCCGCAGGTCTCGCCGCCAACCTGACCTTCAATCCGCTGGATGCCGTCACGACCATCACCGTGCAGATCAAGACCATTCTGGTCGGCGACCAGGAGTTCGACAGCGCCAAGACGCTGGCGGCCTTCGCGCTGGGCCTTGTGCTCTTCCTCTTCACGCTGATCTTGAACGTCATCGCCCTCATCATCGTCCGTCGGAACAGAGAGCAGTATGACTGATATCTCAGCGTCAAACGCCATGGGCGTCCCCAAGCAGCGTCGTGTCGATGTGACCTCGGCGGCCGCACAGGCACGGGTTCGGGCCCGCTATCGTTCCGAGGCCCGCTTCAAGGCTTGTGGGTTGTTTGCGCTTGCGATCACGACAGTGTTCGTCGTCGTGCTCATGGCTGATATCATGATGCGCGGGCTGCCGTCGTTCTGGCAGCATCGCCTCGTGCTCGATGTCCCCGTGGCGGCGGATGCATTCGGGCCACCCGGCAACGTCGATGTGGCGGCCATCCGCGGTGGCGACTACTTTCCTGTGACCAAGGCCGCCTTGGCCAAGGCAATCCCTGGCATCGAAAGCCGCAGCGCCGAGAAGCAGCTGAACCGGCTGCTTTCAACCGGTGCCCCGGATGTGCTGCGCGAGACGCTCGCCGCCAACCCGGCTTTGATCGGGCAAACGGTGAAGATCCCGTTGTTGCTGTCCGATGACGCCGACCTCTATTTCAAGGGCGGCGAGACGACCATTGCCAAGCGCAATCCACGGGGCGTTGCAACGCCGTCGGGCGTGAACGGCGAGATCACCGTTCTCACGGCGGCCAACGACTTCGCGAGCGAACTGGCCACGGTCAAGATTGCATTGGCAGCCGCGGCGGCCCGGACGCAATTCGAAGCCAACCGCTTGTCGAAATCACCTGACAAGACGAACCAGTCACGTGGCGCGGAGTTGGCGGCTGAAGCGAAGAGCCTGCTGGCGCGCTCGCAGCAGTCGCGCGGTGAAGAGACGCTGGACTCTAAGGTGCCGAGCGTTCTCGTCGAGATCAATGGCGGGTTGGTCAAAGCCACCAAGCTCGGCGACAGCAGCATCTCGGGCGAAGTCCTGCTGCCGCTGAAGTCGGCGAACGAGGCCAAGCCCGACGACTGGAAAATCGTCACCTACGTGACGCCCGAGGCCAATCGTAAGGTCACCGATCAGGAAGTCGCATTCCTCGAGCGGCTCAAAACCAGCGGGGCGGTCGAGAACGTGTTCAACTGGCGGTTCTTCACGGCCGGCGATAGCCGCGAGCCGGAACTGGCCGGCATTCGCGGCGCCCTGGTGGGTACCGCGCTGACATTGTTCGTTACGTTGATCCTGTGTCTTCCAATCGGGGTCGGCGCGGCGGTCTACCTCGAGGAGTTCGCACCTAAGAACCGCTTCACCGATCTGGTCGAGGTCAACATCAACAACCTGGCGGCGGTGCCGTCGATCGTGTTCGGGTTGCTCGGTCTTGCGGTGTTCCTGAACTTTTTCGGATTGCCACGCTCGGCGCCACTCGTCGGTGGTCTCGTGCTCGCACTCCTCGTGTTGCCGACGATCATCATCGCGAGCCGTGCAGCGCTGCGCTCGGTGCCTCCGTCCATCAAGGAAGCCGCCCTCGGCGTCGGCGCCTCGCACCAGCAGGCCATCTTTCACCATGTGCTGCCGCTGGCAATGCCAGGCATCATGACCGGCACGATCATCGGTATGGCGCACGCGCTCGGTGAGACAGCGCCGCTTCTGATGATCGGCATGATCGCATTCATCGTCGACGTGCCGCAGTCGTTCGTCGAATCCGCGACCGTGATGCCCGTGCAGATCTATCTCTGGTCGGATCTGCCCGAGAAGGCATTCCAAGCCAAGACCGCAGGCGCGATTATCGTCCTGTTGGTGTTCCTGTTCGTCATGAACGGGATGGCCATCTGGCTGCGCAAGCGGTTCGAACGGCGCTGGTAATCGATTTTTTCTTCACCGACTTTCAAGCCCATCACGGTTCCGAGGACATCATGGACGCTCAAGTCGCAACTTCGACACACACGGTTCCGCGCATGGCCGCCGGCGTTGGCGCCAAGGTGATTGCGAGGGACTGCAACGTCTATTATGGCGAGAAGCACGCCATCAAGATGCTCAACGTCGATATTCCGGACCGGAGTGTGACGTCGTTCATCGGCCCTTCCGGTT
>PEQZ01000129.1 GCA_002928395.1 Hyphomicrobium sp.
AAGGCACGAAGCATCACATTTTTCATCATCACGGCAGGCGGACCGCGCATCCCCCCGATCGTGGGTCCGTCACGGCTGGGCCGTGGGCTTGGACGCCCTGACCACTTCGAGCCACGCTGCCCCGTCCGCGCCGGCGCCGGGCAGCCACTCGTCCGCCATCCGCTGGCCGATTTTCGAAAGCTCTGCGGCGAGTTCAGCCGATCCCGTCACGACCTTATGGCCGGCCGCCGCAAGGCTCACAGCGCTGGTCTTCGACCCGGCGTCATAGGCATTCCAGTAGGCGCGCTCGTAGTTCCGAGCGTGGTTGATGAAGGCCTGGCCCGCGTCAGGCCCGAGCGACTTGAGCGATGCTGCCGAAACGACAACCGCGTGGCCCTCGTGCCAACCGCCGAGCGCATGATAAGTCCAGCCGCTCGACCCTCCGGCCAGTGACGCAGCCGATGTCCCCGGCACCTGGGCCAGCGCCTCGGCAGGCGTCAAAAACAGCACTGCCGCCGCCGGCCGCTCGGCCACGGACGTTGCGCCCAAGTGCTCCGCCAGACGCCGCAGCGCCACGGTAGGCGCCCACATGGTCTGCCCGCCGAGCCCTGACGCGGCCGTGACCGCTTGGTTCGTCATCAGGCCGCGCGCCGGCTGCGGCAGCAGCGCCAGCAGCACCAGATCATCTTCGGACAGCCGCTCGGCGACCATCGCCGCCAGCCGCTGGAACAACCGCTCGGCCTCCGCCGGGGTGGTGGCGAGATAGGGGATCTGGTCGGCGGCATAGAGCGCACTCTCTCGCGCCAGCACCGATAGCGGGATCTCGGCGATGCTGGCCTCGCCCTTTCGCAATCGCGACTTGAATTGACGTGTGGCATTGAACTCGGGCGCCGTGACGACCTCAAGCGCGGGCCCGCCGGCCAGGTCCTTGAGCGCGAGCGACACCAGCGGCTCTGCGCTCAGCGAGTCCGCTCGGCCGGGCACCAGCATCGTCCAGGTCTCGGCGCGCGTGGCTGCTGATTGCGCCGTGACCAATCCGAGTACCGCCGTCGCCAGTGACATCCAAGCGTGCTTTTTCCGCATGCGGTCGATCTCTGTTTCCGCGGTCTCTACTCTCAGCCGGTCACCTGGCATGAACCTCCGGGCCGAACGGGCGCGCATGGCGTCTGGCGCCTGAGCGACGTCATAGCACGCCTTGCGCATTTGCATGCCGGCGACCGCGGTGGCGGGGCTTCATGTCGTGATATGAAGGCAATTGCGCAAGTGCCCTGAACCCGGCCTACTTGCAGATCCGCATCAGGCCATCGCGGCCATGGCGGGCGAGGTCGAGGTGGAAGTGATCGTGGTGGAAGCGGTCGGCATTAGGGCCGAGCACGGTTGTAAAGCCTTCGCAAGCGCCCTTGTGCACGGCCATGAGGAATGCACGTTCGCGCGGGTCGCCGTTCCACCCCGCCTTGACCGTAACCGTGCGCCCATCGGCCAGCACGAAGCCCGATACGTCGAGCGCATTGGCGTGTCCGTGTTCGGACAGTTTACCGCCGGACTGGTGATTGATGGGGCGGCAGGCATAGGACGCGGCGACCTTGATCTCAGCCAACGGCGTGCCGAGATACCTGCGCGCCGCGGGCTCGACCACCGTCTCGACCCAACGCTCGATCTGCGGGATCATGGGACAGCGGAGCAACGCTGCCGGCTTCATGGAGACCCGCCCAAGGCCCGCAGCTGACATTTCGAAGGGCTTTGCGGCCCCGCACACGCTAGGACCGCCCAGCGCCGATCGTCCACGAAGAAATGGGTTCTCGCGCACGACACCCGAAGACAAGCAGGCGCTTTCTTCTTCCACGCGCCATGGCTCGTTGCGGGCCACGAACTCAGGGCCCGAACTGCAACCCCAGAGGGTGAGCAGCGCAAGCAGAGGCACGGCAACACGGACGCGAGACATGGACATGACGGGATGGTACAGCCGGTAAGCCTAACGACCGGTGAACGACCCCCATCGGCACCGGCCGATTTTCTAGCGTCTTTTTCCGGCTGAATTGGGTCGGCCGCGCGACCGCGTCATGGCAGGAGATTCGCAACATCAAAGCGCCGCGACTTCCCAAGCCACGGTTATCCACAGCGCGATTGCAACTCACCCTGGGCTTTTTCGGACTCCCGCCTCTGACCGTGCTAGCTTCTGATCATGGTCCAATGGCTGATCAGCCAGTATGTCGGATCAGGTTTTTTAGGCTCGGAGCCTGTAGATCGTAGTCCGATGCCAAAGCGCAGAAGAGGTCTCATCCCCCGGAGACCAGCGAGTGAAGTGCGTTAGTTTGCGTGTGTACGCGTGTGTTTGCGTTAGTTCGTGCGTCCGTGTATGCGTTGGTCAATGCCCTGGCGCTTTGCCGCGGAACGTCTGCTGACACACCCCCTGTTGTCTTCGCGGATGTTCTTGCAGGCTAGCTGGGGTATTGCCGTTGGCCCATCAGATTGGGCAACGTCGCTCAAGCAATCCTCGATCTCAATTCGTCGCCGGCGTCACGCGGTCGAAGTAGTCAGGTGGGCTACGACGCGCTCCTTGAACGAGCGGTCTCCGACCGCCTTCATGTGATCCCGCCCGGCGATCTCGAAAGATGCCGCATTGGGAATGAGTTCGGCGAGCGCCGGTGCCGCGCCGCCAATCACGTCGTGCTCTCCCACCGCGACGAGAACCGGACAAGTGAGCCGCCCCACATCCGCGGCCGAGATCGGATCGCGCGACGATCGGATGCAGGCAGCCAACGCCTTGAGATCGCTTCCCGTTTGCTCTGCGAAGGCGCGAAACGTACGAGCCGTCGGGTTTGCCACCTGATCGATGCTTTCGGCCTCGAGCGCATGGGCGATGGGACCGGTACCGGCCATGCCGCGGACCATATTGCCGCCGAGGCCGCCAAACACCAGAGATCGCACCCTTTGCGGATGCGATAGCGCCAGGAACGCGGCAATCCGCGCACCCATCGAGTAGCCGACCACATGCACCTTATGCAGCCCGAGATGATCGAGCAGCCGCCGGGCATCCTCGGCCATGATCGGACCACCGTAAGCGGCGACCTCGTGCGGTTTAGCGCTTGCCCCGTGCCCGCGGTTGTCGATGGCGACGACCCGATAGCCCGCTTCTGTCAGTGTCTTGACCCAACCCGTATCGACCCAGTTCACGCGGAGGTTCGAGGCAAAGCCGTGGATCAGCAGCACGGCATCGCGCACCGGCTCGCCCTGGTCGAGGTAGGCGAGTTCGACACCGTCGGATAAGAAGTTCGGCATGGCGCCATCTCCTAAAGTTGCCAGAACCGCGACCGCCGCTCCCCTACCATTTCCTGGCGGCCGCAGGTAAGGTGCGCACGAACCTCCGGAACTGAAAGGACGTGTCGATGGCCGGTCATCTGGTACCCCACCTTGCCAACGATTCCGGCGCCGAGAAAGTCTTTGTCGGCGTCAAGGAGTTCAAGTGCATGGGCGCGCGGCCACCTTTCGATCACCCACATGTCTATCTCGACATGGGTCGAGACGCACAAGTTCTTTGCCCCTACTGCTCCACGCTTTACCTCTATGATCCGCGTCTGGGCGAAGCGGAAAGCGACCCCAAGAACGCGGTCGTGAACGAGTTCGCCTGACGTTGACCCGCGATCTGCGCCACGGCCCTATCCTCATCGCCGGCGGCGGTATCGGAGGACTGGCAACCGCACTGGCGCTGGCTCGTCGAGGAATTGCGAGCCACGTACTCGAAAGCCGGCCGGCTTTCGCGGTAGAGGGCGCCGGCATACAGATCGGGCCCAACGGAACCCGCATCCTCACCGAACTCGGCATCGAAGAGGCGCTGTCGCCGCATGTTGCCCGGCCCGGCTCGATCCGCGTTCTCGATGGGGAAACGACCCGCACAATCGTTGATCTGCCGCTCGGCCCTTGGATCGCCGCGCGCCACGGCAGCCCGTACTGGGTTGCCCACCGCAGTGACCTCCACCGGGCCCTGCTCACGAACGCCGAAGCCAGCCCGCTGATCACGATCACGCTGAACGCCGAGGCCTACAAAGTGGATCGCACCGGCAATGGCGTCGCGGTCGAGATGCGTTCTAGCGGGTCAGCACACACAACTCCGGCACTGTCCGGCGCTGAGGGCTGCGGCTTCATCGCCGCCGATGGACTCTGGTCGGATACGAGGTCGACATTGTTCAACGCAGAGCCACCGCGTTTCGACGACCGTAGCGCAGCCCGCGCGATTGTCTCGACATACGACGCCCCTCCAGACCTGCGCGCCGAGACAACGTTCGTTTGGCTCGCGCCAGGCGCCCATGTGGTCCACTATCCGGTGCGCGGCGGACGCGAAATCGCGGTTGTGGTGATCACAACCGCGACCGAGGCCAACCGTGATTGGAGCCAATCGGTGACGGCGGCGTGGGTACTGGACCGCACGCGGACTTTCAATCCTCTGCTCAAGCGTTTGCTCGAGGCGGCCGAAGGCTGGCGCAGGTGGTCGCTGCAC
>PEQZ01000130.1 GCA_002928395.1 Hyphomicrobium sp.
TGATCGCGTTCAGATCGCGGGTTCGTCGACCGTTCTGCCCTACGCCAACATCGTTGCCGAGCAGTTCGGCAAGTCGGCCAAGGACATCAAGTCGCCGATCGTCGAGTCGGGCGGCTCGTCGGCCGGCCTGAAGCAGTTCTGCCAGGGCATCGGCGCCAACACGATCGACATCGCGAACTCGTCGCGCAAGATCAAGAAGGAAGAGATCGAAGCCTGCGCCAAGGCTGGTGTCACCGACATCATGGAAGTGCAGTTTGGTTATGACGGCATCGTCTTCGCCGTCGACGCGAAGGCCGGCGATTGGGCGCTCGAGCCCAAGGACATCTACCTCGCCCTCGCCGCTGAAGTGCCGAAGGATGGCAAGATGATCGCCAACCCGAACAAGACCTGGAAGGACGTCAACGCCAAGCTGTCTGACGCCCCGATCGTCGCCTACATCCCGGGCGAGAAGCACGGCACGCGCGAAGTGTTCGAAGAAAAGGTCATGCACGGTGGTTGCAAGGCTGCCGGCGCCGACAAGATCCTGACCGAAGCCGCAGCCGGCGACGAGAAGGCCAAGAAGTCCGCTGCCGACAAGGCCTGCGTGAAGGTCCGCAAGGACGGCGGCACGGTCGACATCGACGGCGACTACACTGAAACGCTGGGTCGTCTGAAGTCGAACCCGAAGGGCCTGGGCGTGTTCGGTCTGTCGTTCTACGAGAACAACACCGACAAGCTCAAGGTCGCGACGATGAGCGGCATCAAGCCGTCGGTCGAGACCATCGCCACCGGCAAGTACCCGGTCTCGCGTCCGCTCTACTTCTACGTCAAGAAGGCGCACATCGGCGTGATCCCGGGCCTCAAGGAGTACGTGGAGTTCTTCGTGTCCGACAAGATGGTCGGTCCGAAGGGTCCACTCGCCGAGTACGGCCTGGTTCCGGCGCCTGATGCAGAGCGCAAGGCCACCCAGGACGCCGTCAAGGGCGCCAAGACGATCTAAGTCGACTTTGCGGGGGTGATCCACAACGGGTCGCCCCCGCTTCGCTTGCCGGCCAGAGGTCCGGACCAAAGGGCAACTTCGGTCGTCGGTGCCGTGCCCGGAATTTTCGTCCTGAGACACGCGAGCGTGCCTTGTTCAATTGCCTGAGACAGCCATAGACTGTTCCTTCCGAGTTGTGTTGCGTCGCCCGTGCTCGGGCTTGCGAGACCCAGGAGTTCTGAATCGTGGCGCCTTCCTATGTCGTTGCCGGGCTGCTGTGCGCAGCGATGCTCGCCTACTTTGCCGGGTTGGCTCGAGCTCGTAGCTTCGTGATCGCGCCGGGAGCCGCCCGCGCCCACTCTCGCACCGGCTATCACGGGTCGTACCTCGCCCTGATGACCGTGTTGTTGCCACTTCTTGCGGTGGTCTTGTGGTCGGCATTCGGTCCGCGCGTCATCGTCGCCGCAGTCGAGCGCGATCTCCCCGCAAAGGTGCGAAGCCTGCCGGCGGCCGAGAAAGATTTCATCCTGAGCCGCATCAGCTCCATCGCTGGTGGGCTGTCGAAGCTGTCGTCGGAAGAACAGCAGGTCATCCGCAAGGTGCGCCTGGGGTTCGCGTCACCCGATACCGCACAGACGTTGCTCCAATCCAAGGGCATCGCACTCGGTGCGGCGCCGGAGCCTTATGTGATTGCAGCCGCCTACGACAAGGCCGCCATGACCTCTACGGGCAACTGGGCGACGGCGGCACTGGCCGCCGCGCTCGCGGCACTCGGCTTCGGCTACGGCCTCTATCGCATGCGCCCGGAACTCCGGGCCCGCAATCTCGTCGAGCGCGCGCTGCTCGGTTGCCTGATGGCGGCGTCCGGCGTCGCCATCCTGACGACGCTCGGCATCATCGTCTCGGTTTTGTTCGAATCCATCCACTTCTTCCAGAAGGTGCCGCCCGCGGGCTTCTTTTTCGGCACGGTCTGGGACCCGCGTTTCGAGGCGGCCGGTGCCGCCGCGACGTCGTCGGGACAGTTCGGCCTGCTGCCGCTCCTCTGGGGTACGCTGTTCATCTCGTTCGTCGCGCTCTCGGTCGCGGTGCCGATCGGCCTGCTGTCCGCGCTCTATATGTCGGAGTACGCGAGCCCCGGGTTCCGGAATGTGGCCAAGCCGCTGATCGAAATCCTCGCCGGCATCCCAACCATCGTCTACGGCTTCTTCGCGCTGATTACCTTCGGCCCCATGATCCGGGATCTCGGCGCCTCGGTTGGATTGAACATCGCGGCATCGAGCGTGCTGACGGCGGGCATCGTGATGGGCATCATGATCATCCCCTACGTCTCGTCGTTGTCCGACGACATCATCACCGCGGTTCCGCAGTCGCTGCGTGACGGCGCCTATGCCCTGGGCGCGACCAAATCCGAAACGATCAAACAGGTGGTGTTCCCGGCAGCCCTTCCCGGCATCGTCGGCGCCATTCTCCTCGCTGCTTCCCGTGCGATCGGCGAGACCATGATCGTGGTTCTGGCGGCGGGCATCGCGGCGAACCTGACCATCAACCCGTTCGAGTCCGTCACCACCATGACGGTCAAGATCGTGAGCCAGCTGACGGGCGACCTCGAGTTCACCAGCCCGCAGACGCTGGTCGCCTTCGCGCTCGGCTTGTCGCTGTTCGTGATCACGCTGCTGTTGAACATCTACGCCCTCTACATCGTGCGGAAATACCGGGAGCAATACGAATGACCGACGTTTCCATGAACGATATCTCGGAACTGGTCAGAAGCCGGCGCGCCTCGCGCAACGATGCCGCCCGCATCAAGGCCCGCTATGCCGCGGAGAACCGCTTTCGCGCGTACGGCCTCACGGCGATCTCGATCGCGCTCGGCTTTCTGGCGTTCCTGTTTTACTCGATCCTGAGCCAGGGCCTGCCTGCGTTCCAGCAGACGAGCTACACGCTCGACGTCAAGTTCGACGCCAAGGAGATCGACCCTGACGGCAAGCGTGACGCCAACACGCTGTTCGGAGCCGACTACACGGCTCTGGCTCGAACCTCGCTGCAGAAGTCGCTCGGCATCGAAACCTTGGACAAGCCGGGCCAACGCGACCTCAATCAGCTGCTGTCGCGCGGCATCGACGTCCAGCTCCGCGACTATGTCCTGAATAACCCCGCGGTCATCGGCACCACGCAGAAGATCGCGCTGCTCGCCCACGGCAATGTGGACGCGCTGCTCAAGGGCACAATCGACCGCAAGATCCCCGAAGAGAACCGCCAGATCAACGATCGCCAGATCGGCTGGGTCGATCATCTCGTCTCCAAGGGCATCGCGGCCAAGCACTTCAATACTGGCCTCTTCAAGTTCGGCGCATCGAGCCAGCCGGAGACGGCCGGCCTTGCCGCCGCTCTCGTCGGCTCGTTCTTCATGATGCTGATCGTTGCCGCGCTGTCGGTGCCGCTCGGCGTCGCCGCCGCACTCTATCTCGAAGAGTTCGCGCCCAAGAACTGGTTCACCGACATCATCGAGGTCAACATCAACAACCTGGCGGCGGTGCCGTCGATCGTGTTCGGTCTGCTCGGTCTTGCGGTGTTCATCAATCTGTTCGGCTTGCCGCGTTCAGCCGCGCTGGTGGGTGGCCTGGTTCTGACGCTGCAAGCGCTGCCGACCATCATCATCGCCACCCGCGCTTCGCTCCGCGCCGTACCGCCCTCCATCAAGGAGGCGGCGCTTGGTGTCGGCGCATCCAAGATGCAGGCGATCTTCCATCATGTGCTGCCGCTGGCCGTGCCCGGCATCCTGACCGGCCTCATCATCGCGCTCGTTCACGCTCTCGGTGAAACCGCACCACTCTTGATGATCGGCCTCGTGGCCTTCGTGGTCGACGTCCCCTCGACGCCGCTCGAGCCGGCTACCGCTCTGCCGGTTCAGATCTACATGTGGGCGACGTCGGCCGAGCGCGGGTTCGTCGAGCGGACAGCCGGCGCCACCATGGTGCTCTTGATGTTCCTCGTTTGCATGAACGCGATCGCCGTCTACCTGCGTCACCGCTTCGAGCGGCGGTGGTGATCTGCATGCGGGCCGCCCGTTCCGGCGGGATTTGGATGACTGCTTCGAATGCGCCGTAGCGAAAACCTGAAAGAACCAAGGGCTTACGATCATGGATATGTCGGTTCAGAATCAAGGCGCGACTGCGGCCCACGCCGGCGCTCGCGCAGCTGCAGGTGCGGCCCACGGCATCAAGGTCACGGCGCGCGACGTGAACGTCTATTATGGCGAGAAGCACGCCATCAAGATGCTCAACGTCGATATTCCGGACCGGAGTGTGACGTCGTTCATCGGCCCTTCCGGCT
>PEQZ01000131.1 GCA_002928395.1 Hyphomicrobium sp.
AGGACTTGGTCAGCCGAGCTTGCGCGCCAGCCCCGCGAGCAGCGGGCAGGCCACGGCCCACACCACGCCGATCGCCAGCAGGCTGGCCGCCAGCGGCTCGCCCAACTGCATCGCGCCGAGCTGCGCACCTCCGTAGTATGCGGCAGGCCCACCGGCGAGCCCCAGCACCGCGGCCAAGGCCAACCGCGTTTTCAGCCACGCGAGGCTGGAATTCAGCGTCGTCGAGAACGCCATCCACAACGTTACGAGCCATAGCGGCGGCAGCACACCGTAGACCGCGCCGCCCGGAAAGCGCGTCACGCCGCCTGCGAGCAGCGCAGCTTCCGCGACGAGCCCCATTGCTCCAGCCGCAACCAGAAGTGCCACCTCGGCGCGCGACCCTCGGCTCAGCGCCAGATGCAGCACCACAACCGCCAGGCACGGCAGCGCGGCCCACGCGCCCAGCCCCCGCGCGGCCAGCATCGCCGCTCCGAACCAGCCCGCATAGAACGCCACGATGTTGATCACGATCGACATCGTGCGACCCTATCAGGGCCGCCGCGGAACAAGCGAGCATTTCGCGCCGCGCAGCCGGCCAGTCCTGACGCGGTCGGCTTGGAATAAGCGCGCGGGGTAGATGGAGCGGCCGCACGCAATGAAACGACCAAGACCGGCCGGAGCGTTCAAGACCTCAATTCACGACTTTTCGCAGCCGGAATGAGGTACGGCTCGGGAGAGCCAGCCTCAGGCGCATACCAGGACGAGCGGCGCCTTCACCCTCGTCATCGCCATCGCCATCGCCATCGCGCGACGTTCCAGAACCCAGGTGGGGTCAAGTCTTCGGCCCCGCTGCCGGATCGGACTGCGCTTCGTTCGCCAAGGCTTCAGCCGGTAATTTGAATTGCCCTTTTCGGGCAGGCAGGACCTTGGTGTTCCAGTAGTCATCGAAGCGATTGAGCCGCAACTTCGCTTTGAAGCCCTCGATCTTTTTCAGATCTTCGTCCGAAAGGATGCTCGTTTCCTGCATCTTCGCCACCTGCTCGGCAATAAGATCGCGGCGCCGGTCGAGTTCGTCGTTCAAGTTGAACAGGGCCTGCGGCGCATAGAGCGGCAACGACTCGACCATGCGGTTGAAAACCGTATCCGAGATGACCGCATGCTGCGGCATCTTCCGCGGGCGGTACGCATAAAGATGGCTGTACCATTGTGAGATCTGCCCGAGCGGGTCCGGATCGACGACGAGCGGATTGTCTTCCTGACGCTGCCAGTACTCGGCCTTGTCGGCCTTCCACGCCTTGAGATAAACGCCCCAGCTTTCGTCCTGGCCGGCGAGATCGGCGCTCTGAGCGTATCCGCTGCTGATCCGACGGAGCAGAAAATCCAGTGTGATGTCCGAAAGCCGGTCCGTCGCCCAGCCGCCGCCGATGTTGGCATGATCGCCGGCAAACCACACTTCGACGATGCGCTCCGGCCGGTTCGGATCGGGATCCATCAACGTCGGCTCGAAGCTGTCGCGTTGCTCGTCGAGCGCGACCATGTGATAGGCCTGTTGAACATTCTCCGGAACTGAAAGATCCCTGCCCAAATTGAGCTGCTGGAAATTGATCCCTCCGATCGTCTTGGCGATGCCGAAGGAGCCGACCGTGTCCCAGCAGCCGAGCACGTCGATGGCTACGCGCTGCTTGGCATTCGAGGCCCAGATGGTGCGATGCTTGCCGAACAGCTTGATCGTCCAGACGGAGCGCGGCGCACCACGTGCGTCGATGGAACGCGCCAGCAAACGTGCGATTGCCGCGCCGCGACTGAAGCCGACGATGACGACGCGATCGCCCGTCTGATAGACGCGTACGAGATCGAGATAGGCCCGCTCGACCAGGTCGCCGGCGCCAGCGCCCGTCGCCAACCCGAGAACCTGCAAAATCGGGTCGTTGTCGTACCGGTTGCCGACGCCCGCGTAATAGAAGGCGACCTGCTGCGCGTCTCCGTTCTTGTAGCGCTTGCACAGCGAGGCATCGAACAACTCGCCCGGCTCGAACATGCCTGCACTGTCCGCCTTCAACATGCGGAACATCTTGAAGACATTGGTCGTGGCCGCAAAGCCATTCTCGACCATGTCGGGGGTATTGCTCGTTCCGTCGAGGCAGATGACGATGTTCTTGCGCTTGCGTTCGGTCCAGGCCGCCGAGTTTCGCAGCAGCGAATAGATGAGCGGCAAGCCAATCAGAATGAATTCCCATTTGAAGATCCAGCCGCTCAGCCCGGTGGTGAACAAACCCCACACCGAGCCGCTCGCTTCCGTCGGCGGGACAGCCGCTTCCCGAGTGACGGGGCCCGGTTTCAAGGCGGGAGCCGCCGTGCCGGCTTCGCGGACGAGGCGGAACCCGGAGTTCTCACTGGTCGAGAGGGCTGGGACGTCGAACCGAAGATCCGTGGCCTGGTCGCTGATGCCGCCCCCCATCACCTCCTGAAAATCGCCATCGTTGGTGCACCCCGGCGAGAGCGTGCCGTCCGCTCCCCGGCATTTGTCGATCCACTCCCGCACGTTGCCATGCATGTCGAAGAGGCCATGTCCGTTGGGTTTCTTCAGGCCGACATGCCGTGCCCCGTCCACACTCGGAAAGAACCATGCGTACTCGGACAGCGAGGCGATATCGGTCCCGTGCGACCAACCCCGATCGAAAGGGGCACCGGCGCGGGCGGCATACTCCCATTCGATCGAAGAGGGCAACCTGTAGGCGGCACCTGTCTGCTTGCTGAGCCATGCGGCATAGGACTTGGCTGCCGCGAAAGAGACCTGGATCGGCAACCGGCTCGCGTGCCCGCCCGGGCGCGGCACCGACGGACAGGCCGACGGATCGCTCTTGGTGCACGCATCCCACTCCTCGTGCGTCACCTCGAACATCGACACGTAGAGTGGGACCTTGACGAGCTTCATCTGATCGCGCCGTTCGGCCGCTGCCTTCTGGCGCATTTCGATGACCCATTGCGGCGGCGAACCTTCCCGTGGATCGCGTGGCACCACGGGCGGCGCGGCGTCGGTCGGCACGGGTGGATAGGGTTTGTCGAGATGCACAAGCCCCGGACAGGTCTCGCAGTCACGCCAGCCAGCGCTCGCTTTACCGGCATTTTGCTCGGCGGCTTCAAGCGAAGCCGTGTCGGTATCCCCCGCTCGGAACGGCTCCCAATAGGTATAAAGACCAAGTCCGGAGAGCGTGAGCAGCCCAATGAGCGACCCGTTCCAATACCGAGGAGGGATCCGGCTCGCGCTGGTCGAGTGGCGCCGAAGGCGATAGGCGAGCAGCAGCACCACCAATTGCGCGAGCAGGAAGATCAGGAGCTGGCCAGAGCCCGGCAACGGCTGTGCGCTGCCGGCAAGGTTCGGGAACAAGCCTGAGGCATTGATCGCCAGCAACACGACGAACGAGGCCAGGAACCAGACCAGGAACTGGCGCCGATAGACGAGCCCCGCGAGGCCGGGGATCAGCGAGTAGAGTGCCAGCGTCCAGGCCGTGCCGACGATGCTGGCCACGATCATTCTGAAGTCGGCCGCGAGTTGTTCCAGATAGACTTTCAGGAGCGGCCGCAGGATCTCGGTGACGAAGACCCAAGGATTGTAGCCGATGTCTTTCCAGAGGTCGTTGGCGCGGGCCGGATTGAGCTTGCCGATGCCGGCAATGATGTCCTCCGCCTTCGGGTTCGCAATGTTCAGTCCAAGCCGTTTGGCAAGACTGGCGTGCTCTGACGGCAGCGCATAGACGATGAACAGAAAGATCGTGAGCAGCAGCAGCAACAGCGGGGCAACGACCGAACCCTTCCGAACAGCAAGCGTGACAGTGCCTGCAGTCTTATTCGGTTCGCTACGCATGACACCAACCCCCGCATACTCGCCAAAATGGAAATACTGTCAGCTATAACAATATCGTGATCTTGTTTCTTCAGTTTTCGAATTCGGCAGCGGCCGAAATGACATTCCTGTCAAGCTTTGTGGCAGTTTCGACACAAGTTGGCGCCGTGGCTTCGGAG
>PEQZ01000132.1 GCA_002928395.1 Hyphomicrobium sp.
TCAGAAGGACGCCGCGTGCTCGTCCTATGGCGAGTTGACGGTCAAATATCCAAACGCGCCGGCGCATGTGAAAAGCCGAGCCCAGAGTGAGCGCCAGCGAATCGGCTGCACGTGAGCGAGGCTGACGAGGGGCCGCTGACGGACGCGGAACTGGCGGCTTTCGCGCAGCGGCTGCTTGGCTCTGACGGCGATCGCCACCTGCTCGTTGCGGTCTCAGGCGGCGTTGACAGCATGGCGTTGATGCACCTCGCGGCAGAGGCCGTTCGAAAAACGGGTCGCGGGCGGGTGATGGCGGCGACCGTCGATCATGGTTTGAGGCCAGAGTCCGCTGACGAAGCGCGCTTCGTCGCTGAACAAGCGCAGCGCATCGGCTTGGTGCACAGGACACTCGTCTGGCACGGCGTCAAGCCGTCGACTGGCATACAGGCGGCGGCGCGGAATGCGCGGTACCACCTTCTTGCCCAAGTCTATCATTCCGAGCTGTGCGGGCGAAAAACTCTGCTCACCGCCCACACCTTGGACGATCAGGCCGAGACGGTGCTCATGCGCCTCGCGCGCGGCAGCGGCGTCGAGGGACTGTCGGGAATTGGTGAGTTCGAGTCGTTCAAGTTCGATGTCGATGAGCGCAATCAGTCGCCCCTTCCCGCCGCTTTGCGACGCCTTGAACAGCCTGTCGGCATTTTACGCCCGCTGCTCCATGTGCCCAAATCGCGTCTGATCGCGACGATGCGCGCCAGAGGGCTCACGTGGATCGAGGATCCGAGCAACGAGAACGCCGAGTTCGAGCGGGTCCGAATCCGCGGATCAGTGGCGGCGCTGCAGGAACTCGGATTGACCAGCGACGCACTCGCCCGCTCGGCGCGGCGACTTCGGTCGGTACGGGACGCGCTCGCCGAGCTGACCCTTCGGGCGCTGAACGATCCGGCGTTCGTGCGGATCGATCCGCTTGGTTTTGCGGTGATGGATCGGCGGGTGTGGAGTGGCCGCGATGACCGGCTTGTCGAACCGGTGCAGTTGCGGGTTCTCGCGGCGCTCGTTCGCATGGTCGGTGGGATGCCGCGCCCGCTGTCGCTCGCATCGCTGGAGGACGTGGCACGGCAAATCTCGATCGGCTGGCACGGCACGTCCGAGCCGTCCTTTGCTGCCACGCTTGGTCACAGCAAAATCGAGCGGACCGCAGAAGGTGTCGTCATCGTTCGAGAAGCGGGTCGCCGTGCGCCGGCTCGACTTGTCGTGAACCCAGGGCAGTCGGAAATCTGGGACCACCGATTTTTCGTCAATGTCGGCGCATGGTCGCCCGCCGCGCTCGAGGTGCGGGAACTCGGGGAGGCAGGAGCCCGCGCGCTCAAGGCGGATGGTCTCTGCCCCGCTTCGGCGCCAGTGGCCGCACTTCGATGTGCTCCAGCCTTCTTCGACGGCGAGCGGCTGGTCGCTGTGCCGAGCCTTGCCGAGCACTGGCGGAGGCTCGATCCGGAAGCCGCGGCCCGCTTTGCTCCGGCACTCGAAGGGCCGTGCGTGTCGACGTTCCAGGACCACCGCAGCTATGAGACCACAGAAGTCATCGACTGAGGCTGGCCGGGCGGGTGGCCGGCAGCAATCACGTTTTGGCCGGACGTGATCCAGCGGTTCAGGGCGGCCCAGCAGACCTGGCACACCGCGTAACCCGTACCGGCCGAACTTTCCGTGCCCTTCCATGCACATACATGTGTCATGTGCGGGCGTGACCTGAGGCTGTCATATGCCACGTGGACACGCCGGCTTCAGGGCTTGGTGACGAACTGACGGGTATATGGGACAGCGTAACTTGGCAAAGCGGCTCCGTGGCCCTATCTTAATCCCAACGTCGAGGAGCTGGCGAACCGCAGGCTCCCATTTTGCGCAGGCGGGCGGGCCACGGCTCGAACGCTTCGCGCTCAGCAGGACATGTGATGAACTCAAATCTTCAGAAGTTGATGATCTGGGGCGGGATACTGGTGCTCCTGGTCCTCCTTTTCAATGTTGTGAATAATCCGGCACAGACCCGGCGTGGGACCGAGATCAGCTACTCGGAGTTTCTGAACAACGTCGAGTCTGGTGCCATCAGCGAAGCGACGCTTGCTGGCAACCGCATCCACGGCACGATGCGCGACGGCGGCGGCACGTTCACGACCTACGCGCCGGAGGATCCGGGGCTGGTCGAGCGGCTCAGGAAGAAGGACATCAAGTTCAAGGCCCGGCCGTCGGACGAGGATGTCCCTTCGATCATGAGCGTGCTGCTGAACTGGTTCCCCATGTTGCTGCTCATCGGCGTGTGGGTGTTCTTCATGCGACAGATGCAGTCGGGTTCGGGTCGAGCCATGGGCTTCGGCAAGAGCCGGGCAAAGCTTCTGACTGAGCGGCACGGGCGCGTCACATTCGAGGACGTGGCCGGCGTCGACGAGGCAAAAGGCGATCTGCAGGAGATCGTCGAGTTCCTGCGCGATCCACAAAAATTCCAAAGGCTCGGTGGGCGCATTCCGCGTGGCGCGCTGCTCGTCGGTCCACCGGGCACCGGCAAGACGCTGATCGCGCGTGCGGTGGCAGGTGAAGCCAACGTCCCGTTCTTCACGATCTCGGGCTCTGATTTCGTCGAAATGTTCGTCGGCGTCGGCGCGTCGCGCGTCCGCGATATGTTCGAGCAGGCCAAGAAGAACGCACCCTGCATCATCTTCATCGATGAGATCGATGCCGTGGGACGCCATCGCGGCGCGGGCCTCGGCGGCGGCAACGACGAACGCGAGCAGACGCTGAACCAGTTGCTCGTAGAAATGGATGGCTTCGAGGCCAACGAGGGCATCATCATCATCGCCGCGACCAACCGCCCCGACGTTCTCGACCCCGCGTTGCTGCGTCCGGGCCGCTTCGATCGTCAAATCATGGTGCCGAACCCAGATGTGGGGGGACGGGAAAAAATCCTGCGCGTGCACATGCGAAAGGTGCCGGTCGCGCCCGACGTCGATCCGCGGGTGATCGCCCGCGGCACGCCCGGATTCTCCGGCGCTGATTTGGCAAACCTGGTCAACGAGGCAGCACTGTTGGCCGCGCGCCGCAACAAACGGCTCGTCACGCAGAACGAATTCGAGGACTCCAAGGACAAAGTGATGATGGGTGCCGAGCGTCGCTCGATGGCCATGACCGAGGAGGAGAAGCTCGCCACCGCCTATCACGAGGCGGGCCACGCCATCGTCAACGTGGTGGTGCCGGGTAACGATCCCCTGCACAAGGTGACGATCATCCCGCGCGGCCGTGCGCTGGGCGTGACCATGAGCCTTCCTGAGCGCGACAAGCTCAGCTACTCGAAGCAGTGGTGCGAGGCCAAGATCGCCATGGCATTCGGTGGCCGCGTGGCCGAGCAGATCATTTATGGAAAGGAATCGCTCAATACGGGCGCGTCGAGCGACATCAACCAGGCGACCAACATCGCCAAGCGCATGGTGACGGAGTGGGGCATGAGCGACAAGCTCGGGCCGCTGCTCTACAGCGAGAACCAGCAGGAAGTATTCCTCGGCCATTCGATCACACAGCGCCAGATGATGAGCGAGGACACCGCTCGCCTCATCGACGAGGAAGTGCGCCGCATCGTCACCGCCGGCCAGGCCAAGGCGTGGGAAGTGTTGCTTGCCCACCGCGCGCAACTCGAAAGCATCACGCAGGCGCTCATGGAGTACGAGACCATCTCTGGCGAGGACGTGATGGGGTTGATGCGCGGAGAGAAGGTTGTGCGCCGTTCGGACGACGACGGATCGCGTGGGCCGCTCGGCTCGGCGGTTCCCGTCGCTGGTCGGCCGACCAAGCCGCGCGAGGAGCCGGGTGCC
>PEQZ01000133.1 GCA_002928395.1 Hyphomicrobium sp.
GCTTCATGGTGTGATGGCTGCGGGCTGGGTTTCGACAAGCCACGCCGCGGACACCTACTCCATCGACAAGGACCACACCGAAGTTCGCTTCACCTGGGATCATCTCGGCGTGTCGCGGCAGGGTGGCCGCTTCAACGATGTGTCGGGTACATTGGAATTCGACGAGGCAGCGCCAGAGGCGAGCAGGGTCAAGGTGTCGATCAGGGTGGGCAGCTTATCGACAGGTGTGGCCGCACTCGACAACCAGCTACTGAAAACGCGTGAATTCTTCGATGCCGCCAAGCACCCGACCATCACATTCGCGAGCACCGACGTCCGCATGACGAGTGCGCGCACCGGCGAGGTGACGGGGGATCTCACAATCAACGGTGTGGCGCGTCCGGTCGTGCTGTCGGTGACTTGGAATTTCGTCGGCCCGCACCCGATGGCGGTAATCAATCCGGCATTTTCCGATCAGATCATCGCAGGCTTTTCCGCGACGACCCAGATCCGCCGCAGCGATTGGGGGATCACGCGCACCGTGCCGTTCGTCTCCGACGAGATCCAGATTGGCATCGAGACGGAGCTCAAGCAGGTTTCGGCCACGGCAGGCGCACCCCTCCCGCAGTAGTGCAATTCAGGCCCCGTCGTTGTGCCGCCGCGACTATCGATCCCGACCGTTTCTCGCCCCGGTCTTCCTAAAGTTCAAAGTCATCCATGCAACTCGAAGTACGACGTTCGGCTGTTCCGGGCTATCCTTGGTGAGCTATCCTTGGTGACTGGCTTCGGCGGCTGCATTGTCCTATACTTTCGTGCAAACGATACGGCGATAGATCAGAGGTCTCCGTCAGGCGCCAGGGGTTTGTCCTCAGCGCGGAGTGGGTGGCCTCTATTGCGCATTTTGCTC
Source organism: Hyphomicrobium sp. (assembly GCA_002928395.1). GTDB lineage: Bacteria > Pseudomonadota > Alphaproteobacteria > Rhizobiales > Hyphomicrobiaceae > JAKAML01. The sequence continues at coordinate 887 of PEQZ01000133.1, forward strand.
GGAGCGATGAAAATGGCGGCCTCGTGGAACCCTGACAGCTGGCGGTCGAAGCCGATCCTGCAGGTTCCGGATTACCCGGATGCGACGGTCCTGCGGGATGTCGAGGCGAAGCTTGCAACGTTCCCGCCGCTGGTGTTTGCCGGTGAGGCGCGTGAACTCAAGAGGTCGCTGGCCACCATCGCCAACGGTCACGGCTTCCTGCTGCAGGGCGGCGACTGCGCCGAAAGCTTCGCCGAGCATCGGGCTGACAACATCCGCGATTTCTTTCGCGTTTTCCTGCAGATGGCAGTCGTTCTCACCTATGCCGGCGGCAGCCCGGTTACCAAGGTTGGCCGTATCGCGGGCCAATTCGCAAAGCCGCGCTCGTCGCCCAATGAGAAAAAGGATGACGTCGAGTTGCCGAGCTACCGCGGCGATATCATCAACGGCTCCGAATTCACCAGTGACGCGCGCATCCCCGATCCGCAACGCCAGATCGAGGCCTACCGCCAATCGGCGGCAACGCTCAATCTCATCCGCGCCTTCGCGACCGGTGGCTATGCCGATCTCGAGCGCGTTCATCAGTGGAACATGGGCTTCGTCAAGGACAGCCCGCAGGGGCACCGTTATCAGGTGCTTGCCGATCGCATCGCCGAGACCATGTCGTTCATGCGCGCATGCGGGATCACGTCGGACAACACGCCGCAGTTGCGTGCGACCTCGTTCTATACGAGCCACGAGGCACTGCTGCTCGGCTTCGAGCAGGCACTGACGCGGACAGACTCGACCAGCGGCGAGTGGTACGCCACCTCCGGCCACATGATCTGGATCGGCGATCGCACCCGGCAGCCGGATCATGCTCATGTCGAGTATTGCCGCGGTATCCGCAATCCGATCGGCCTGAAATGCGGACCTTCGATCGAGCCCGACGGCCTGCTGAAGCTGCTGGATATTCTCAACCCGCGCAACGAGCCGGGGCGGATGACGCTGATTTGCCGCTTCGGTCACGACAAGGTCGAGAAGCACCTGCCGAAACTCATCCGTGCCGTCGAGAAGTCGGGACGCTCGGTGGTGTGGTCGTGTGATCCCATGCACGGCAACACGATCAGTGCCGCCTCGGGCTTCAAGACACGCCCATTCGATCGCATCTTGAAGGAAGTCGAAGCGTTCTTCGACGTGCACCGCGCCGAGGGCACGCACGCGGGCGGCATCCACGTCGAGATGACCGGGCAGAATGTCACCGAGTGCACGGGAGGGGCGACCGCGATTTCCGAAATGGAGCTGTCCGACCGCTATCACACGCACTGTGACCCGCGGTTGAACGCCGATCAGTCGCTGGAACTCGCGTTCCTGGTGGCCGAGCGCATGAAGCTCGAACGCGACGCGCGGGTGGCCCCCAAAGCGGTCGCGGCAACAGCCTGATCGTGGGGTCGAACGCGTAGGGAACAAATCTGATCTAAAGGATTTCGAGCGTCGTGCCAGACCTCGGCTGGCGCGTTCTGGCCGGAGGAACGAGCTTTCAACGAGCTTTCAAGAAGTCGACGGAATGATAAATGACGTTCAGATTAGCGCGGAATGGCTGCAAATGCTGGGAGTTGGTCCTGCCGACCAAAGTCGGAACGCCCAGTAAAAGGTCCGTGGACCTTGCTTGTCGGGCATATTCGCTCTAACGATAAGATGTGAATTGGCCTATGCTTCGACGCCAGGCCGAGATTTGCTTGCGAGTCGGAGCGATGTTTCAAGTATTCGGATCGAGCAAGACGTCGCAAGCGGTCATTCGGAGCGGTGTTCCGCCGGTTCTTCGACAAACATAGGGTGAGCCGGGTTCGGCTCAAGTGTCATGGTAGTCGCAATACCTGCGAAAGACGAAGACATCACTCCGAAACTCGGAGATCAGCTTGTCTTTGACGAGTTCGCACCCGCTTCGAACGACAACGTACTTTATGATCAACCGCTCGAATCTGGCGATGTCGCCAGCGGCGTCTATTTCACCGTCGGCTATTACACCGATCACAGCGTCGCGGCTGAACTGATCGCCGCACTCGATGCTTCGGAAGGCGATACCTCGGACCAGTCGGCGACTTTCAGCCCGTGCGTCGTGTTCGTCGCGGGCGAGGGTGGAACGGACGCTTGACCGCCCGACGCGGACTTGCATACGTGCATTGCACACCACGACATGAAGCCGTGATCCCCTATGCAAGGGCGCTACTCCAGCCGTAGGCCAGAAGGCCGGCCGCTGAGACCGGGCCGTTTTTCCTTCCGCTATGCCGCTGTCCGCAAGAGCGTTAAGATCGACCACGGCCCGCGGGCAATTCCGCTGCAGCCCCTGCTTGCCACTCCTCGCTTGCCACTCCTCGCTTGCCAATCCTAGCTTGAACGAGCACCCCGATCCGTGCGCATCGCCCTTGCCCAGCTGAACGCCACCGTCGGGGATCTCGACGGCAATGCTGCCAAAATTGTCGCGGCGCGCCGAGAAGCCCATTGCCTCGGCGCCGACCTCGTCGTGTTCCCCGAGCTGTTCCTCACCGGCTACCCGCCCGAGGATCTGGTGCTGAAGCCCGCGTTCCAACGGGCGGCCCGAGCCGAGATCGAGGCGCTGGCCATCGCGTTCGGCCCTGCGTTTGGACCTGGCCCCGCCGTTCTCGTCGGAACCATTTGGCCAGAGGGCGGCAAGCTCTACAATGCCGTGGTGCTACTGGACGGCGGCCGCGTCGAAGCCGTCCGCACCAAGGTGGACCTGCCCAACTACGGCGTATTCGACGAGAAGCGCGTGTTCGAGGCCGGCCCCTTGCCCGGGCCGATCCTGTTCCGTGGCGTCAAGATCGGCGTGCCGATCTGCGAGGACATCTGGAAGGACGAGGTCACCGAGTGCCTCGAGGAGTG
>PEQZ01000134.1 GCA_002928395.1 Hyphomicrobium sp.
CCATGCCACCGCGCCTGTCGGCCGATGCGGCTCTTCTCGCGCTCGTCGTGCGCGGCGCGCAACTGGGCCGGTGATTTCTTGAACCAGGCCAAGCGAAGTTTCTCGACGGTGCGGCCCTTCTTGATCGCCATGACCTCGACGGTGAAGTCGGTCAGCTGATTGACCTCGGCGAGGGCGGGCTTGAGGCAGTGCTTGTTGAAGTCGGCGAAGCGATCGAGTTTGCCTTCCGGCACCCCCAGCATGGCCCGGAACTCGTCGACGCTGAAATCCTCGTACTGCTTCATAAGGCCGATACGCCGCTCGACCATCTCGTAGAGTCGTATCGAGTACTTGGAGCGCAGCGCATACATGATGTGCGACTTGATCGTGGCCCAGGCTTTGCTTTGCTGGATTACGGCGAGAAGGTCGGGTGGGAACGTGTAGTAGAAGTATCCATCGTCGCGGTCCTCTTCCTTGTTCGTGCCCAGCAAGTGCACGCGGAAAGTTGCCATTTCGTTGGTTTGCGGGTCACGGGCGCGGATCTTAGCCCAGGCGCCCATCAGCTTGTCGAACGCCAGCTCAAGCCGGTCGTTGCTTTCATGCGTCCCGCGCAGCGACGCTTTAAGGACCTTGTGGATCGGCTGCGTGCGAATGTTGTTCCACGCATTGGCCAGCAGTTGATTGTAAAGAATGGTTTCGGAGCGGTTGAGCGGCGTAAGCTCGATGATGTCGACCAGTTCGCGCGGTTTGATGATGCGGCCAATGTTGGTGGGATCAAGCGGCTCACCTGTCACCTTCATGTCGGTCGCGCGCAGACGGCTCGGCAGCTTGGCCTTTTCGATCTCTTCGAAGCCGTCAGAGTGGATGGTGGTGTCGATCGTCCGAGAATTCACGAAGACAAGCGTGCCTGTTCACAAGTGAGGCCGTCAACAAGTGAATTCACATTTCCGGAATCTCACCCGCATCCGCCCAATTTCTCACCTGAGCGTCTCCGCAACCAGAGGCATTCCGGGCGGCGGTTATGCCGCCGCCCGTTTTCTCACTTATGAGGCCGGCGGCCTTCGAAGTGTCGGGGTATTGCCAAGAAACGTACCGATCATCGCGATCAACCGATCGCGTTTTGCGGGTTCCGGCCAGCCCAGCCACCGGTCTTCGAAAGCATCGAGAATGAATGCCGCCGCATCCGCGTCGCTAAATGCACTCGCTGTCACGGCCTCCAGAGTTTGGGCCATGACGGCCACGATCTCGCGTACATCGAAAAGGGTGTTGAGCGTCACGCCCCTACCAGCCACGAAGAACAGCAGCAGAGCGGCTTCTTCATACAGTCTTGGCATGCTGCACCTGTCATACGGCGGTGCTGATCAGATGCGTCAACGGCGACACGCCAGCTGCGTAGACATGCGCAGGCCTGCGCGCCTCGATCCATGTCTCGATGTCGATAAGACGCCAGCCGACTCGATTTAGGCCAATCCTCAGCCGGAGAGGAAATTTGCCCGCCTTTTCCAGCCGCCGGATATGCTGCGGCGTGTATGGCACGAGTATACGCAGTTCTTTTTGCGTGATGATGCGAAGGTGGTTGAGAGAAGACATGTTGATCTCCTGCGCAAGCGCATGGGGTTGCTGGAAGTGGCGGAACCGGTGTTCCGACCGAAACTTTCACCCCAAGCCCAGCCCAGAGACCGAATTGCCTCCAGGAGATCGGCTATACTTATTTAACCACGATATTCCATCGCGACGAGTTATTCAACACCCTAATATACTGATTTTGCGACCTTTTCTGTGGCTCATGCAACGATTAACGTTGGAGCCGTCTGAGACTGGATCGTCGATGTTGCTGCATGTTCTCTCATGTTCGCGTTGGCGGGATCATCAAACAGCAAGGACGATAGCTCCTTTTCCCAGGCACCTAATGCTTCGCGCTTCTCTCGATCGTATGCGTAGCGATTGTAGACGGCATCGGTGATGCCCCGGCTCATCGGGGAATGATTGAGTACGAGGGAGCGCACATGTACCGGCAGCCCCAATCGCGCCAGCTCGGTGCCAACGGTGCGTCGCAAATCATGTGGCGATACAGTCGGCATGTTGAGCTCAGTAATTAGCCTCGCCATCGCACGGGTGACAGCCGGAGCTGATATCGGCAGTCGCCGATCGGCCGGCGAAGGAAAGACATGAATGCTTTCCTTGGCAGAAAGTGCGATCGCCTTGCGGAACTCAGCCGCTGCCATTGGGCAGAGTGGCAGTCGATGCAGAAGCCCGTTCTTGGTCCTCTTCCCGGGTATGGTCCAGACAGGTTCCGATCCCTGCAGCTCGAATTCGCACTTCTGAGCCTCCACAACTTCGCTGCGTCTCTGTCCCGTCAGCAACAGCAGTCGCAACACCGATCTGGTTGCCGGCGACAGCATTCGCCCTTTCTCTGTCCGTGCCATCTGCTGGCGGGTCATGGTTTCCATGACATCAAGCGCATGCCAGAACCGAATGATGTTGGCGTGGGAGAGCACCCGTTCGCGCGGTTTGCGTTCGCCCACCTTGCGCAATCGTGCCGCCGGGTTGGCTTCCATCAGGCCCTCGTCAAGTGCCCAGTTGAAGATCCTGTTCAGGAGCACCATCACGCGATTGGAGGTAAGAGGTGTTGTCTTCCGGGCCACCGTGTCTCGGAATGCGCCGATTTCAATGCGGGTCAGCTTTTTTAGCTTGTTGCGGCCGAACCCGCCCTCGATGTGACACTTGAAGGTGAAGCGATCGGTGTCTGCCCGCGCCAGGGTCGGTAAGGCGTGACGGGCAAACCATGCCTCAAAGAGATCGTCGACCGTCATGTTTTCCGCATTGCGCACCACGCGGTCGGCATGCGGGTCTTTCTCGGCAACGGCAACTTCAGCAATCACTGCCTTTGATCTTTTGATTGCCGAGGCGAGGTCGATCGCGGTGGCGTCGCCGATGCGGTACCACCGCTCCTGCCGCGTCACGCCGGACCCGATCTGGTAGCGAGCGTACCAAGTGCGGACGCCTGACGGGCCGACGTATAGCCACAACCCGGGAACGCCCTCGACGCGATAGCGCGTCTTCTTTCCCCCGACGGGTTTGGCTGCGAGAATTTGCCTGTGGTTGGCTTTCAGAACGGGCATCGGCTGACCTCTTCTGCAGCCTGCGGTTCACGCTGGGTTCACGCAGGAATGCAGTGCTTCGAGTTCTTCGATGCACGCATAAGATCACGAGATGCGGGCTAAATAATGATGTAAAACAGTGCCTTGAAGGGGACGTCAGCGAACATCGACGAACCTCAAAAGACCTCTCTGGCAAAAATCGCACTGCAGAGGTCAGGTGTTCGATTCCCCTCGGCTCCACCAATGAAATCAAATACTTAGACGCCAGCCAGAAAATCTGAAACGCTCCATAGCTTACGCATAGCTAACATTTGGCGAAGATTACTGGACGAGCGCCTGGCGGGGTCGCGGCCCGCTTGCCCGCAGCCACCCGAACGTCGTGGGACCGGTGTGCCCGGGCTTCCAGACGGCCCAAACGTACCTGTGCGAGGCTGTGGTTGATCGCGCCAACTCGGGGCGACCCTCGGGCCAGCAGACCAGCTCGTCGAGGGCGTAAAGAACCGATGGCTGATTGCTGCTCCAGAATTCATGCCGGGC
>PEQZ01000135.1 GCA_002928395.1 Hyphomicrobium sp.
GGCCAGTTGCCCTGGCGGATGCCGTCCGACCTCAAGACCTTCCGGCGGCTCACCATGGGCAAGCCGATGATCATGGGCCGCAAGACGTTCCAGTCGATCGGCCGCGCGCTCGATGGCCGCGACAATATCGTCGTGACGCGCGATGCCGCCTTTTCGGCCGAAGGCGTTTCGGCCGTAGCCAGTTTGGAAGACGCGTTGATCCTCGCGCGCGGTCTCGCACGCACCCGCGGTGTCGATGAGATCATGGTCATCGGCGGGGGTGAGATCTTCTCAGCTAGCCTTCCCTTGGCCAGCCGAGTCTACTGGACCGAGATCCACGCCTCGCCAGAGGGCGATGTCACGTTCGCCCGTCCGTCCCCCGAAGTCTGGCGCGAAGTGTCCCGCGAGACCATCGCGCGCGGGTCAAAGGACGAATTCGACGCAACCCTCGTGACGCTGGAGCGCCGATGATACCTCGGATGTGAGGTAAAGTGCGGTATCTCCACCGTAACGCACGATGCCCGTCGCATCTTGAACTCAGGTCCGTATCTTACCAATCTCCATTGAGACGACTGGAGATGTTTGCGTGTCCGGAACCCGTGCCCTATAAGCTCGGTCGACGAATTCCCCTGGCAACAACGGCTCATGGCCGGCCGATGCGCCACGAAGTGGCGCTTGGCGAACGTACTTTCATCCGCAACTTAAGAGGCGCGTCGAATGCCCTGGAGCAATCAAGGTGGTGGTGGTGGTAGTGGCGGCGGCGGCGGTGGCTGGAAAAGCGGTGGCGGCGGTGGCGGCGGCGGCGGCGGTCCGTGGGGGCAAGGCCCCTGGGGCCAGGGTGGCGGCAGCGGCGGCAGTGGCCAACAGCCTGATCTTGAAGAGATCCTGAAGCGCTCACAAGATAAGATGAAACAGGTGATGCATGGTGGCGGCGTCCCCGGCCCGCTTCTGTTCCTTGCGGCGATCGCCGGCTGCGCCATCGTCGGATGGTACGCATTCTTTTTCCGCGTTAATCCGGATGAACTTGGCGTTGTCATGCGCTTCGGCCAGTATGTGCGCCAGGAGCCGCCGGGCCTGCATACACGCCTTCCATATCCGATCGAAGAGATCCGTCTGCCCAAGGTCGAACGTCAGAACATCACCGAGATCGGCATGCGCACGTCGGGACTAGGCCGCAGCGTGGGCGTCGGTGCCCGCGACGTCCGCGAAGAGAGCCTGATGCTCACGGGAGACGAGAACATTGTCGACATCGATTTCGTCGTGTTCTGGCGCATCAAGGACGCACAGCAGTATCTGTTCAACATCGCCAACCCGGAGAACACGGTCAAGGAAGTGGCGGAAAGCGCCATGCGTGAAATCGTGGGCCAGTCGAATATTGCTCCGCTGCTGACGGAGGCCCGCCAGAAAGCCGAGCAGGATGTGTTCAAGCTGATGCAAACTATTCTTGACGGCTACAAGTCCGGTATCCGCGTCGATCAGGTGCAATTGCAGAAGGTCGATCCGCCGTCCGAGGTCATCGACGCCTTCCGTGACGTACAGGCCGCCCGTGCCGACAAGGAGCGACTGCAGAACGAGGCCTACTCTTATGCGAACCGGGTCATTCCGGAAGCCCGCGGCGAGGCCGAGCGCATTCTGCAACAGGCCGAGGGCTACAAGCAGCAGGCCGTCGCCGAAGCGACTGGTCAATCCTCCCGCTTCGTCAAGGTCTACGACGAATACAAGAAGGCCCCAGAAGTCACGCGCAAACGGCTGTTCCTCGAAACCATGGAACGCGTGATGGGTGGCACTGACAAGATCATCATCGACAGCAAGAGTGGTTCGGGCGTCGTGCCTTACCTGCCGCTCAACGAGCTTCAGAACCCGAAAAAGCCCACCCAGGGAGGCAATTGATCATGCGAACATTCTTGGGTGCACTCGTCGTCCTGCTCGGTTTAGCCGCATTCGCGGTCTATTCGTCGGCCTTTATTGTTCACCAGAACGAGCAGGCACTGGTCCTCCGCTTCGGTGCGCCGGTCGCCTTCGTCGACAAGCCCGGACTGCGCTGGAAGATGCCGTTTGTCGATACGGTCGACTATTTCGACAAGCGCATTCTCGATCTCGATACCGCGTCCCAGGAAGTCACAGCGTCCGATCAAAAGCGGCTCGTCGTCGATGCATTTGCACGCTATCGCATCGTCGATCCGTTGAAGTTTTACCAGACGCTCCGCTACGAGGCGAACGTGCGTTCGAGGCTCGGGCCAATCGTCGAGGCGTCCCTGCGCCGTGTGCTTGGTGCCGCCGCGTTCCAGGATCTCGTTCGCGACAAACGCGAAGACCTAATGAAGAAGATTGCCGCCCAGGTGAATGAGGAGGGCAAGGATTACGGCCTCGAGGTCGTCGACGTCAGAATTAAGCGCGCCGATCTGCCCGAGCAGAACTCCAAGAGCGTGTTCGACCGCATGCGCGCCGAGCGCCAACGTGAAGCGGCCGAATTCCGCGCCCAGGGTGGCGCCGAAGCCAATCGCATCAAAGCGACCGCAGACCGCGAAGTCACAGGCATCAAGGCCGAAGCACAGAAAAAGGCCGACACGACGCGCGGTGAAGGCGACGGTGAGCGCAACCGCATCTTTGCCGAAGCCTTCGGGCGCGACCCCGATTTCTTCTCATTCTACAGGTCGATGCAGGCGTATGAGCAGGGTTTCAAGTCTGGCGACACCCGCTTGGTGATCTCGCCTGATAGCGAGTTCTTCAAATATTTCGGCAGCGCCCAGGGTCGGCCAACGGCCCCGGCTGCGGGCGGAACGGCGGCTCCCGCCCGCCCATGATCGATCTGGCGGTTGCGCTGGGACTGGTGCTGGTGCTCGAAGGACTGCTTTGGGCGCTGGCACCGGATCTGGCGCGGCGGATGCTCGAAAGCATGGCCGCAATGCAGGATCGGCAGTTGGCCACGGCCGGGTGGATCGCGGTTTCCGCCGGTGCATTGATCGTGTGGCTCGCACGCGGATGATTTTACTTGGACGCCGGTACGGCGAGAGGCACTGACCGGGACTTTCCCGAAACGGACCGTTTTTTGACAATTGCGCAACACATTTCCGGCACGCTCGACTTGATCATGAGGGGTATCGAAGCCGAGGCTGGCCAAGTTGGCGGGTGTCGGCTAGTTTCCCGTGTCGCTGTTGCTCGGTTCTTGGAGACCGTAGCAACCGCTAGCGTGGCGTCGCGCCTTAATTGACCTGTGCGAGCGGCAAGCTGGTCGTCAATCAAGGCGCGTTGAACGCCACGCTAAACCATTGTTTTTTCTAGTGGTCTTTATGTCTCGCCTAAATCGTCAGCGGTTGCCGCCAGTAGAGCGATTTAGGCGAGACAGACCACTAGCGTGTCCTGCGCCGCCCGTCCGAGGAGACACACTGCGATGCGTTTCTGGCTTCCGATTGCGTCGTGCGTATTGGCCGC
>PEQZ01000136.1 GCA_002928395.1 Hyphomicrobium sp.
ACGGCTGTCCGGTTTAACTCTGACGTATGATGCGAACGAGCAGAAGGGAAAGAATTCGCCTCTCCCCATCGCGCTGTAAGCGCGTCTCCGACGCGACGGGAGAGGTCGGCGCGGCCGAACCAGTCGAAACAAAGCCCAAAATCAAGTTCCGCGCCGGGTGAGGGGGGACTTGGCGGATCGTGTCCCAGGGCGTGGTGTAAGAGAGCCGGTCATGGCCTGAGTTCGATGCTGGCTCGGGCCACGCCCTCACGTCCCCTCCAGCGCCGCCAACTGGCTTTTGATCTGCGGTATCCATTTCAACTGGCCGTCAAGCCTCTGATCCTGTCTCGTCGGTCAAGATCGACGGCCAGAGATATTAGATCTCCGGCGGCTTCGGAACCGCAGCGTAGCCCTTGAGCCGGGCCAGAAGTTCCATTGGGCGGAACGGCTTGGTTATGAAGTCGGTGACACCGACCTCTCTGGCGCGGGTGCGTACAGCATGCTCGGAGCTGCTGGTCAGCATGATGATCGGCGTGGTTTGGTGGCGTGGCGATGCTCTCAGTCGTTTGATCACCTCGATGCCGGTAATGCGGGGCATCGAATAGTCGACGATCACGAGGTCCGCCGGCGTCTGGATCAGGTGGCAGATCGCCAGCTCCGAGTCGGTGAAGCCGAGTTGCTCTGCACCGTCGAGCTTCGCACAAACCTGCTTGACGATCTCCAGATTGATGGGATCGTCGTCGATGGCAACGACTTTCATCGCAATCCTTCTCTGCGCGGAGCGCTCCGGAACCGCCAAGGTCGGCGTTCGGAGACTGTTGGGCTGTGAATGATCGGAGCAGCGACATCGGCATCATGCCAGTGGCCAAAGGGGCCAAATCATCGCACGATCAGGATAGCGCTTGGTTGTAACTGGCGGGTTAACCGATCTCATCGACGGAACAGGGGGTGAGCATGGACCGCTGTCGTGCAGCCGACCGTGCATTGAAGCGGCAGGTCTGGCGCAAGGCTCGTCGCCGACCATAGTGTATTCCCCATCAGAAGTGGACGCGGGAGCGATGTGCGCACTGCTCAGAGCGACGTTCGAAATCGAGCCACCGGCATGGAGCGGCCTTATGCCAATCGTCACGGTCTGCGACACCTACAAATGTGCCCTCGTCATCGACGACGACCCGATCCATCGCGAGCTGATGAGGGCTTTTCTCACGTCTCGAGGTACAGCCAGGGTTCTCACCGCAGCGGACGGCTTGACCGCCAAGCAGCAGTTCGCCGCCCATGCCGCGGAAATCGATCTGTTGTTGTGCGATCTCAACATGCCCGAGCTGGACGGCGTGGAGTTCCAGACCTACCTCAGCGGTCTCGGCGTCATGTGTCCGCTGATCATCGTCAGTGGTGCGAATCCTTCGGTCGTCAAGGCCGCTGAGCGACTGGCCGCTGGGCATGGCTTGAACGTCAAAGGCGCCCTGAGGAAGCCGATCGACTATCAGGCGCTCGGGGCTCTTCTCAGTACCGGCGCGCACACCACTTGAGTGGTCGCTCCAAAATCCGAGCCCTTGACCGTCAGTCGTTTCAGTTGATCAACCGAACCGGCTGCCCCACACCCTTGACGCCGTCCGGCACCGGCACGTCGGTGGCGCCGTAGTCGGTGTGGAGCACGAGGTGCGGACCGCCAAAAAGGCGGATCGTGTCGGCGACGACCGCCGTGTAGGCCGATTTGTCCGCGACGGGCTTCTCGGCATCCACGATCAGTTCACCCTTCGGGATGTAGATCGTGCCGATCAGCCGGCGCGCATTGTCGCTCAAGATCTCGAACACGCCCGTGGGCGGCTTGCTGCGCGATGCGAAGACGAGTAGCCCAGCCAATGGCCCGCCGGTGGGCGCCGCGAGATCGATTGTCGACTGCATCTCGAAGCGGAACGTCGCCGATCCGCCGGTGAAGAAGAGCCCTGCATTCAATCCGATCAGCGCACCACCGTTGCGGATCACCAGCGGCTTGTCCTTGAACACGAACACGCCGCCACCCTTTCCGTCCAACGTGACCGTGGCTCCCGCCTTCACCTCGAGGCCGCAGTAGGTCCCGGACAGCAGCGTAGTGTTCATCGTGATCACAGTCGGCTTGGCAGGGTCGCAAGCGCCGACGGCCGGCTCAGGGCGGTCGCCAAGGGGGTCTTCGAATTGCGGGCAGTCGACCAGCGGAAATGGATTGAAGTTGACGCCATCGTTTTGCACTCCACCGGCCGAGCAGATGAAGGTGGCCTCGAGCAGTGCGTCGTTCTTCGACTTGACGCCCATATTGTGCTTCGAATTCGAATAGACCGCGCAGTTGTCGCCGGTGACGCGCGCTTTGTGCTCGAGCGAGAGCGTGCCGCCCACCGACGGATTGAGCGCGAGAACACAGATGTTCGGCCGCCCCACGATGCGGGCGCTGGCGGTAACGCCGAGTACGACAACCGGCACGCCGAACGCGTGGCCGAAGCTCGGCTCGAAATCCAGGTTGGCCGAAACATTGACCTGGATCGGATCTGACAACACTTCGAGACTGACCCTCGGCTTCTGGTCGACGGCCAGTGCGTCGCGCATCGCCATCTGTGCCTTGACCACCATTTCGGCCACTGCGGTCAAACTTTCGCGGCTCGAGTCGGTCATGGCGATTTCCTTGGCCGCCGCCATGGCTGCGGCATCGACAGCGAACTGCATCGCGGAGCGTTGCGAGATCGCGCGGGCATAGTCTATGGCCGCACCGCTGAACCCCAACACCACCGGTAACACAAACGCAAAAACCGGGAAGATCGAGCCGGAGCTGTTACGGAGACACGCAAAAAAGCGATTTCGGATCGCGCCCGGAAACCAGGCGACCAAGGAAAAAGGACGCATTTCGACTCTCGGCGCATGTGAGGATCGGGCTTCGGGCCCTTGCGACTTGTCATTGCGCCGGTCGCTTCATGCAGTGAGGCAGAGCGCCGGTTCAACCGGCATGAAATGCTCTTAATGCCCATCTAATCTGGGCATCCCTCGACAACGCGACACCGATAGTTGCAGAAAGCTCCTAAGAGACCGTATTGGAACTCGCTCAAACTGCTCACAACCCGTAGACGATTTCTGGTGTACGGGGTCCATCGGAGTTGCAAATGGTCCCCTCTCCTCGTGCAAGACCGAGAGGTGGTGCTTTGCCGAGTGCGATTGTCAGGCCACTTGTCCCCGGTCGCAAATTCTGTGATCCGGCAAGCTGGGCATGATCGACGGGCGGCGCATGTGGCGCACGTGAAAGGCTGCATCCAATTGCGCATCACGGTGCACATTGCGCATCTTCATGTCGCCCTTTGCGCACTTTCATGTCGGCCGCGACACGCAATACGCAACAACCGGGACGTGCGTT
>PEQZ01000137.1 GCA_002928395.1 Hyphomicrobium sp.
ACCGGGCCAGCCGGCCGCGCCAGCATCCAGCTCAACGGTCCGGACAAGATGAGACCGGCGAGCACGGGCGCCATCCAGGCGAGAAGCTCAGGATAGGCCCAATAGCAGATCAGCGCCATCACAAACCCAAGCATCATGTGCCGCCAGTGGAACCCCAACGCCTCGCGGAGCGGGATGCCGCTTTCATCGCGCCGCTGCGCCTTCCACCCGCTATCGAGCCCGAAAAAAATCTGGAACACGGCGACCGTTTGCGTCGCCATGAGTATCGGTGCGATGAGCATCGAGAATACGGTCTCGGTGCAAACGCCGGCGATCGCGCGTACCGGACCGCCGACCTCGCGCGCCCGGAGCGAGCGCTTGAACTCGAGCAGCAGCCCGAAGAGCTTGGGCAGCAGCACGACCGCCATGGTCGCGATAAACAGCCGAATGGCGGCGCCCGGATCGATCACCGGCCAGATCGGGAACAGCGATTTCGCATCCTTGAAGTAGCTCGGAATCATCTGCTGGCCCTGGAGGGCAAGCACCAGCCCGACCGCGAGCGACAACCCCCAGACAGCCGAGACAATGTACGCACAGGCACCCATCAGCATGTGGACCCGCCCCATCGTGGTCAGGCCGCCGGCCGTCACGATGGCGAGATGCTGCAAATTGCCCTGCGCCCAGCGCCGGTCGCGGACCACGAGATCGATCAGGCTCGGCGGCATCCCTTCATAGGACCCCGACAGCGACGGCGCCATGTGCACGCCCCAGCCCGCACGCTGCAAGAGGACCGCCTCGACGAAATCATGGCTGAGGACGTGCCCGCCAAAGGGCGGTTTACCGGGCAGCACCGGCAGCCCGGCCGCGCCTGCGAAGGCGGCTGTGCGGATGATGGCATTATGGCCCCAGTAGTTGCCCTGATCGCGGTGCCAGAACGCGATTCCGGCCGCCACCGCCCTGCCGTATATGTTACAGGCGAACTGCTGCAGACGCTGTAATAGTGTGGTGCCGCCGACGAGCCTCGGAACGGTTTGTATGAGGCCGGCGCGGCTGTCCTGTTCCATGGCGCGAACCAGCCTCACCAGCGGCTCAGCCGCCATGACGCTATCGGCGTCGAGGATGACGAAATGCTGGTAGTCGGCCCCGAACCGTTCCACCCAATCCTTGATGTTGCCGGCCTTACGACCGGCGTTGTCCTTCCGGCGGCGGTAGTAGACCGGCATGGTCGCCGCAACATGGCGCCCGAGAGCGGCATAAAGCCTTTCTTCGCCCGCGCCGGCGTCCACGCCGCGCGTATCCGACAGCACGAAGACGTCGAAGGAGCGGGCCTCGCCGCACGCAGCCAAATCCTCGATCATCGCTTCGATGGTACCAGCGATGCGCGCCGGGTCCTCGTGATAGACTGGAAACAGCAGAGCCGTGCGGGTCGATAGCGGGGCGTCGACTGCGGGCAACACGATCGTGTCGGCGTTGTCGCCGGCGAACAACGGCAAAAAGCCCATGGCGGCACTCAGCGATCCGAGCGCCATCCAGCCGAACGCGATGGTCGACAACACCAGGAACACGAACTGGATCGGCGTCATCTGCACGAAGGCGAGGACATTGAAGAGTTCATAGCCGAACGCCACGGTCAGCAGCGTGGCCCCGAACACCACGGCGGCACGAGCGACCCAATAGCCCCTGCGCTGTGGTGGACGCGGTGGAGGTTGAATGCGCGAGCCGAAACTCTGCTCGGGCATCGGCAGCGGACTTTCCGATCGCAGCAGTGCCGGATCGCTCGCGTCGCGCGACGCCGCCAAGGGCCGCTTGGTTTCAACGCTCATGTCGTTCATGCGTCGGTGCAGCTCCGTGGGTTGTTCAGGTCGTCGTACTCGATCACACCTTGGGCCCTCATGCACCCGGAACTCAATTCGTCGCGAACTTCGGGATCAAACGCGGGTCCAGCGATAGAGCCAGCTTTCCGAGATCAACTGATCGTTGGACTTGAGCCCCAGTCGGAGTTCGATCAGTTCAACGCCACCGGTGTTCAATTCGAACGTGACGCGAAGCCCGGAAATCTCAGGGTTGCGCTGCACGACCACGTTGGCCAGGCTGCCGGCGCTGGCGCTGATCTCGGCAACGGGCAGATCGCGCGCCTCCTTGACCGCCGGGCCGTCGAAATCGATCACGAACAGCTGCGTGCCGGGTTTCCGGCTGGAGCCGACCAGAGTTTTCTGCACACGCGCACCGGGCCATGCGACGGGAACCATATCCGTCCAATGCAGCCGGTAGGCGAACGTGTGCGACTTGTCCGGTTCGAGCGGCTTGGCCGGCTTCCAATAGGCGACGATGTTGTCGTGGATCTCTTCCTCGGCGGGAATCTCGATCAGTTCGACATAGCCCTCGCCCCAGGATCCCTTGGGCTCAACCCAGACCGTGGGCCGGTCGCCATACTTGGCCTCGAGATCCTGGAAATTCCTGAAGTTGCGGTCGCGCTGGCTCAGGCCGAAGCCCTTCGGATCGCGGTCAAGGAACGCGCTCGTCTGCAGCTTTTTCGGATTGGTCAACGGCCGCCACAGCCGCTCGCCCTTGCCATTGAGAAGTGCGAGCCCCTCGCTGTCGTGGACGGCTGGCCGGAAATCACCGTTGATGCGGCGATGCGCAGCGCCATGCAGAAACATGCTGGTCAACGGCGCAAGCCCCAGGTGGATGATCTGCTGGCGTGGGAAGAGCACGGCCTCGACGTCCATCACGGTCGCCGGTCCAGGCGAGATCGTGAACCGGTAAGCGCCTGTCGTCGAAGGGCTATCGAGAAGCGCGTGGATGACGATGCCAGTCGATCCGGCCTGCGGCTTCTCGATCCAGAATGAGCGGAACAGCGGGAATTCTTCTCCGCCCGGCCGCGCGGTGTTGATCGCAAGCCCGCGCGCGCTCATGCCGTAATGTTGGCTGCGACCAACCGCCCTGAAATAGGAAGCACCCTGGAACACTGCGTACTCGTCATAATAGTCCGACCGATTGATTGGGCCGTGCACCCGGAGGCCAGAGAACGCGAAGGGGGCGGCGTCAGGCCCCTTCGCGATGAGCGGGCCTAAACCAAACAGGCGACCGTCGGCCTTGAGCTGTCGCGCCTTGCCGGCCTCGACACTCCATATGTCCACAGGCGTGTTGTAGAGAAAGCCCATCGGGAACATCTGGATCTCGAAATCGAGCCGTTCCTGCCGCCAAAGCGACTGCTCGACCCGGAAGCGGATGTCCCGGTACTGATCATAGGTCAGCTTGTTGAACGGCTCGGGAACCTCGATCACCGGCTTGACGAAGGGCCTGCTCGCCAACTTTTCGGCCAGCTTGCGAACCGTGTCGGGGGCAAAT
>PEQZ01000138.1 GCA_002928395.1 Hyphomicrobium sp.
ATTGGAGAAAATTGCGACGAGACTTCGCGACGTTTCGTCGATAGTCTCGGATGCCCGGATGCTCGCGATCGGCTCGATCCCGCGCGACGTCATCGACGCTCATGAGGCTTTGAGCGGACCACCTGAAATGGTCGGTATCGAGCATCCGAATTGACCGCTTTGCGCCGATTTTTGCGACGCTCTGCCAGCACGTTACGGACACACATGCTCATCCTGATCGATAACTACGATAGCTTCACCTACAATCTCGTTCATTACCTGGGTGAGCTTGGGGCCGCATGCGAGGTGCATCGCAACGACAAGATCACCGTCGATGAGGTCTTGAAGAAAAAGCCGAAGGCGATCGTGCTTTCGCCCGGGCCCTGCACGCCCAACGAGGCTGGCATCTGCCTCGACCTCATCGCCAAGGCGAGTGCGAAAATCCCGACGCTCGGCGTCTGCCTCGGCCATCAGGCCATGGGCCAGGCCTACGGCGGCCACGTGATCCGCGCGCCCGAGCCGATGCACGGCAAGCTCTCGACCATTCGCCACTTCGACAAGAGCATCTTCAAAGGCCTGCCAGACCGGTTCCAGATCACCCGCTACCATTCGCTGATCGTCGAGCGGGGCACGCTGCCGGCTGAACTCGAGGTGACGGCAGAGACGGCGGACGGTTTGATCATGGGCCTCGCCCACAAGACGCATCCGATCCACGGCGTCCAGTTCCACCCCGAGAGCATCGCCTCCGAGCAGGGCCACGAGCTACTCGCCAACTTCCTGTCGCTCTCGGGGATGAGCCCGAGGCGGCGAAATATCTCCGATGCGCGCCTCGGGCAGGACGCCAAACCGCGCGACGCGGCGTGAGGCAGATATGGCCCACACAACTCCCGCCGCCGCCGCCGACCCCGCCGCCGATCTCAAGTCGCTGATCAAAAAGGTCTCGGACGGCCGATCCCTCGACGAGGACGAGGCCGAGCGCGCGCTCGACATCATGACCTCGGGCGCGGCCAGCCCCGTGCAGATGGGCGCGTTCCTGATGGCGCTGCGGGTACGCGGCGAGACGGTTGAAGAACTCACCGGTGCCGCACGTCTGATGCGGTCGAGGATGACGCGGGTGTCAGCACCCGAAGGCGCGGTCGATATCGTCGGCACGGGCGGCGACGGCCACGGCACCTTTAACGTCTCGACTTGCGCGGCGCTGGTCGCGGCGGGCGCGGGCCTGACGATCGCCAAGCATGGCAACCGCTCGGTGTCGTCTCAGTCGGGTGCATCCGATGTGCTGGCGGCGCTCGGCGTCAAACTCGACATCGGACCGGACGTGGTTGGGCGCGCCATTCGCGAGGCCGGCGTCGGCTTCATGTGGGCGCCGATGCACCATCCGGCGATGAAGGCGTGGGCGCCTATCCGCGCGGAGCTCGGCATCCGGACGATTTTCAACCTACTCGGTCCGGTGTCGAACCCAGCCGGCGTCACACGGCAAGTGCTCGGCGTGTTCTCGGCCCAATGGGTGGAGCCGATCGCCCATGTTCTGAAACGGCTCGGCTCGGAGCACGTCTGGGTCGTGCACGGTTCCGACGGCCTCGACGAGCTGACCACCACCGGGCCGTCGCGCGTCGCTGAATTGAAGGACGGCAACATCACCCTGTTCGAGGTTACGCCGGAAATCGCGGGGCTGCCGCGCGCAACTCTCGCCCAACTGAAGGGCGGCGACGCCAAGGTCAACGCAGAAGCAATCCGCGGCGTGCTCGCGGGGCGCAAGGGTCCGTTCCGCGACATCGTGCTGCTGAACACGGCGGCGGCGTTGGTGGTCGGCGGCAAAGCCGGCAGCCTGATCGAAGGCGTCGAGCGGGCGGGCCTCTCGATCGACAGCGGCTCCGCTGCCGAGGCGCTGGCGCGGCTCGTGGCTGTCAGCACCGCTGCGACCTGAATTGGCCGTCGCGATCTCGCGGCGCGGCCCTGCATCCCGAGGCGGAACGGCCGCTCGAAATCGATGAACGGCAGCCCCGCCCCGGGGTTCGCCGCGATATCGACCATCGGCAGCCACATGCCGTTGCCGTCGTAACTCGGGAACGCGATGCGGCGGGTGTCGAGCACCGTGACGAACCCGGCCCGCCCGCCCTCGTAGGACACCGTCGGCATCCGCGATCGCCGACACTGGTGAGGAAGACCATATTGCGGCGGGTGACGAACGCCACTGATCCTGCAAGAAACGGAGCGTGGGCCCTGAGAGGCGGCTCAACGTCTGCTCCCGGATGATGGCGATACCTGCACCATGTCCACCCGCCATCCTGCCGGCAAGAGCCCCCGGGCACGTCTCGGCTTCCCCCCACTGGAACGCGGCGCGACGTTCGCGTATAGAGCGACAATGACCGACAGACCCGACATTCTCGAACGTATCACGCGCTACAAGCGCGAGGAAATCGCTGCCGCGAAGGCCGCCTATCCGATGCAGGTGGTGGCGGAATACGCGCGATCGGCAGGGCCGGTACGCCCATTCTCAGGCGCCATTCGCGCGAAGCTCGCGAAGGGCCAGACCGCGCTCATCGCCGAGATCAAGAAGGCGTCGCCCTCCAAGGGCTTGATTCGCGCCGACTTCGACCCGCCGACGCTCGCCAAGGCCTACCAGGCGGGCGGGGCCGCGTGCCTGTCGATATTGACCGATGGCCCCTCGTTCCAGGGCGCGGCCAAACACCTCACGGCGGCGCGGAAAGCGTGCCAGCTGCCCGCGCTCAGGAAAGACTTCATGCTCGACACCTATCAGGTGGTGGAGGCCAGGGCCTGGGGCGCGGACTGCATCCTGGTGATCTTGGCCGAGGTCGACGACGAGACAGCGACATCTCTCGTCTCAGCTGCGAAAGACTGGGGCATGGACACCCTCGTCGAAGTCCACAACGACGCCGAGATGACCCGCGCCTTGGCCCTCGACGCCGAGCTGATCGGGATCAACAATCGCAACCTGAAGACGTTCGAGGTCTCGCTTGCAACCACGGAAAGGCTGAGCCCGCAGGTGCCCAAGGATCGCGTCGTGATCGCCGAGAGTGGCATTGTCAC
>PEQZ01000139.1 GCA_002928395.1 Hyphomicrobium sp.
ACCGGGGCTGGCTGCGCCGGGCTGCTCGGCTTGTCACGGTTCGCGCGTTTGAAAAACATTTGCCGTAGCCCCGCTGAGGTTCAGAATGGAGTGAGCAACGAATGACAGGCGCGGCCCCCTTTTGGTGCAGGCGGTTACGACGAGCGCCCCAGGGCTAAGCCAGCTAAATCACATCGGGCATGTCAGCAGCTCGTGGCGGTAGAATGACGGAACAAATTGGAAGCCAGGGCGGCAGTGGGCCGGTGCCGCCCGTCGACCGCCGGCAATCACAGGCAGCAGCCGCGATCGCGCGTGGCGCGGGCCGCGTTCTCCGCGCCCATGGAATGGCTTACATCGCTGAGCTGCCGCTGGCCAATGGGCGCCGCGCGGACATCACCGGCCTCTCGCCCAGCGGAGAACTGTGGATTATCGAGATCAAGTCCGGCATCGAGGATTTTCGTTCCGACCTCAAGTGGCCGGAGTATCGGGAATTTTGCGATCGGTTGTACTTTGCCGTGGCCCCTGGCTTCCCGGCGGACATCATTCCCCTCGATACGGGGTTGATCATCGCCGATCGCTATGGCGGAGAAATCGCCCGCTCGGCGCCTTCCGCCGCCTTGCCGGCGCGGAGGCGGAGAGCCATGCACTTGCGATTTGCCCGTGCGGCGGCCTTGCGGCTGGCAGCCACGATCGATCCAGACCCCGAGACGCGGGCGCAACTGCTCGACATCTGAAAGAGCGACGGTCGCCCCTGCGCGCTCGGCTACTTCGGCGCGCGCTTGGCCAGAATGCGCTGCAAAGTGCGGCGATGCATGTTGAGCCGGCGCGCGGTCTCGGACACGTTCCGGTTGCACAGCTCATAGACCCGCTGGATGTGCTCCCAGCGCACGCGATCGGCCGACATCGGGTTCTCAGGCGGCGGCGCTTTTGAATTCGCGGGGGCCAGGAGCGCGTCGGTAACCTCGTCGGCGTCGGCGGGCTTGGCCAAGTAGTCGACGGCGCCAAGCTTGACGGCGGTGACCGCGGTGGCGAAGTTGCCATAGCCGGTCAGCACGATGGCGCGGGCATCGGGTTTCAGCCGTGCCAGCTCGGCGATCACGTCGAGGCCATTGCCATCTTCGAGCCGCATATCGACCACGGCGAAGGCTGGCGGCTTCTGCCGTATCAGCTCAACGCCCTCCGCGACCGAACTGGCCATGCGCACCTCGAAGCCACGGGTTTCCATGGCCCGACCGAGGCGCAAAAGGAACGCCTTGTCGTCATCGACGATCACGAGGGACCGGTCGTCGGGCAGCTCGTCTTGACGAAATGAAAGATCTTCTGTCACTTTTTTCACTCCAGCGTCGATGGATACTATAGACGCTGAATGCACGCGCCAAGGGTTTACCGAGGATTCCAAGCTCCAGAAGGAAGGTTTTGAGCCAGAGGGACGGTTAACGGCGCAACGCCGGACAGTGACCGATCGTCCGTTCAGTCGCGCCGCTGCGCGGTTTTCTGCAGCTCGGTTGCCGCCCGCCCGAGTTTTCGCTCGAAGTTCGCGCGCGGCCATGACAGCCGCACGATGGCGCCGCTGAGCGGTGGCGTCCGGTTTTCGAGATGGACGCTTGCTCCCGATCGTTCCAGTAGCGTCTTGGCGATAAAGAAGCCGAGTCCTAGTCCGCTTGCGTCGCCGCCCCGCTTGGATCGTCTGGGGCGGGTCGTGACATAAGGCTCGCCCAGCGTGTCCATGACCTCGGCTGGAAACCCCGGGCCGTCGTCGGCAATCGTCACAACCACGTCGTGTGCGCTCCAGACGGCACCGACCTCGACCCGCGAAGCGGCGAAATCGACAGCATTCTCGATGATGTTGCCGATACCGTAGATTACGCCCGGCCGGCGGTTGCCGACCGGCTCGCGGGCGGCAGCGGGCGGCAGACCTTCGGCTGCACGCGCGGCAATCACAACGGCCGCGCGGCCGTGCCGGTAGGGACCAGCCGCCTCGTCGATCATCTCGCGAACCGACAGACTGGCATGCAGCGGGTCTTCCTCCTCACCTGAGCGACGGGTCAACTTCTGCAGGATGTCACGGCAGCGCCGGGCCTGGGACGTGAGCAGCTCGAGGTCCTCGACATATTTGGCCTCCGGGCCAAGGTCACGTGCGAGTTCGCTCGACACCAGTACGATGGTCGACAACGGTGTGCCGAGTTCGTGGGCGGCGGCGGCGGCGAGGCCATCGAGCGCATGCAGCTTCTGCTCCCGGGCCAAGACGAGCTCGGTGGCCGCGAGCGCGGCCGACATCTGCCGTCCCTCCTGGGACAAGCGCCGCGCATAAAGCGCAAGGAAAATCATGCACGAAACGATCGCCGCCAGAATCCCGGCCTTGTAGAGGAACGGCATGTCGAGGCGCATGCCGGGATACCACGGCAACGGAAGGTAATGAAACACGATGACGGCCGTCACCAGCGCTGCAACAAGCCCGAGCAACACGGTATTGCGCGGCGGCAAGGTGGCGGCGGACACGGTCACGGGCGCGAGGATCAGCACTGTGAACGGGTTCTCGATGCCTCCGGTGAGATACAGCAGGACGCCGAGTTGCAGAATGTCGTAGGCGAGCAGCACGGTTGCGAACTCGGCGCTCAGCCGGTGCCGCGCGGGATACTGGATCGAGAGGAAAACGTTGAGCCAGGCTGAAAGCGCGATGAAGCTCAGGCAGTAGCCGATGGGAAGCGGAAAGCCGAACCCGAAGAACACGACGTTGACGGCGAAAAGCTGACCGAGGACGGCCAGCCACCTCAACCGGATAATGGTCTGCAGTCTGAGCCGGCTGTCGTCCTGATTGGGAAATGCGGGCTCATCGCGTGTCGAAAAAAAATGCCTCACGTCGTTCAGGCTCCCTGCTGCGATGGGCGATCGGTGCCATGCCGGGTTCGCCCGTTGCGGCAACTCCACTGAGTGGTACTTATGGCCTACCACCCGATCATCGCCAACCCCGAGAACCCGTCTGT
>PEQZ01000140.1 GCA_002928395.1 Hyphomicrobium sp.
GTCCAGCTGATCTGGCACCAAACCTGCGGCACACCGGTTCTCGCTGTCTTCCGCCCCATCAGCCAGGCCGTTGCGCACGTCTTCGGCGTCGACATTGCGGGCATCGAACATGGCACCCGCGGCCGGGCCGAAGTCGCCTTGGCACGTCAGACTGCGATGTATCTCGCTCACGTCTCCTGCGGCATGAGCCTGACGGCCGTAGGCCGGCTGTTTTCCAGGGATCGCACCACGGTCGCCCACGCCTGCGCGATGATCGAAGACCGCCGCGACGACCCCGTATTCGACCGGGCCCTCGAACTTCTCGAAATGGTTGTCCGCGCACTCGCGACAGAGCGGACCATCGCACCCCCGACCCGGCCGAGCCGAACTGCGTAGTGAGCCATTGAGAGATCAGCCCATGAGCTTGAATGAGACCCCTGCGTCGCGCGTCGCCGCGGCCAGATCTGTCCTGCGCCTTCTCGCCCGGTTGGGGCGATCCCGGGTCGTGCCGGCTGCACCGCCAGCAGACGATATGATTTCCAGCGAAGCGATGAAACTCGCGCTCCGCCGCGGCTGGATCGAGAGGGTCGAAACGGACGGCGCCTCAACCGAACCGTGGCGGTTGTCGGCCCGTGGCCGCGAATTCCTGAAGCGCGCGATGAGCGGTCAGGATATCAAAGACGCGAGTTCGGCGGCAGCTGTTGCAAGTCAACGGGGCCCAGCGGCGGCGACGGCGGCGGCAAGCCCTGCCGTCAATCAAGACGAAAGCCCGCTGGCCTGGTTGCGGCGGCACAAGGGGCGCGATGGCCGTCCATTGATCTCTGATCATGCGTTCCAGGCTGGCGAGAAGCTGCGCGCCGATTTCTGGTTTGCAGGCATGACCCCGCGCGTGACGGCCAACTGGTCCGCTGTCCCGGGTGGCGGCTCGCGGAGCGCGGCCGGCGGGGGCGCGGAACTCCGTGACGGCGTCGTGGCCGCGCAAGAACGTGTGCGGCGGGCACTCGCCGCCGTCGGGCCCGAGCTCAGCGGCGTCCTGATCGACGTTTGCTGCCACCTAAAGGGCCTCGAAGATACGGAAACGGCAGCCGGTTGGCCGCAGCGCTCAGGCAAGGTCGTACTCCAATTGGCCCTGGCGAGCCTTGCGAGGCACTACGGTATCGAACCTTGGCAGCCGCGCGGCGCGCAAATCGATGGCGGTGTAAGGCACTGGGGTGCCCCGGACTATCGTCCGAGCCTCGATGATTGGCATGAGTAGCCAGCCTGCCGGCGCAAAGGCCATTCACCCTTGACGGGAGACCTCGAATTGCGCGGCGTCAGCGCGGATCCGTTCGACCATTGACGCCAGCCCGTTCGACCGCTGCGGCGTCAGGTGCTCTTTCAAGCCGAGCCGTGCGAAATATCCGGGCGCGTCGATGGCCAGGATCTCTGCGGCGGATTTGCCC
Source organism: Hyphomicrobium sp. (assembly GCA_002928395.1). Classification (GTDB taxonomy): domain Bacteria; phylum Pseudomonadota; class Alphaproteobacteria; order Rhizobiales; family Hyphomicrobiaceae; genus JAKAML01. The sequence continues at coordinate 1,422 of PEQZ01000140.1, forward strand.
TCATAGATGGCGAACAGGATGGCGACGAGACCGCGCACGATGTGAGCGTCGCTGTCGCCGACGAAGTGGAGGGTCTCGATATCCCTGTTGCGATCGTGGACTAGACTGGTCGCGAGCCACACCTGGCTTGCGCAACCACGCACTTTATTTGCCTCGATGCGGAGTTCATGAGGAAGGGGCGGCAAGGCGCGGCCAAGTTCGATGACATAACGGTAGCGGTCTTCCCAGTCGTCCAGGAGCGCAAAATCAGCCTCGATGTCTGCAAATGGCATGTCGTCTCCGGGAGGCTTGGCTGGACCCTGGCCAGCCATTGAACATCCCAGTCACATATGGGCAGCGGTCGGGTCGCGCAAGGCTGACGGTGGCGAGGTTCCCGGCATGGCCGACTGGGCCAACGACCCTCAAAGCATCAAGCGCCACTGCGGGAAGTTTGCGCGCCGCCGCGCCAGCCCGGCCGCATATCCTCTGGCTTCAAGGTGCCGCGCCTTTCGAACAGGGGTTCCTTGACAGGCAAGGCACGAGGCTCATCGACGTTGAACTGCTTCTGGAACAGCGTGTATGCCACGCCGGCACCGAATTCCGCCTTCTGCACAAATGTCGTCCAAAGCGCGTTACCTTCGGTGCAGATGGTTTGGTTACGGTCGCAGAACGTCATCGTCCACTGCAACGCGTCGGTGCTTCGCTCGTAGAACTCGTTTTGCTGCGCCTGGTCGGTTGGCAGAAGCGCGATCGCGGTCCCCAAAATCAGCGCCTTCTTGATAATTGCCATGATCACTGCTCCGCCGAACTGATGCTATCGCGTTGCCTACATGGCCTTCGCATGATGCTTTCCCGAACATCATTTCCGGGGTTCCATGACGACGAATAGCAAAGCGAGATCAAAAAAGTGCGCCCGCGCATCCGCAGCTTTTCCGCGAATTCGTGTCGAACTTTATTGATCCTGCCGAAGGCGAGCCGCGTTCGCTCCAAAGCCCTTGGGCGGGCGTCTTGTCACCAGGATTAAGGGCTCATTAACTACGCTCGATCAATGATCGGCCGCTGACGGTTTCGGCGCTGCCCAAGGGCTACTGCATCATGACGAACGTCTCGCGGGTGGGTCTCATCGCATTTCTGGTCCTCGGCTCTGCTGCCGTGACGAACATGGTCATGTTGCAGCCCAACGGCGGTCGCGGTTCGGGCGCCAAGCTCGCGCAAGCCGCCGCTCCGTCCACGGCAACGGCCCCGACGGTCAGCCAAGCGGGATCGCAGCGTTCAACAACCGATGGCCGGGCTGCCCGATCCGTTTCAGCGGGCATCTCGTCCGCAGCCGTCGACAAGGATGTCGCCGTGCGCGCCGCAACAATGCCGACGCGGCCAGACGTCAAGCCGGACAACAGACCAGAGGCGCGTCCAGACGTCCATCCTGAACACCAGGCCCAGAACCTGGCCGATACTCAGGACGTG
>PEQZ01000141.1 GCA_002928395.1 Hyphomicrobium sp.
GATGCGCATAGACTTCCAAGGTCGACAATGAGGGGTGGTGGGAAGCTTGTCCAGTCGAGCTACCGGTAAGACGAGTTAACGGCCACGTGTCGGGAGAGCAATGGACGTGCCGCATTCGGGCGTCGGGCCGGATCTATGGGAACGGTACGAGGTGTGCAACAAGCCGTGACAACCATACTGCCAAGGCGGCGCGATTGGTCTAAACGCCGTATGGCCCGACACTCTCGCGGCATTGAGTCATCCTGCTGCCGGCAGGGTCGAGGTGTACGACACATCGAGACGAGGCGTCGGACGGGATAAGACCGACCACTGCCGATGCTCACTATATCAACAGCAACAAGGGCGAACGCGCCCGGTGACGAGGTCCATGCTGCTCCGCCAGACCATTCTCTATCTACCCGCACAGGTGGTCGGGCCGGTTTTCCAGTTCGTGTCCGCGGTGGCATGGACCTACTTTCTGTCGCCCGGTGAAATGGGTGCGTTCGCGTTGATATCGGCGGCGCAGGAGCTCGTCTACCTTGGTACGCTGTTCTGGTTCAGCCTTTACTCGCTTCGTTACTTCGACGGGACGGCCGAGGCGCAGGGCCGCGCGCTCTATCTCGATACCGAAACGGGATTGTTCGTGGCCGCGACCCTGGCGACGGTGCTGGTGACGCTGCTGCTGCCATTTCTGATCTCCGCCGAGTGGACGCCGGGGTTGGTGGCGGCGAGTGCGGCCTACATGGCAAGCCGCGCGCTGGTCACGCATCTGACGGACCGGGCAAGGATCGAGGGCGATACGCTCGCCTACACCGTGCTGCAATCGGCGTGGCCGGTGGCCGGGCTCGGCATAGGCCTGTTGTTGATCCAGGTTTTCGGGCCCACGGCGTCCGCCGTACTCTGGGGCTATGCCGCAGCGCAGCTGGTGTCGCTGTTATTCGCCGTCGTGCGGCTCGGCATGGGGCGGCGGCCATTGAGAGCATCCAAAGAGATGATCGCGGCCGCGCTGACCTATGGTCTGCCGCTGGTGATCGGCGCAGTCCTCGTATGGGTCGCCAACAACGGCCTTCGCTTCGTCGTCGAATGGAAGGAAGGCGCGGCCGCGGTGGGCCTGGTGACGGTCGGCTGGGCGCTGGGCCTCCGGGCTGCGGCGTTCGCGGCCATGCTGGTGACGGCTGCGGCGTTCCCCCTTGCGGTAAAGCGTGCGCGCGAAGGAGGGATGGCGGAAGGTCAGGCACAGTTGGTCCGCAACGGCGTGTTGCTGCTGGCGGCACTCGCGCCGGCTGCGGCGGGCCTGTGGGCGGTGAGCGAGCCGTTGGTGCGGTTGATCATCGCAGCGCCCTATCGCGACATGACGATCGCGGTGCTGCCGCTGGCGATCGTTGCCGGCGCGCTCAGGAACCTGCGCATTCATTTCGGCGAGCAGGTGTTTCTGCTGCACGAAAAGCCGATGGTGCCACTGGTCAACGATGCGATCGACGGCCTTGCGACGCTGATCGGGGCGGCTTTGGGTCTCTATCTCGGCGGACTTCCGGGCGTGGTCGCGGGTGCAGCTGCGGGCGCGTTCGTAAGCCTTGTGGTCACACTGCTGTGCGCGTGGACGTGGTACCGGTTCGCGCTGCCGCTGGCGGACGTCGTGAAACTCGGGACGGCCACCCTGGTCATGGCTGCGTGCGTGATGGCGTTGCCGACATCCGCGTCGGCGTCGAGCGTTGGGCTGGCGGTCGCGGTGGGCGCGTTCGTTTACGGGGGCACGCTCGCCATACTCTATCCGGACGCGCGGCGGACCGCGGTTCGCATGCTCAAGTCAGCCGCTGGTGTGGCGTGAGGCAGGCCGGGTTTGGACGAGGCTGGCTTGGTTGGCACGAGGCTTGGGAGGTAGCCGTTCGAAACGGCGGCGCGCGATAGTGAAACAGGCGAGGCAGATGCAACACCGGTTATGCGTCATACATTCTTTCGATCCCTGCGGCGCCAAGGTCGGCGGGCTCGAAACTTTCATTCGCGACATGATTGCGTTCTTACCGGACGACTTCACGTTCCTGATGATCGGCGTCGATGCCGTGGGCGACAAAACGCTGGGTGAGGTCAGCCGCGTCGAGTTCCGGGGCAAATCCTTCGATTTCCTGCCGGTGCTGCGCTTCCCCGACGACAAGGCGCGGGAGGCGGCGACAAGCATCAAGGATTCGATCAATTTCCAGTTCATGCAGGGGCTGCTGAAGTACCTGCCGAAGGTGCGGCGCGTGCTCAAGGAGAGACCGACGAGCGCCGATCTGCAGCGCGTGGAGTTCGCAACGCTCGTGCGGATGCTCGGCATCCCGTTCGTGCAGATGCTGCACGGCGAGGGCGCGCCCAAACGCCAGATGGACTCGCTGCTGAAGAGCTATCGCTACGTGCACAACCTCAATGAGTGGATGGCGGTTCAAGCGTGCGACAAGTTTCTTTGCGTCAATCCGATCATCACCGAGCGAATCCGCGCCACTTACCCCGGCCAAGCGCACAAGATCGGCACGCTATCGACCTGGGTCGACACGCGCACCTTCGCAATGCAGCCGTTTCCGAAAGACGACGGTTTCCGCGTAGCCTTCGCCGGCCGCCTCGATCTCTTCAAGGTGCCGTCCTTGATGTTCAAGACCATCGCGAAGCTCGCCGAGAAACTGGGGCCTGGCGTCGAGTTGCATTACGTGGGCACCAGTGACCCCGAGCGCTTCCCTGAGTTCGCCGCCATCCGCGACAAGGCCAAGCTTCATGGCTTCAAGGATGCCAAGGGCGTGGCCGAGGTGCTTGGCCATGTGCACGCCGGCATTCTCACTTCCGAGTTCGAAGGCATGCCGTTCTCCGTGCTCGAGACACTGGGGGTAGGGCGGCCGGTGTGCGC
>PEQZ01000142.1 GCA_002928395.1 Hyphomicrobium sp.
GCTCGAGCCGGCCGCGTGCGTGGGAACTTGACCGCCGAAGTCCGGTCGAGCCTAGGCTATCAGCCTCGCACAAGTGACGCGGCATAGGCTCTCGCAGCCATCATCACGAGCATGTTCCGGTGCAAGAGCATCGTGGTTGCAGGACCGACGGGCGCTTCATGTCTGAACACGAATACGACGTCGTCGCCGTCGGCAACGCCATCGTCGATATCATTCGCCGGTGCGACGATAACTTCCTCGTCGCGGTTGGTGCCCACAAGGGCCACATGACCCTCGTCAATTCGTCGGCTGAGCTGGCCGACCAGTGCAAACGGCTTCCTTCGGGTCTCGATGTGGCGGGCGGGTCAGCGGCCAACACGGCTGTCGGCATAGCCTCGTTCGGCGGCAAGGCGGCCTTTATCGGCAAAGTAGCGGACGACCACTACGGCCGGATTTTCCGGCACGATCTCAGGGGTACGGGTGTCGTATTCAACTCGATTTCCACAATCATTCCGGGCAAGGAAACGTCACGCGCGCTGGTACTCGTCACCCCGGACGGGCATCGAACCATGAACACGTATCTCGGCTGCAGCACCGAGCTCGACGGAGGGCTGATCGATGCCGAATTGGTTCGAAAGGCTCAATTTGTCTACCTCGAAGGATATCTTTTCGACCGGCCCGACGCCAAGGCCGCGTTTCGCCGTGCGGTCGAAATCGCCAAAGCCAACAGGCGCCGGGTCGCACTTTCGCTTTCGGATTCATTTTGTGTCGATCGCCATCGAATCGAGCTTCTCAAGCTCATCCGCTCCGGATCCGTCATGGTGTTCGCGAATGAATGCGAACTGAAGTCGCTCTATCAGACCAACGCCTTTCCCGAAGCGCTGCGCAAAATTGGACACGATACACCGCTTGCCGTCGTCACCCGCAGCGACAAGGGATCGATCATCGTCAACCGGGGCATGAACTTGCCGATTGCACCTGAACACGTTTCGAAGGTGGTGGACGCCACGGGTGCCGGCGATCTCTACGCGGCAGGCTTCTTGTTTGGTCTTGCGCGCGGCTTCAGCTTTGAAATGGCCGGTCGGCTCGCGAGCTTTGCCGCGAGCGAGACCATCACCCAATTTGGCGCCCGCCCCGAGGTGCGGCTAGGCCACTTGGCGCAGATGCGCGGGCTGCTCTAGGACTGTTCGGATATCGGCCGATCAACCGCGACGCTTGGTTTGCTCAATGCGCCGCCTCCCAGTTGTCTGCGGCCTTGGCGTCGACATGGATCGGCACGGACAGCTTCACGGCCGGCTCGGCGGCGCACTCCATGACGCGGCGGGTCACGGTGATGGTGTTGTCGGTCTCGGCCACTTTCGCCTCGATCACCAACTCGTCGTGGACCTGCAGCAGCATCCTCGCGCTGTCGAGCTTGGCGTCGGCCAGCGCGCCCGGCAGGCGGATCATGGCGCGGCGGATGATGTCGGCAGCCGAGCCCTGGATCGGCGCGTTGATCGCCGCGCGCTCGAGGAAGCCGCGCATGGACGGATTCTTGGTGTTGATCTCGGGATAGTGGATCCGGCGGCCGAACACGGTTTCAACATAGCCCTTGTCGTGCGCGAACTTCTTGGTCGCCTCCATGTAATCGCGGATGCCGGGGAAGCGCTGGAAATAGGTCTTGATGTACTGGCCGGCCTCGTCGCGGCTGATGCCCAGCTGATTGGCGAGGCCGAACGCTGAAATGCCATAGATGATGCCGAAATTGATCGCTTTGGCACGGCGGCGCACGTCCGACGGCATGTCGGCCACTGGCACCCCGAACATCTCCGACGCCGTCATGGCATGGATGTCGAGCCCTTCGGCGAACGCCTTTTTCAATTGCGGAATGTCAGCGATGTGGGCCAGAACGCGCAACTCGATCTGCGAGTAGTCCGCCGAGACGAGCTTCATGCCTTTGTCGGCGATGAAGGCCGTCCGAATCTCGCGGCCCTCCTTGGTGCGGATCGGGATGTTCTGCAGGTTCGGGTCGGACGACGCCAGCCGCCCGGTGGTGGTGGAGGCGAGCGCATAACTCGTGTGGATGCGGCCCGTATCCGGCTGGATGAACTCGGGCAGCGCGTCGGTGTAGGTCGAGCGCAGCTTCGACAGCTGCCGCCATTCCAGCATAGTGTTGATCAGCCGGCGGGCGTCGGGCGGTAGATCCTCGTTGGCCGCGAGATCGTCGAGCAGGCCCGCGCGTGTCTCCCACTGACCCGACTTGGTGCGTTTTCCCCCCGGCAACTGCAGCCGGTCGAACAGCAGTTCGCCGAGCTGCTTCGGTGAGCCTAGGTTGAACTTGTGGCCGACGAGCGCGTGGACCTCCTCCTCCAGCCGCGCGATGCCTTGGGCGAACGTGCTCGAAAGCCGCGAGAGAATGGCGCGATCGACCTTGATGCCGGCCCGCTCCATCTCGACGATGACCGGCACCAACGGCCGCTCGAGCGTCTCATAAACGGTGGTCATGCGCTCGGCCGCCAATCGGGGTTTGAGGCACATCCAAAGCCTGAGCGTCACGTCGGCGTCTTCGGCCGCGTACTCGGTTGCCTTGGGGATCGGCACGCCGGCAAAGGTCTTGTCCGCCTTTTTCGCGCCGGGCGCGAGTTCGATCACGGTCGAGAAAGGAATGCAGGTGTGGGCGAGGTGGCGTTCCGAGAGGTCGTCCATGCCATGGCCGCCGCGGCCGCCATCGAGGGCATATGAGAGCAGCATGGTGTCGTCGACGGGTGCGATGTGGATGCCGTGGCGCGCCATCACCAGCATGTCGAACTTGATGTTCTGGCCGATCTTGAGCGTGGCGCGGTCTTCGAGCAGTGGCTTCAAGGCGGCGAGAGCTTCGGCGATCCCGATCT
>PEQZ01000143.1 GCA_002928395.1 Hyphomicrobium sp.
CGCGTCGGAGACGCGCTTCCAGCGCGATGGGGAGAGGCAATTTCTTTCCCTTCTGCTCGTTCGCATCATGCGTCAGGGTTAACCCGGACAGCCGTGCTCCGAGCGGCACTGCTGAGGAAAGCAAATATCGGAACCGGAACACTAGGTCGTCCGCTTGAAGCGAGCGAGATGATCTTCCCACCTCAGCGCCTGGGCGACGATCTGGTCGAGGTCGTCGTGCTCGGGCACCCAACCGAGCGTGGCCCTGATCTTGGTCGACGCCGCCACGATCGCCGCCGGATCGCCGGGCCGCCGCGGCGACAGCGCCACCTCGAAATCTCGGTTGGACATGCGCTTGACCGCCGCGATCACATCGAGCACCGAATAGCCTTTGGTATAGCCGCAGTTGAACACGTCGGCCTTGCCGCCGTTGCGCAGGTAGACCAGCGCCGACGTATGCGCACGCACCAGATCCTTGACGTGGATGTAGTCGCGGATGCAAGTGCCGTCGGGCGTCGGGTAATCGGTGCCGAAAACCTCGATCCGCGCGCGCTTTCCGAGGGCTGTTTCGCAGGCCACCTTGATGAGGTGCGTGGCACCCTTGGTCGACTGACCGGTCCGGCCTTCGGGGTCGGCGCCTGCGACGTTGAAATAGCGCAGCGCGACATACCTGAGGTCGTGGGCACGGCCGACGTCGGCCAACATCAGTTCCGTCATCAGCTTCGAGGTGCCGTAGGGCGACATCGGCGCCGGAACCGCCGTCTCCGTGACCGGGTTCTCCTGGGGGTTGCCGTAAACGGCGGCCGTCGAGGAGAAGATGAAGTGCTTGATGCCCGTTGCCACCGCGGCTTGCATCAGGGTTCGCGAGTTGGCTGTATTGTTGTGATAGTAGCCCAATGGATCGGACACGCTGTCGGGCACGACGACCGAGCCCGCGAAATGGATGATGGCCTCGATGCGGTGCTGGCGGATGACGGTCGTGACCAGGTCGAAATCGCCAATGTCACCCACCACCAGTGTCGCGGCCTCCGGCACCGCCCAGCGGAAGCCGGTGACCAGATTGTCGAGCACGACCACCGTTTCGCCTGCGTCCAGAAGCTCATGCACCATATGGCTGCCGATGTAGCCGGCGCCTCCCGTGACAAGAACGCTCATGTTGGGTATGCACTCCGGAGCTGCGGTCTCTGCCTGTGGGAGATCGTCATACGATAACCCGCATCACGACGCGTTAACGGCACGCTGGCAACGCTTCGGCGCGGCGCCAAACGTTACGAAATTTTGTCTTACATCGGCCTTCTGTCTGAACTAACTGCACATGTCACGGTCTGCCGCGTCACCGTTGTTCAAGCCGCGTACCAACTATCGCGGCTATTCAAGCCGCGTACCAACTATCGCGGCTATTCAAGCCGCGTACCAACTATCGCGGCGAGACGTACCCGTCAAACCTGAGGACCAGTTTTCCATGGCAGCATCCAAGAAGCGCATCCGAAAAGCGGTATTCCCTGTGGCTGGTCTGGGAACGCGCTTTTTGCCGGCAACAAAGGCCATGCCAAAGGAGATGCTGACAGTTGTCGACCGTCCGGTCATCCAGCACGTGGTGGACGAAGCACGGGCCGCCGGCATCGAGCATTTCATCTTTATTACGGGCCGCAACAAGGGCGTTATCGAGGATCACTTCGACAGCCAATTCGAGCTCGAGCAGACGCTTCACGCCCGTGGCAAGAAGAGCGAGCTGGAGCTGTTGTCCCGCGATCTGCCGGGGGCTGGCCAGACGAGTTTCACCCGCCAGCAGGCGCCATTGGGTCTCGGGCACGCCGTATGGTGCGCGCGCGAGTTGGTCGGCGACGAGCCGTTCGCGCTGCTCCTGCCAGATATGCTGCATCACGCCCACACCCCCTGCCTCGCCGACATGATGCGAGCCTACGACGAGCACGGCGGCAACCACGTGGCGGTATCGCCCGTGCCCAACGACCAGACGCACCTCTACGGCATCGTCGGCGTCGAGAACGCGAAGGCCAAGGTGACGGGCATCACCAGCATGATCGAGAAACCGCCGCGCGGCACCGCGCCGTCCAACCTGCACATCACCGGCCGATACATCCTGCAGCCGCAGGTCTTCGCATTGCTCGGAGAGCAGGAGCGCGGTGCCGGTGGCGAAATCCAGCTGACCGATTCCATGATCAAGCTACAAGCCGAGAAAAACCACCGTTCTTTGCCGTGCGCTTCGATGGCCAGATCTACGATTGCGGCTCCAAGATCGGATTCCTGATGGCCAACGTCGCTTATGCGCTGGCACGCGACGACCTGGGCCCGGCGTTGAAAGCCGAACTGAAGAAGCTGCTTTGAGGCTGGGCGAGCACGCCGCTACCGTTCGAGCGTGATCGGCGTCACGCTTCTCACGATGTTGACGAGTGCCCGGCGCAGCTCGGCCGGATTTTCGGCGTCGAAATGGTTATCGGGTGAACTTGCGCATTTGTCCATTCGCGCCTTCTGCTTCGCGGTTTCGGCTGTGTTTCCAAGGGCATAGCTGATGATATAGATCGCGACGCCAGAGGCTTTGATATTCTTGCAAAGCAGGTCCATGCGAGAATCGACGAGCGGGGTCATCGCGATCCAGCTTTTGCCGGTCTGGCCCATCCGCTTGTCGTAGAACATGCCGAAACCATTGGCTTCGACCTTCATGTCGTTTTGGCCGTCCGTCAGCAAAACGAGCACCTTGCGGGTGTCGAGGGCGCTGTAGGCGGCGCCTTGGGCGAACGGCTCGCCCGGCGACAACACATGCCAGCCCCAGGA
>PEQZ01000144.1 GCA_002928395.1 Hyphomicrobium sp.
CCTCTGGCCCGAGTTCCTTCACCGCCGCCGCGATCGCCTGGCTGGCCTGTGACGGGTTGTAGCCGAGATTGGTCAAAGCCGACATCGCCTCCATGGCGGCATTGCCCTGGGGCGGCGAGGCCGTCACACCGCCGGCTCCACCGGCCGCCGCGTTGACCCCGGACAGCGCCAACCCCGGCGCCTTGTCCTTCAACTCCATCACGATGCGCTGTGCGAGCTTCTTGCCGACGCCCGGCGCCTGTTCGACCACGCCAGAGTTCTGCAGTGCAATGGCCGTCGCCAGATCACCCGGCGCCAGCACGCCCAGCACGCCGAGCGCAACCTTCGCGCCGACGCCCTGCACGTTCTGCAGCGTGCGGAACCAGCTGCGCTCGAGTTCGCTCGAGAACCCGAACAGCCGGATCGCGTCCTCGCGCACATAGGTGTCGATGGTGAGCGAGACTTCGTCCCCGATCTTCAGGTTCCGCAGCGTGCGCGACGACGCCTGCACCTCGTAACCGACGCCACCGACGTCGACGATGAGAAAGCTTTCTCCGATCGCGTCCACCTTGCCCCTCAGCTTGCCGATCATGCCCGCACCTCCATCACGTCCGCCCCATGCTCCATCATCTTCATACCCGGGCCTTCAGAGCCTCCAAAGCTCTCGCATGAGGACTGGTCCGGTGGTTGGCATGGCAGATGGCAATGGCAAGTGCGTCAGCCTCGTCCGCGCTTCCGAACTTTGCCTTCGGCAGCAGAAAGCCGATCATGGCCTGGATCTGCTTCTTGTCGGCGTGGCCAGCACCGACCACCGTCTTCTTGATCAGGTTGGGCGGGTACTCGGCGACTTTCAGCCCAGCCATCGCAGGCGCCAGCAGCGCCATGCCGCGCGCCTGTCCGAGTTTGAGGGTAGCCCGCGGGTTTTCGTTGACGAACGTTTCTTCCACCGCGGCATCGTGCGGAGAAAACGCGGCGATCACGCTGGTCAGCCCCTCGAAGATCTCCCGCAAGCGGTAGGCGAGGTCGTCGTCGGATTCCGATGTGATCATGCCCGACGCGACGTAGACCAGCCGCACCCCGTCACTCTCCACGACACCCCAGCCGGTGCGCCGAAGCCCAGGATCGATGCCGATGATACGAATCGCTTTTGATGCCATGGATATCCGCTTACCACGCCGCAGCAAAATATGCTCCCCGCCCCCTTGTGCCGGCCATTTCTGTTGGCCATCGTCCGCCCGAAACAGAGAGGGAAACCGCGCCCCATGCCCCACATCCCCAACCCCACTTTGCTGGTCATCGGACTTGTGCTTTTCGTACTTGGGTGGATGCTGCGCAGCTGGGCCAGCCGCCACAGCCTGACCGACCAGGTCACCGATACGGCATGGGAAGCTGTCAAAAAGCGCGATGCGGGCGTCATCGGCCGCGAGATCAAGGGGAAAATCACCGAGATCAACCAGGCGTCATCGACCCTGGGCAAGGCGAGCAAAGTGGCAGGTTACGGTGTTCGTCACGCCATGGCCCAGGTTGCAGGTCTGGCCGGGATCGCCGTGCTCTTGATCGGACTCGCGCTGGCAGCCCTTGGGCTGTTCTGGCGATAGCCGAGCCTCGGATTCAGCCGCCGTTGCCGCCGTCGCCCTTCCGATGCCTGTGATATTCGAACTGCGCGCCGAGATCGGTCGGGCCCACTGTGTATGGGTCGTCGACCAGCGACGCCCGGAAGTGCCTACCGCGTCGGGCGCGGATCTGCTCGTCGACGAACTCCGCCCACATGATCCGGCGCAGATTTCGCGCATAGGCGTCGAAGTTGTGCGAACCGAGTTGCATAGCCAGCGTCCTGGCGGCGCGGCTGCAGCGGTTGCCCAGCCTACGGCGTCCCTCGGACGATACCCCACTTTGATGTGCGGACCGTTACCGGATTGGATCAAATTGCAGCTAAATCCAGCGCGGCTGCTCAGGCCGCCGTCAGCTTCTTCATGATATCGTCGGATATCTCGAAGTTCGCATAGACGTTTTGCACGTCGTCGTCGTCATCGAGTGCCGCGATCATTTTGACGATCGACTGGGCAGCCTCCTCGTCGACGGCGGTGGTCAAGCTGGGCTTCCAGACCGAGCGCACACTCTCGGCTTCCCCCATCTTGGCTTCGAGCGCGCCGGCCACCGTGCCGAGACTGTCGAACGCGCAGACGATGAGATGGCCGTTCGCGTCTGAGTGTACGTCGTCTGCGCCGGCCTCGATGGCCGCCTCCAGCACCATATCCCCCGAACCGGCCGCGACCTTGTAGGTGATCTCGCCCACGTGCGTGAACATGTGGCTGACCGAGCCCGTGGCGCCCAGGTTGCCGCCGTATTTGGTGAACACGGCACGCACCGCGCCACCGGTGCGGTTGCGGTTGTCGGTCAAGGCTTCGGCGATGACCGCCACCCCGCCCGGCGCATATCCCTCGTAGCGCACCGTCTCGTAGTTGTCCGTGTCGCCGCCCAGCGCCTTTTTGATCGCGCGGTCGATGTTGTCCTTGGGCATGTTCTCGGCCCGCGCCGTCTGGATAGCGAGCCTGAGGCGCGGGTTCATCGCGGGATCGGGCATCCCGGACTTCGCGGCGACCGTGATCTCGCGCGCGAACTTGGCGAACATCTTGGCCCGGGCCGCATCTTTGCGACCCTTCTTGTGCATGATGTTCTTGAAGGCTGAATGGCCGGCCATGTT
>PEQZ01000145.1 GCA_002928395.1 Hyphomicrobium sp.
GCATGGACGTCTCCAGGTTGGCACTCCGGTTCGCAACTTAAGCACGCCAGGCTGCGCTATCAACGCGGATCGCCGTCGCGCCGGACGGCACCAAGGCTCGGACCAAGAGTGAGGCGCGATGATGGCATCGAGGAGGTTTACCGGCCGCGACGGGCGGTTCGTGGCACAAGCTCCCAACTCGACGTCGGACCAGGCCCGATACCTCTAGATCCACAATCTTCGAAATCCCAGCGACCAAGACCACCCGTCTCGAAGTTGTGACCGCCACAGCGTCGCCCCTTGGCGTTCCCACTGATGATTTCGACCCTGCCTCTTTACGGCCCGGCAAAGACGTATATTATAACGTAATATTTCGCAACATGTGCCATCCGCCTTTTGCGGAAGTCGGCCTTTGGCGGAAGCAGTTGCGTCGAAAGTTCCTGTGCGATCCGAGCAGTATCCGGAACGCGAGAGCATTGCGCACCCCGGCAGCGATCAGGTTCAAGGATTGTAGCATGATTGTTTTCGACAGATCTGACCGGCACTGGTCGATGATCGATCCGCGGGCTCAGTCGCCATCATCAGTGACGCACACGGCGCTGGCGGCCGCCGTCGCGCTGGCACTCTCCGCCAGCCCACTGGTTGCCGCCGAATTGAAGGTCACGGTCACCTCGAAGCCGATCCATTCGCTTGTCGCGAGCGTGATGGGTGCGACCGGCCAGCCCAAACTGCTCGTCGACGGCAACGCCTCACCCCACAGCTACGCCATGAAGCCATCCGACAGCAAAGCCGTGCAAGATGCTGCGGTGTTCTTCCGCGTCTCGGAGGGACTCGAACCGTTCACGGCGAAACTCGTCAAATCGCTGCCGAAGACGGTCCGCATCGTCTCGCTGCAGGACGCGCCGGGCCTTACACTGCTCGACCGCCGTCAGGGGGGCACCTTCGAGGCCCACTCGGACGCCACGAAGCCGGGCCACGATCACGGCCATGCTCACGATAACGGCGATGAACAGGCAGGCGGTGTCGATCCTCACGTCTGGCTGGATCCAGCCAACGCACAGAAAATGACCAAGCACATCGCCACCATATTGTCCGCCGCCAACCCGGCCGACGCCGCGACCTATGAGGCCAACGCCGAAGCCCACTCGGCCACGATCGCCGCGCTCACGGCCGAACTCGAGACAGTCCTTGCGCCTGTGAAGGACCGCCCCTTCGTCGTCTTTCATGACGCCTACCAGTATTTCGAGAGGCACTTCGGATTGACGGCCGCGGGCTCGATCACCGTCAGCCCCGACGTCCAGCCGTCTGCCAAACGCCTGACCGCCATCCGCAAAAAGATCGGTCAGTTGGGGGCAACCTGCGTGTTCGCCGAGCCACAATTCAAGTCGAAGCTCATCGACACGGTCATCGAAGGCACCAAGGCGCGCCCTGGCACGCTCGATCCCGAAGGCGGGCTGATATCGGCTGGCGCGAACCTTTACTCCACACTCATGCGCAGCCTCGCCAGTGGCCTCGAGGATTGCCTCGCGCGTTCGAGCTGAGGCCCTTTCGCCCCCCGCCAGGCATGGTATAGGCCGCCCGGGGGATCGATGGCCTATACCGTCTACATCGTCGAATGCGCGGACGGCTCGCTTTACACGGGCATCGCGGCCGACCTCGGCCGGCGGCTCGACGCGCACAACGGCTTGAAGCCTCGAGGCGCGCGCTATACGTCTGCCCGGCGGCCGGTCGTGCTCGTCTACGAGGCCGCCTTTGCTACCCGCTCCGATGCGCTCAAGGAAGAATTCCGCTTGAAGCGCCTGTCCCGCGCCGAGAAGCTCGACCTGATCGCGGTCGCGCGCGCCACAATTGCGCAACGCCCATGACCGCTCCGCCCAATGCCTTCGACGTCATCGTGCTCGGCGCAGGCGCTGCGGGCCTGATGTGCGCGCTGACCGCCGGCCAGCGCGGGCGCAAAGCTCTGGTGCTCGAACACCTCGACAAGCCCGGCGCGAAGATTCTGATCTCAGGGGGCGGTCGCTGCAACTTCACCAATCTTGACTGCCAGCCCGATCGCTTCCTGTCGGACAACCCGCATTTCTGCCGCTCGGCGTTGAGCCGCTACACGCAATCGGACATCATTGCGCTCGTCCGCAAACACAACATCGCCTATCACGAAAAAACGCTCGGGCAATTGTTCTGTGACGGCTCCGCACGCGCCATCGTCGCCATGCTGCTGGACGAATGCACGGCGGGCGGTGTCGATCTCCGCCTCCGCCACACTGTCTCGGCAGTCTTGCGGCCCGACAACTTCCGCGTCGAGACCAGCCACGGCGTCTTCACCGCGCCCGCGCTCGTGCTCGCAACCGGTGGCCTCTCGATCCCCAAAATGGGCGCCACCGGTTTCAGCCTCGACCTGGCCCGCCAGTTCGGCTTGCGGTTGACCGAAACCGGGCCCGCACTCGTACCGTTCAAGGCGGGCAGCGACACAGGCCTCTGCGATCCCGCGCTGGCCGGGGTGTCACTCGAGGCCATCGCTGCGATCGGCGCGCGCCGCTTCCGCGAGGCGATCTTGTTCACGCATCG
>PEQZ01000146.1 GCA_002928395.1 Hyphomicrobium sp.
CTATGCAGACGCCACCCAGCGACCGGCCTTGGCCATGTAGCCGAACGCCACGGCGTCGGGGTTCCGCTGAGCGGCAAGCAGAAGTTTGTCGGGAGCTTCGATATGAACGACCTTGCCAGTCGACCTCTCGACGCGGGAACCATTCAATAGAATGACCTTTTTGCCCCGCACCTCGGTTCTCGAAATGTCCACGCGAGCCTCCTACCCAATCACGACGCCGCATCCCATTCGACGTCAAAAACTCCTACGCACTGCTACGCCACGTTGATCGCTTGTTAGCGGTCTCTGATAACTAAAGTATGACGCAGTTATATCGATTCCGACCATAGGGCAGTCTCGCACGTGCGAAGAATTGTAGATACTCGAGGCATCGCAACACAATGCGGCGTCTGGTGCAAATCTGACATTGTATTGGCCGGTTGCGGCGGAGGGGACGAGCCAGGTTGGCGGCATCCCATTCGGCTCCAGTTCTCACGCCCCCGGAAGCGCGAACAGAACAACGGAACGTGCTACAGGGCAGCCGGAAACTGACAAGTGACGAGAACCATTCGATTAGGCCGACAGCTCCGACGACGACGACGACGAGGACGACCGGATGATGACCTCATTTTTCTTGGCCTTGGCCGCCGCGGGGCTTGCCGCGCCCGCACCCGACGCGGGATTTTGGGGACTGTTCAGCGACCCGCGCAAGCTTGGGGAAGCGACGCTCATCGCCTGTGGCGCCATATTCGTCGGCTTCATGGTGCGGCGCATGTGGCCGTCGAGCATGAACCCGCTGATGTTCGGCTGGCTGGCGGCAACGATGGTCGTCGCGGGCCTGGCTTACGCGGGCATAGCCAGCGCCGGCCTCGTCTTGTGGCTATTCATCGGCGCTGCGGTTCTGCTAGGGATTCTGGCGGTTGTCCTGGGCTGAGGACATCGGCCGACCGCACACGCACGAAACTCCCCAACGTGGACTATTCTCGAGGAGTAGCGAAGATGAATTCGATGTACGCTGGCTGGCTTGCGCTCGGCATTCCGATGCTGCTGTTCGGCCTCGTGTTCCTCAGGCGGCATGGTGGCGTGTTCTGGATGTATCTCGCCGCCTGCGTACTGGGGGTCGGTTATCTCACCACCACCGGCGCGGTGTCGGACATCGGCACGAAGGCGCTGCAGATGGTGGGTGCCATGAACGACAAGGCCAGCGCACCAGCCGCCAAACCGGCGACTGCGAAGTAGGACAAAAAGTCAGGAAGCCATGACCGAAATACTTCTCGAGCTGCTGTCCGAAGAAATCCCGGCGCGCATGCAGGCGCGCGCGGCCGATGACTTGAAGCGGCTCATGGTCGAGGGATTGAAGGCCCAGGGGCTGACGGTGGGCGAGGCGCAGGCCTATGCCACGCCGCGACGGCTGGTGCTGGTCGTGAAGGATGTGCCGGCGAAATCTCCCGGCGTGTCGGAGGAGCGGAAGGGTCCGCGCGTCGGGGCGCCGGATCAGGCGCTGGCGGGTTTTCTGAAGTCGGCGGGGCTCGCGACGCTGGCCGAAGCCGAGATCGTCAAGGACGACAAGAAGGGCGACTACTACGTCGCACGCATCGAAAAGGCAGGGCGTTCCGCCGCCGACATCGTCGCCGAGGTGGTGCCTTTGGTGCTCGCCAAATTCCCGTGGCCGAAGTCGATGCGGTGGGGCGCGGCGCTGCCGGAAGGTACGGCCACGTTCCAGTGGGTGCGGCCTCTGCAGTCGATCGTCTGTCTGCTCGGCGGCAAGGTGGTGCCGTTCGAAGTGGCGGGAATCGAAAGCGGGAACCAGACGCGCGGGCATCGGTTCCACGGAAACCAGCTGTTCACGGTCAAAAGTCCGCTCGACTACGCCGAGAAGCTGGTCGCGCACAAGGTGATCCTGGAAGCGGAGAAACGCGCGGCCCTCATCCTCGAGCAGGCGCGTGCGCTCGCCAAGAAGGCCAAGCTCGAATTGGTCGAGGACGAGGCGCTGGCGGCCGAAAACGCCGGTCTGACCGAATGGCCGACCGTGCTCATGGGCACATTCGAGCCGGAGTTTTTGGCTGTGCCCGCCGAGTGCCTGACCACGTCGATGAAATCGCACCAGAAGTGCTTCTCGCTGAAAGAGGCGAAAAGCGGCAAGCTCGCCAACCGATTCCTGCTGGTGACGAACCTCATTGCGTCCGATGGTGGCGAGGAGATCGTGGCCGGCAACGAAAGGGTCATTCGGGCGCGGCTGTCGGACGCCAAGTTCTTCTGGGACCAGGATCTGAAACGCCCGCTCGACGAAATGGCGATCGAATTGTCGGGTATCACGTTCCACGAGAAACTCGGCAGCCAGAAGGACCGTGTGGAGCGGATCGAGGAATTGGCTTACCAGCTGGCGGGCGCGTGCGATGCGGTGCCCGAGGACGCGCGGCGGGCGGCGCAGCTTGCCAAATCCGATCTCGTGTCCGGCATGGTCGGCGAGTTCCCGGAGCTGCAAGGCCTGATGGGCCGCTACTATGCGGAGAAGGGCGGCATCAAGCCCGAGATCGC
>PEQZ01000147.1 GCA_002928395.1 Hyphomicrobium sp.
TTTCTTGTTCTGCCGGTTGGCGATGAGGTCGTCCACCACGGTTGGGTCAGCCAGCGTCGAGGTGTCTCCGAGGTTCGAGAATTCGTCTTCGGCGATCTTTCGCAAGATGCGGCGCATAATCTTGCCTGAACGCGTCTTGGGCAAACCGGGCGAGAATTGAATCCAATCCGGTGAGGCGGTCGGGCCGATGATCTTGCGCACGGTGGCGACGAGTTCTTTCTTCACATCGTCGCTGCCCTGCTCGCCGGCATTCAAGGTGACGTAGCAGTAGATACCCTGCCCCTTGAGATCGTGCGGTGCGCCAACCACGGCCGCCTCGGCAACCTTGGGATGGGCCACGAGCGCGCTCTCGACCTCGGCGGTGCCGAGCCGATGTCCGGATACGTTGATCACGTCGTCGACGCGGCCGGTGATCCAGTAGTAGCCGTCCTCGTCGCGGCGGCAGCCGTCGCCGGTAAAATACATGCCCGGATAGGCCGAGAAGTAGGTTTGCACAAAGCGCTCATGGTCGCCGTAGACGGTGCGCATCTGGCCTGGCCAGCTGTCGAGGATCACGAGATTGCCAGATGCTGCGCCTTCTATGAACTGGCCCTTGTCGTCGACCAGCGCCGGCTTGCACCCGAAGAACGGCAGTGTGGCCGAGCCCGGCTTCAGGTTGGTCGCGCCGGGAAGCGGCGTAATGAGGATGCCGCCGGTCTCGGTCTGCCACCACGTATCGACGATCGGGCAGCGGTCATCTCCGACCACCCGGTGGTACCACTCCCAGGCCTCGGGATTGATCGGCTCGCCGACCGAGCCCAGCAGCCGGAGCGAGGATCGGTCGGTCCGCTTGACGAAGTCGTCGCCGAGGCCCATCAGCGCGCGAATGGCGGTGGGCGCGGTGTAGAACGTGTTGACGTCCCACTTGTCGATCACGTGCCAGAAGCGGGACGGTGTCGGATAATTCGGGATACCCTCGAACATCAGCGTGGTCGCCCCGTTGGCGAGCGGCCCGTAGACGATGTAGGAGTGCCCCGTGACCCAGCCCACGTCGGCGGTGCACCAGTAGACGTCGCCGTCGTGGTAGTCGAAAATGTACTGATGCGTCATGGCGGCGTAAACGAGATAGCCGCCCGAGGTGTGCAGCACGCCCTTGGGCTTGCCGGTCGAGCCCGACGTGTAGAGGATGAAAAGCGGGTCTTCCGCGCTCATTTCTGTCGGCGGGCAATCCGGCGATACCTTCACCAACTCCTCGTGCAGCCAGAGATCGCGTCCCGGCGTCCACGCCACGGGGTTGCCCGTGCGGCGGACCACCAGCACTTTCTCATCGCCCTTGCAGGTCTTGAGAGCATCGTCGCAGTTCTTCTTCAGCGGTACTGGCTTGCCGCCACGCATCCCCTCATCCGCCGTGATGATCAACTTGCTGTCGGCATCGATGATGCGGTTCTGCAAACTGTCGGGTGAGAACCCACCGAACACGATGGAATGAACGGCGCCGATCCGTGCACACGCGAGCATCGCATAGGCCGCCTCGGGGATCATCGGCAAATAGATGGTGACGCGGTCGCCCTTCTTGACGCCGTTGGCCTTCAGCACGTTGGCGAATTTCGACACGCGCTCGTGCAGTTGACGGTAGGTGATCTTTTCGTCTTGGGTCGGATCGTCGCCTTCCCAGATTATTGCGACCTGGTTGCCGCGTGTTTTCAGATGGCGGTCGACGCAGTTGTAGCAGACGTTGAGCGTGCCATCCTCGTACCACTTGATCGAGACGTTGCTCGGGTCGTAGGAGGTGTTCTTGACGATGGTGTAGGGCTTCATCCAGTCTATGCGGCGCCCAATTTCGCCCCAGAACCCGTTGGGGTCCTTGATGGAGCGCTCGTACATTTCTTTGTACTTCGCCTCATTGACCCACGCCCGTTCCGCCCATTGCGCCGAAACGGGATAATTGTTGTTCGACATGCGCATTTCCTCTGATCAATTTTTTTGTTGGCGGCACTATGCTGACTGCTGAATTGCTCGGCAACTGCCCCGTTGGTCGCATACCGTGTCGACAATTCGCACTCAGCGCAACCCCATCCAGCCCATGATGGCACCTTGGATAAGGAGCACGCCGAGCCAATGACCTGCGTCAATCAGGGTCAGCGCCAGACTTGAACCTTGATAGCCATTGTTGATCGCCAGCGTAGGTCCGACCAAGCCGAGCCAGCAGACGCGCCAGCGATCAGGCCGTTGCTGACAGTCATCTGGCCTGGGCTGAGATGTCCGACCAGATTGGCTAGCACCCACGCCATTACAAATTCCGCCAGAAGAGTTAGCAATAACAAAACAGTAATGGGTGCCGTCGAGGCTTTGAGTTCCGCCTCCGACTTGCCCAGCGACGTGAGCCACGGCTTGGAAAGGGCTCCGTACCAGACACCACCGAACAGGAAGCTGGCGGCGGCTGCAAGTACGACGGCCAGAAGGTTGATACCAGCGAAGGTCATTGGCGTCCCCTCCGTTT
>PEQZ01000148.1 GCA_002928395.1 Hyphomicrobium sp.
TGAGCCGATGGGCCACGGCCTACGAGCAGAGCTTGGGCGATGTCCGCTGCATACGGCGGTTGACCCCCAAGGCTGTCCACGAGTACCGCAACCGGCAGGCGAGGGCAGGGCGGGACAGCGTGCCAGCGCCAGACAAGCAAACCGCCCGCCCCTCGCCCTTGACGGTCATCGGCATCCCTGCTTGTGCCGTGTACAGAGTTTAGCCTATTCGGTGCCTGATTCCGATACGTCAGAGAAATCAATGGCGTCCGAACATTCTATCGATCGTGGCCCCTAGGCCCTCCCCCCGACGCATCTCAAGCCGTCTCGCCTTCAAGAAGGCACCAATTGCCGGTTTCGTCGACTTTTCAGGCGTACCACCGGCAAACTGCCGTGCCAGCTCTAGCAACTCAGCTTGCGCCATCTGCTTCTTGTCGGCGAGGATCGTCGCTACAGCCTGGCCGAACGCTTCAGTGGATTGCATCGACTCATTAAGCAGCGCCAAGTATTGGCCGACAGCCGCCAAATTTGGCTCTTTCGACTTCGGGCTGGATTTTGCCGGAGCGTTGATCGCCTTCACTCGCTTCGCCAGCTCAGGAATCGTGAGGTCGTCGAACTCACCAAGCGCATCGACGAGCGCTGCTAGCTCGCTAGCCGCCTTCGGACTGCCCCACTTCCGCAGTGCGGCTTCCAAATCCTTGAGGCCCGCTCGGAACTCTGAAATTTTCATGGCCGTCACCCTGCAAGTCCTATGCGTTGCTTGATTGCCGCGCCGAGCCTCGTGATCGCTTGCTTCGGAACCGCATCCTGAGTGTCGAAGTAGGCCAGTTCTGATCCAGCCGCGCTGATGAATGAAGCTGTGTGCGGCACGATCTCGTTGCGAAACACATTAACATCGAAGATGCGATGAAGCTTCTCCAGATCGGACAGCAACGCGGCAATAACACCTGATTCCTTGGTGGTTAGCGATTCAGCTCGATAGGTCCGGCTCGGTACTATCCCCAACAACTTCGTCGCGGGAAAGAGAGCGGGCCGCAATTGTTCGAGCTGTTTGAGGAAGCGGATCGCGGCGGGAGCCGAAAGCTTGTCCGCTATGGTCGGCATGAGCAGATGCGTGCTCGCGCAGAGCGCTGCCACGAAGCCTGTCGTCATGCGGGGAGGACCGTCAATGATGACGAGATCGAAATCGGCAAGGAAACCGGCGGATTGCAACTTCCGGTAAAGTTCGTAGCGCACATCACCGAGCTTCGGATCTCGTTGGATGATCCACTCCATCATCAACCGGTTTTCGACTTCAAGGAAGTCCTCATACGCCGAGTAGAGCCAGACGTTTTCATACTTGGGTCGCAGGTTTTCCGCTTTGGCCTTGGCCGTCTCGATCGACTGGCGGGGGTCAATCAAAGTGTTAGATGCGGTCTTGTGTGTCGTGATTCCGGCAGAGGTGAGCAGCATCGCACTGAGCGATCCTTGGTAGTCCAGATCGATTGCAAGTATCCGCAGAGGGCTTCCATCCCGCCGCTTCTGCTGACTGAAATAGCCGATCAGGTTGGCGGCTATCGTGGTCTTGCCAACTCCGCCCTTGAGGTTCACGACCGTTATGATGGGGATGCTTCTATTGATCGTCGTCACGTAATCGTCGGGCCGTTCGACCTTCCGGAGCCACAAGTTGACCGAGTCATCTAGGCTTGCCTTGAGTGCCCCCAACTGCTTTTCGCTGTCGGCCAGCTTCCGGTGCAAGGTCCAGTTGCCGAAGATCTTGCCTCCGGTGAAGCCTGCCCCGAGCCCTGCAATGCTCCCAGCAACGAAGCCCGCAACAACGCGCGGGTCGCCGCTCATCACCAGCTTTATCCAGTCCTCCATCTGCATCTCCCGCACGCCAACACGATTACTGACTGACCATCTACACAGGGGCGAATATGCTAGGCTTTGTGTCAACAAGCGATAGGTCGTTGACGAACTGCCGCTCGACGGCGGCGAGTACTTATTTTGCGGGTTTTGTCGCCGCTTACACAGCAACCGACGATACCGAGCCCGTAGGCCGTCGCTCTCTTTGCGTTGCGAATTTTTAGTGGCGGCTCCCACCCTGTGGTGGGGTCCACGCCCTACTCGCCGGTAAGGACCGGCGACCGGAGCCACGGAATGCCGTGTCTCCGCGAATGAGGTAACGGTCGTGGCAGCGCAGAATGGCGGGCGTGGGGGGAGCCGGAACCGTTCTGCTTGAATGTGCCACTCCGCAACGGAGGTCTCAAGGATACCCAGCAAGGCGCAATCTGCTACCTGTTTGCTACCTAGACCGCTTTTCGTGGGCTGCTCGTTCTCGCCTAACCCATTGATTTCGTTGGTCGGAGCGAGAGGATTTGAACCTCCGACCCCCAGTCCCCCAGACTGGTGCGCTAACCAGGCTGCGCTACGCTCCGCCAAGCGCCCCTTGTGCCCGTCCTGAGCAGCGAGGTCAACGGGCAAGTCTCTCGTCTCCGAGGGCAGTGCCAAA
>PEQZ01000149.1 GCA_002928395.1 Hyphomicrobium sp.
TGGCGTGCTCGACACGTCGCGCTTTCGCCACTTCCTGGCCGAGGAAATCGGCATTTCGATCAACGATGTCTCAGCGTTCGTACTCGGTGGCCACGGCGACGACATGGTTCCGCTGGTGCGCTATTCGTCGATCGCAGGCATCCCTTTGCCGGACGTGATCAAGATGGGCTGGATGAAGCAAGAGAGGCTCGACCAGATCGTGGACCGCACCCGCAAGGGCGGCGGCGAGATCGTCGCGCTGCTGAAAACCGGATCGGCGTACTATGCACCGGCATCGTCGGCAATTGAGATGGCCGAAGCCTTCCTGAAGGACAAGAAGCGGGTGCTGCCGGTGGCCGCCTATCTCAACGGCGAATACGGTGTGAAGGGCCTCTATGTCGGCGTGCCCGTGATCCTCGGCGCGGGCGGCGTCGAGAGGGTCGTCGAGATCGACCTCAACGCAGCCGAGCGGGCGATGTTCATGCGCAGCGTCGAGTCGGTCAAAGGACTGGTCGATGCGTGCCTGAAGGTTGCGCCGCAACTGGGTGCGTAATTGGACAAGAGCGGCGCGGCTGAAGCAGTTTCGAATGGCTCGACCACTGAGGATATCGGCGGCTTCGCCTCTCCCGTCCGCGCGGCGTTCCGCGCCGGGTGAGGGGGGGACTTATCGAGAGTTCGGAATGCCAGAAGACCCCCTCACCCCCGGATCAAGTCCGGGGCAGGCTCTAGCCCTCTCCCCAAGGGGAGGAGGGGACACTTGCCCAGAACTCGAGCGTCATGTCTTGAATTTTGCGAACATCGTTTTGAATTCCCTGACACGCCAGCAGCATCGCCATAACCGAAACAACGGGAGCCGCGCCGATGAACATCCACGAGTACCAGGCCAAAGAGCTTTACCGGCAGTTCGGCATCCCGACAGCCATCGGCTATCCGGCGTTCACGGTCGACGAGGCGGTGGCGGCGGCCAATAAGCTGCCCGGCCCGGTGTGGGTGGTGAAGGCGCAGATCCACGCCGGCGGTCGCGGCAAGGGCAAGTTCAAGGAAGCCGCGGCCGGTGACAAGGGTGGCGTGCGGCTGGCCAAGTCGCTGGACGAGGTCAAGCAGTTCGCGGGCGAAATGCTCGGCAACACGTTGGTGACGCTGCAGACCGGCCCGGCCGGGCGCGTCGTCAAGCGCATCTACGTCGAAGACGGTTCGCAGATCGAGCGCGAGCTCTATCTCTCAGCCCTCGTCGATCGCGCCACCTCGCGCGTGGCATTCATCGTCAGCCAGGCTGGCGGCATGAACATCGAGGAAGTCGCCCACGACACGCCCGAGCAGATCATGACGTTCTCGGTCGATCCGGCCACGGGCTACCAGCCGTTCCACGGCCGCAAGGTCGCCTTCGCGCTCGGGCTCATGGGCGAGGCCAGCAAGACCTGCATCAAGATGATCGGCGACATCTACCGGATGGTGGTCGAGAAGGACATGAGCCTTCTGGAAATCAACCCGCTGGTCGTCACCAAGGCCGGCAAGCTCGTCTGCCTCGACGGCAAGATGAACTTCGACAGCAACGCGCTCTACCGCCACGCCGACATCGTCGCCATGCGCGACGAGGGCGAGGAGGACCCGATGGAGATCGAGGCCTCGAAGTTCGACCTCTCGTTCATCAAGCTCGACGGTGACATCGGCTGCATGGTCAACGGCGCCGGCCTCGCCATGGCGACCATGGATATCATCAAGCTCTATGGCATGGAGCCCGCGAACTTCCTCGACGTCGGCGGCGGCGCGTCGAAAGAGAAGGTGCAGGCGGCGTTCAAGATCATCCTCGCCGACCCGAGCGTGAAGGGCATCCTGGTCAACATCTTCGGCGGCATCATGCGCTGCGACATCATCGCGGAAGGCGTGATCGCGGCCGCCAAGGAAATGTCGATCACGGTCCCGCTGGTGGTGCGGCTCGAAGGCACCAACGTCGAACTCGGCAAGCAGATCCTGGCCGCCTCCGGCCTCAAGATCACTCCCGCCGACAATCTTGCCGACGCCGCCAAGAAGATCACGGACGCGGTGAAAGCGGCGGGGTGAGGTAGGGCAAGGTGAAGGCGCGACGACGTCCGCTCGACCGCTAAAGTATTGCTCCAAAGCCTCCTCGGCCGCGCTTGGCCGGGAAGGCGGTGGGGAGAGAATTGCGCGAACCCGCAACGGCGAACCTGCGACCGCGTGGCGCAGTTCGATGGTCGCGTCATGAGGCCAACGTCTCGAGGCTAACGCAACTTCTCGAGGCCAACTGCGAACCGATCGAACTGCCGCGCTTGACCCACCCCTCATCTCCACGTATCCTGCGTTACACAGGAGCCGTGTAGGCCATGACCAAGAACATCACCCTCGCCATCGATGAACACCTGCTCGACAAGGTGCGGGTGCTGGCGGCCATGAAGCGGACCAGTGTCAACGAGATGGTGCGGGAGTACCTC
>PEQZ01000150.1 GCA_002928395.1 Hyphomicrobium sp.
AGCTGGATGCGCGAGGGATAGGCGATGCGGTGATTGGCGCGCGCGATGACCATCTCGCCGGCCTCCAGCGGCTGGCGTAGCGCGTCGAGCACATTCGGCTGGAACTCAGGCAACTCGTCGAGGAACAGCACGCCCAGGTGTGCAAGGGACACTTCGCCCGGACGTGGCCGTGAACCGCCGCCGACGAGGGCCGCCATGCTGGCCGAGTGATGTGGCGCACGAAACGGCCGCTCGGTCGCGAGCTTGCCGCCCATCAGTTCGCCGGCGAGCGAATGCACCATCGAGACTTCGAGCATCTCTTCCGGCGTGAGCGGCGGCAGGATCGACGGCAACCGCGCGGCGAGCATGGATTTGCCCGAGCCGGGCGGGCCGATCATCATGAGGTTATGGCCGCCGGCGGCTGCCACTTCGAGCACGCGCTTGGCGGTTTCCTGGCCTTTGACGTCGCGAAGATCGAGCAGGCTTGCGGTAGTGCGCTCCAGATTGGGTTCTGGCCGCCTGAGCGTTTGCAGGCCCTTGAAGTGGTTGACCAGGGATAAGAGATGGGGTGCGGCGAGGATGGGCATGGTCTCGCTCGCCCAGGCGGCCTCGGCACCTCCCGCGGCCGGGCAGATCAGCCCCTTGCCGAGTGCGTTGGCCCCAATGGCGGCCGGCAGACAGCCCGGGACGGCGCGGATCGAGCCGTCGAGCGCGAGTTCACCGATCGCCGCATAGTCCGAGATGGCTTCCGGCGAGATCGCCTCCATCGCCGCCATCAAGGCCAGCGCGATGGCGAGGTCGAAGTGGCTGCCCTCCTTGGGCAGATCGGCGGGCGCGAGGTTCACGGTCAGATGCTTGTAGGGCAGTCCCAGTCCCACGGCGTGCAGCGCGTTCCGCACCCGCTCACGGCTCTCGGCCACGGCCTTGTCCGGCAGCCCGACAATGGCAAAAGCCTGTGCACCGGGCGTAATGCGGACCTGCACTTCGATCGGGCGCGCCTCGATGCCGACGAAGGCGAGCGTTGACATTTGCGCGTACATGGCACTCGGCCCCCTGCCGAATGTCGCCCCGAAATCATCGATCGAGCGACCGCGTCAGACTAAGCCCGATGGCGGAGGATCGTCAAGAACAAAAAAAGAACACTTGGAGCGATTACCGATCGAGCACCCGCGCCTCGATCGCGTCCCAGATCATCGCCGCGATGTCGTTGCCACCGAACGCTTTGACCTGGCGGATGCCCGTTGGCGACGTGACGTTGATCTCGGTGAGGTATGGCCCGATCACGTCGATGCCGGTAAAGACGAGCCCACGGCGTTTCAATTCCGGCCCGAGGCGATCGCAGATCTCGCGCTCGCGGGCCGTGAGTTCGGTTTTGGCCGCGGTGCCCCCGACGTGCAGGTTCGAGCGGGTCTCGCCTTCCGCCGGCACGCGGTTGATGGCGCCCGCCACCACGCCGTCGACCAGGATGATCCGCTTGTCGCCAGCCCGCACTTCTGGGCGGTACTCCTGCACCATGAACGGCTCGCGGAACACGGTCTGGAACAACTCGACGAGGGAGGCCAAGTTGGTGTCGTCCGGGCGGATGCGGAATACGCTGGCACCGCCGTTTCCGTAGAGCGGCTTCAAGATGATGTCCTTGTAGCGCGCGCGAAACCCCACCACGTCGTCGAGCTGCCGCGTGACGAGCGTCGGCGGCATCAGGTCGAGGAAGTCGAGCACCCAGATCTTCTCGGGCGCGTTGCGGACGTGGGCCGGATCGTTGACCACCAGCGTCTTGGGGTGGATGCGTTCGAGCAGGTGCGTGGAGGTGATGTAGGCCATGTCGAACGGCGGGTCCTGGCGCAGCAGCACCACGTCCCATTCGGCGAGATCGACGACGCGCGGATGGGCGGTCGCGTAGTGATCGCCGAGCTCGTCTTTGACGGTCAGCGATCGACCGCGCGCGGTCAGCCGGCCGCCATCGAGAGCCAGATTCTGCGGCGTGTAATAGAACAGCTCGTGCCCGCGCGCCTGGGCTTCGAGCAGCAGCGCGAACGTCGAGTCGCCGCGAATATCGATGCGATCGATGGGGTCCATCTGGCAGGCGATTTTCAACGGCATTCGGCTCTCCGTGATCGGGCTGGAGGCGGCATAGCACGGCGCCCCTGGCACGGCATTATAACCCGTTCGGGATATGGCGAGGCAGCCGCCGCGGCACGATGAATACCAGGTCGTAGCCCTGTTCGTGGGCCTGATAACGCGGATTGCGGCCGAGCCACAGCAGGGCCGCCCGGCGCACCCGCGTGCTCAGCGTCGGCGTGATCGCGGCTTCGCAATCAGGAAAAGTCCGGCGCGCCTTGACCTCGGCGAAGACGACGCGACGGCCGCGCACGGCCACGATGTCGACCTCGCCCAAGGGCGTCGAAAGCCGGCGCACGAGGATGCGATAGCCCTTGGCCATCAGCCACG
>PEQZ01000151.1 GCA_002928395.1 Hyphomicrobium sp.
GCCTTCGACCGCTCTGCCCAGCGCAACGACAATTCCATCGCGCGCTGAACTTCGCTCCGTGCGGCCGGCAGCTCGATGCACTCGTCGAATTGCATTTGAATGTCGGAACCCAAAAGACACTGGATTTCGATCGACCGCTCGGGTGTCAGCATGTGCCGCGACCCGTCGAGGTGCGACTGGAACTCCACGCCCTTCTCGGTGATCTTGCGGATCTTCGACAGGCTCATGACCTGGAATCCACCCGAGTCGGTCAGGATCGGCTTCGGCCAGCGCATGAATGTGTGCAACCCGCCGAGCTTGGCCATGCGCTCGGCCCCGGGCCGCAGCATCAGATGATAGGTGTTGCCGAGAAGAATGTCCGCGCCGGACGCCGCGACCTGTTCCGGATAAAGCGCTTTCACGGTGGCGACCGTACCGACCGGCATGAACGCGGGCGTGCGGATCACCCCGCGCGGAGTGATAATCTCGCCCAGGCGCGCACGGCCATCTTGGGCCAGTCGGCGAAACTCGAATGCATCAGCCATCAAAGTCCTTGTCGTGTACGGGCGCGCCGCCCGCCTGATCATCCAGCGATTGCCGGTAGCGGACGCAGCCCCGCATGAACTGGGGCCAGGGCGGCACGGCAATATCGCGATCATGCGGCTCGGGCAACAGCGCCCAGAGTTCGGGATGGAACCAGCACAATTCGTGACCTGACGCATCACGATGCTTGCGGATCCCTGCGCGCAGCCTTTGAACTTCTGCTACGAGGGCATCGCGGTCCATAGACTCCAAGTCGGCGTCCATGCAAGCCTCCTATGTTGGCGGAAACAGCAAACTCGCATCGCCATACGAGTAGAACCGGTAGCCCCGGTTGATGGCGTGTGCATAGGCCTCGCGCATCACCTCGAGCCCAGCGAACGCCGAGACCAGCATGAACAGCGTCGACCTGGGCAGGTGGAAGTTGGTCATCAGTACGTCGACAGCCTTGAACCGGTAGCCGGGCGTGATGAAGATCGCGGTCTCTCCAGACCAGGCATGGATCACGCCCCCCTCGTCGGCCGCACTTTCGATGAGCCGCAGTGACGTGGTGCCGACCGCGACGATGCGGCCGCCACGGGCGCGCGCGTCGTTGAGCGCCCGCGCCGTCTCGCGACTGACCGCCCCCCACTCGGAATGCATCTTGTGTTCGTCCGTGTCCTCGGCTTTGACCGGCAGAAACGTGCCAGCGCCGACGTGCAACGTGACCCCGTGGCGTGCGACGCCTCGGGCTTCCAATCCAGCCAGCAGCTCAGACGTGAAATGCAGCCCCGCGGTTGGCGCCGCAACCGCACCGTCCTTTGCCGCGAATATCGTCTGGTAGGATTGACGATCGGTGGCGTCCGGCTGTCGCTTCAAGGCAATGTAGGGTGGTAGCGGCATGACGCCCGAAGCCGCAATCGCCATGTCCAAGTCGGGGCCTGCCAGGTCGAACGCAATCTCGACCTCGCCGTCCTGGCCCTTCTTCGAGATCGTGCCGGCGAGCGTCCCCGTCACGCCGTTGGTATGGCCGAGGCGAACCCGATCTCCGATCTCGAGCCGTTTGGCGGGACGCGCGAAAGCCTGCCAATGGCTGGCGTCGATCCGCTTGATCAGGTTGAACGCGATGTTGGCCGGCCGGTCACCCCGCAACCGGACACCGGTGAATGCGGCCGGAATGACGCGGGTATCGTTGAAGACCAGCGCGTCACCTGGGGACAGCAGTGACGGGAGGTCCGGTATCGCGCGATCGGCAAGCGCGGCACCCGGCTTGACGACGAGCAATCTGGCGCTGTCACGCGGGTTCGCCGGGTGGAGTGCAATGCGGTCGTCCGGCAGTTCGAAGTCGAAGATGTCTGTGCGCATATCGTGCGTGGTGGTCCAACTCGGCGATCCCGTCAAGCGCGCGAAGCCGTTCTCGGCCGTCTGACGCAGCCCGGCCTGACGCACCCCGCCCTTGCGAACCGACGCAAACACGTGCAGTTTCGCGGCGGGCGCAACACGCGTTGCGGCATCGAAGGCAGCATCGGCACGAGGAGGCTATCATGGCGAAAGAGCAGCGCTCGACCAAGGAAAAGCGGAAGCCCAAGAAGGAACCCGCGCCGAAAAAGCCCGCTGGCAGCAAGTAGGCGCCTGCCCGGCAGCAACTCAGCCGGTGGTCGCCCCGCACGTCAGGGTTTTTCGAGCAACTCGCGAAACCGGGCAGCCTGATCGGCAGGCCTCCGCTTCGACAGCGGACGCATGGTCCCGTTGCCGATGATCTTGCCGCCGCGCATGAACATTCCATCAGTGATAACCGCTTCACTGAACGTCTAACGCTGGCCGAATTTTACATTCTCGACCATTGCCGGCTCGGTATGGATGGTGCCGGAGATCTTACCGGCCTTGCGCTCGAGCCCGTTCAGCGA
>PEQZ01000152.1 GCA_002928395.1 Hyphomicrobium sp.
GGGTTAGGGTGAGGGGGCTGGCTTCAACTTTCGCGCCAGCCGAACACCCCCTCACCCGGCGCGGAAAAACGTTTCTCGCGAAATTTCTGGCATCTCGGCCGCGCCGACCTCTCCCCGTCCGCGCGGAGCGCGGCTCCGCTGCGATGGGGAGAGGCGAATTCTTTCCTTTCTGCTCGTTCGCATCATGCCTCAGCGTTAAACCGGACAGCCGTGAGCCGCGCCCACGGCTGACGTCCGGCTTGGGCGTTGCTAAGCACCTCGGGTCGAAACGTTCGCTCGGCGGCCTTAGAGATTTGCTACGGAGCGCTCCGCGAGGGCAGGCAAATCTCTGAGCAGGAGGTCGAGTTGCCACGGCCGCGTCGGCTGGCCACGGCCGTTGGGCGTTCACATCCTGCGCAGTCGCGCCGTTGGTCAGTGAAACCGCTTCGAACCGGCAGGCTTGGAGCAAAACCAACACGTGAACAGGCATTGCGACTTTGTTACAGCGCGGTGCGGTCCGGCAGCTCGATCAGGAATGCAGCGCCCTTCTTCGTCTCCAACAATTGCAGATTGCCGCCGTGCACCGCGACCAGCTCGTGCGCAATCGTCAGCCCAAGGCCCGTCCCGCCCTTGCGCTGCGACCCCTGGAACGCGCGAAACAGATTGGCTCGCGCCTTGGTCGGTACGCCTGGCCCGTTGTCGGAAACCTCGACGAACACCTTGCGGCCCTCGCGCCATCCCCGAACGCGAATCTCGCCGACGCGGCTGTCCCCCTGCGCCTCGATCACCTGCAGGGCGTTACGAACGAGGTTACTCACGATCCGGAACAGGTGCTCGGGATCGGCATCGATCCTCAGGGTCTCGTTGACATCGACCACCCAGGTGATCGCGCCCTCGCGCGGCAGACCGAGCCCGTCACCGACTTCCTCGACCAAAGGCCGCAACTTCATCAGATCGCGGCGCGGCGCCGCCTCCGCCGCTCGGCCGAACTTCAAGCTGTCGGTACAGAAATTGATGGCCCGGTCGAGCGACGCAATCAGCTTCGGCGCGAACAGTTGCACCGTCGGGTCGGGGATCGACGTCAGCCGATCCGAAATCAGCTGTGCGTTTGCCAGCATGTTTCTGAGATCGTGATTGATCTTGCTCACCGCCAACCCAAGCTGCGCCAGTCGGTTCTTCTGCAGCAGCAGCTGCGCCAGCTGTGTCTGCATCGAAGCCAACTCGCGCTCTGCCGTACCCACCTCGTCGGAACGGTCGGACGGCGCGATGATGCGCGCCGGATCTTCCGGGTTCTGGCTGAAATGCACCATGCTGTGCGTGATCCGCATCATCGGCTCGACCAGCAGTCGTGACAGCGCGAGATAGACAAGCGCCGCGGTGATCAGCGAGATGATGATCGACAACGCGAGAATATTGAGCCCGTGCCGAACCATCACGTCCCGCAGTGGCGCTTCGGACAGCACGATCTCGATGAAATCAGTCGGCTCCGGCCCGTTGTCACCGAGCACGCGAATAGTGCGTGTGCCGACGAAAAACACCGCCAACGCATCGCCGATCAGCCCCGCGCGCGTGCTGAACTCGCCGAAGATGTTCATTCCGCGCATTCGTCGAAGATCGTAGACGGCATCGACGACCATCGCCTGGTCTGGCGGCAATACCATACGCCTCCGTCCGTCCTTTTTCACCGCCACGGCCTTGACTTCGGCGGTTCGGAGGAGGTCGTTGCGGAGCATCTGGGGCACGTCACCGCCGGGCAGGGCCTCTGAGGCCAGCACCGCCAATCGCGCCGCCGTCAGCCGGTCACCCAGCCAATTGATCCGATAGTTGGCGATCGAGGGCACGAATATCAGTACTTCGGCCAGCATCACGAAGGCAGCCGTCAGCATCAGCAGCTTGATCGGCAAGCCGAGCCGTGGCCACTTCGGTCGCAGCGGGGCCAGCCAATCCGTACCGCTATCACCGGTCGCAACGCCGCCGGTGTGCGCCTGTGCCGTCGGAGCGCTGCCCAGAGCAGGCGCGACGGTGATGTGGTCTCGATCGGAGCCGCTCAACGGCACACCCACGGTCAGTCCGCGCTCGGAAACGGCCCGCTCGCGGATCGACTGTACATCTGACCCATCCTGGGTGTCCCGGGGCACGTTGCTGCTCTCGCTTTACTCCGATGGCGGAATTGACATGCCTCGACTACGACTTTCCCAGCAACGACACCGCTAAGCCAAACGAAAGTCGCGC
>PEQZ01000153.1 GCA_002928395.1 Hyphomicrobium sp.
GTTCGCGCGGCGAAGTGCCGAAATCGACTGTTGCGGGGTGATGGCTTCGGGGTCGACGCTGAGTTCTATGACGGCTGGCCCGCCGCTTGCGAACGCCCGGTTCAGTGCGGGCTCGAACTCGTCCAGGTGCGTGACCCGTTCGCCATGAGCGCCGAAGCTGCGAGCAAGGCTCGCGAAGTCCGGATTGACGAGGCTGGTGCCAATAACCCGCTGCGGGTAATGGCGTTCCTGATGCATGCGGATGGTCCCGTACATCCCATTGTTCGATACGATCACCACAACGGGAAGCGAATATTGAACGGCTGTCGCCAACTCCATCGCCGTCATCAGGAAGCAACCATCGCCGGCGAATGCCACGACGGGCCGCGACGGCTGCAGCAGCTTCGCGGCAATTGCAGCAGGTAATCCATATCCCATCGAGCCCGATGCGGGTGCGATCTGAGTGCGAAATCCCTTGTAGCTGAAATGACGATGCAGAAAGCCCGCATAATTGCCTGCGCCATTTGTGACGATGGTCTGCTCGGCTAGTTTCGCGGAGGCGAGTTCAATGCAACGCGCCAGGCTGAGGCCGCGAGCCGTACCGGCGGGCCGTGCCCAAACCTCGCAGGCCAGCCTCAAATCGCGGCGGAGGGTGGCCCAAGGCCGCAGCGCGGGCGGATCCAATGAAGCCAGCGCCCGCATGAACGCCGCCGTCGTGGCCACGATCGGCAGGTCGGCCTGGTAGAGGCCGTTGAGTGCGTCCGGGCTCGGCCGGACATGGACGAGGCGCTGCCGTGGGTTTGCAGGATCGAGAAGAGTGAATCCGCCCGTGGATATTTCGCCGAGGGGCGCGCCAATGACGACGAGGAGATCCGCGCTCCGGACCGCGGCGGCGAGTTTGCCCTCGATGCCGATGCCGAGATGGCCGGCGAACGACGGGTGGCGGTTGTCGATGTAGTCCTGCGCCCGAAAGGCGGTGGCCACGGCCAGATCGAAGCGTGAGGCAAATGTCTCGAGATCAGCCTCGGCCTGCCGGCTCCAACCGGGGCCGCCAACGATGCAGATGGGCTGTTCGGCGTCTCTCAACATGCCCCATAGCGCAGTCAGTTGGTCGGGCGGCGGCGCGATGTCCAGTGCCCGCCAGGGCTTGGCGTCGGACACGTCCACGACGGCTTCGAGCACGTCCTCGGGCAGTCCCAGCACCACCGGACCGGGCCGTCCGCTGGTCGAGAGGTGCATCGCGCGCGCCACGAATTCGGGGATGCGTCCTGCGTCGCGCACCACCGCCGCCCACTTTACGAACGATGCGAACATTCGCTCGAGTGGGAACTCCTGGAACGCTCCCCGTCCCTCGAAGCCGTTCGGCGGCAGGCCGACCAGCAACAGCATGGGCGTCTCGTCCTGCTCGGCGACATGCAGGCCGGCCATTGCGTTCGCCGCGCCCGGTCCACGGGTGACGAAGGCGACGCCCGGTCGGCCACCGAGTTTTCCGGCCGCCTCCGCCATCATCGCCGCGCCGCCTTCGTGACGGCAAGTGATGAAGCGGATCGATGGGGTATCAAACAGTGCGTCGAGCGCCGCGAGGAAGCTCTCGCCCGGCACCGAGAACACGTACGCGACGCCATGGATAGCGAGTTGATCGATCAGAATCTTGCCGCCGGTTCGCAGGTTCGGCACTGCGCGCTCCTCGCGTCTCGATGACGTCAGCCAGTTTGGCTTGCCCGTCGGGAAGATACCCCTCAATGGCCCCCCGGCCGCGCGGCAAAGTTGGTTTTGGTTAGGGTGTTTGACCGTGGATCATACCCAAAACGGCGCTGCGCGGGCCCGCTTGCGGCTCTACTGTCGTCATGATTCGGGGCGGCAGGCGGGCGGGTCCTGAAGCAGAAGGCCGGTCGAACGGGACGGCCCGTGATCGGATCGGCCGGACTACTGGACTACCGGACTATTGTGAGGATGGACGCGTCGCATGGTGCATAGGGCAGCAAATCCCAGGCGACAGCCAGCCAACGGGGTTGGTCGGGCGTCGGCAAATCGCGGGACGCTTTTCCGGGCCGCGGCGTTCCTGCTGTTGTGCGTGTTGTGGCCGGTTCTGCCAGTCGCCGCCGAGTCGCGGCTGGCGCTGGTCATCGGCAATTCGGCCTATGCAACCAATGTCCTGGCGAACCCCAAAAACGACGCCGAGCTGATTGCGCGTGCGCTCAAACTCGTC
>PEQZ01000154.1 GCA_002928395.1 Hyphomicrobium sp.
CGCCGTTCCTGCAATACTAATCAACAACTTAAGATCTTCCCGCCGTTCGCATGGCTCTGTTGGGGATGAATTTGTCACGACTGTTAGTTTGAAGGCCCGCTCGTTCCAATATTTTGCGGCTAGCCCGATGACGACGCCCTTGAGCACGATCGCACCAATCGCAACTGGAATCGAGCCAGTTCCGAGCAATATGATCCATACAATCGCGTGTCGCAGAAGTGTGTTCGCAAGTCGAATCATTTGAATGGTGTAAAATCGCTGATCGAGAGCTAAATGAAATATCGTCCGATTGGCCGGATAGGAAAGTAAATACTCGATAAAAACGATCAGCGCGACAAAGCGTCCGCCGACGCCAGAACCGGCGCCGGTCGGAAAGATGGCATTGCCAGCGAGAATGAACGGGAGCGAAATTGCCGAAATCGGTAATAGTGCTCTGTTCAGGAATCTGACTGCGATCGCGCTCGCCTGCTCCGAGCCTCGATTGGCTCGATGTCGTTCAAATGCGACGAGAGCAACCTTTACCAGAGCAAAGTCAAGAACATGATAGAAAGCAACAATTACTATATAGATTCCGTAGGTGCCGTACCCTTCGCGCCCGACCACCGCAAGAATAACGAATATGGAGGCAAAATTCGCAAGGTATCCGACCGCGCTGACGCCGTACAGGCCTGCGAGACGCCTCATCCGACACCCTCGGATTCAGCCGAGGATCCCCTGATGGTTTCGAGCCAATAGTTTGACGAAGTAGCGATCAGATTTAACCCTGTTGCCTGGATTGCAGTTTGTCGACGCTTTAATTCGTATACTTCGTCGAGCGATTCGACCCTCCGAATTTTATCACTCTCGATGAGATGTAGGGTCATTCCCAAGTCGTCAACGGCGTGCCGCACTGCTTGGCTGACCGTTCGCTTTTCGGCATCTTCGATCAGCCACAGCGATTGGCCGGCAATGGTGTTCTTAGCACCCTTAAGTGCCCTTAGTTCGACGCCCTCCACGTCGAGCTTGATGATCGTCGGCGTAGCGACTGAATCGATGCCTTCGTTCGCGAACAGGTCATCGATGGAGATCGTTTCCACAATGTTTGCCATCGTGGACGAGGCTCCGTACCAAGATTCGTCGATTGATAGGCCGGCGTGTCGAGTACCGAACAAATTGAGCCGCCGAGCCGATACCTCATCAATTGCCCGGTGGTAGACCCTTACCGGCCAACGCGCTCCTTCGATATTCCGCTGCAGAATCCGTAGGCAGTGATTCGACGCCTCGACGGCGACCGTGTTGTGCTGGCCGTACAGCCCGATGGCCATGCGCGAGCTCCAGAAGCCGAAATTTGCTCCGAGGTCGATGAAGACAAACGGCAGATTCGCAAATTTGCGCAACACGCTGTCGATTTCTGGCTCGTAGTGCCATCCGGCGTCGAGCAGTCGGTTCCAATAGTAGTCGTTGGACGGGTATCGGAACTTCCAGGAGCCCTCTATGATCATAGTGTCCGATTGCGGACGTAGAATGGCATTGATTGCACCGTGGACACGCGAGATGCCGAGATAGCCAAGCGGAGCCAGTGCACGATGAGTGAGCTGTAGAATACGCACCTGCGCGGCGGACCTCATGTCCGTCACCGTCAAGGTGCGGGTCAGTCGATTGAAGACGATGTCTTCGCGATTCTGTTCATTCATGACTATTCCTTTCCGGGTATTTCCCGGACTTGACATCGGCTGGACCGGTAGCGCCGTGCCGAAATCTATTGAGAACCCTGCACTGTGAGCTTGTCAACTGTCCGCCGAGCGGCGCAATCCGAATACTTATCAGCATCGTCGGGTTTGGTGGAAACACCTCTGCTGCCAAGCTTGCAGCATAGCGATGTTCCACAGAAAATGATGGCCATGGCTGCGGCCTTCAAGATAGCTGGCCAGTGCCGCTCTGGCCACCGTGGCATGGCGGGGATAGCTGCGCGAGAAGGCTTGCACCTGGTCTGTTATCCAGCCGCGCAGCGGCCCTTTCAGCCAGCTTTCGATCGGGACGCCGAATCCCGCCTTGGGACGCTCCACCAGCGCTGGAGGGACGTACTCGTTTAACAAACCCCGCAGCACATTTTTCGTTCGTCCCTCGCTGATCCTGGTCGAGATGGGCAGGCTCCAGGCCAGCTCCAGCACTTCGTGATCAAGGAAGGGAATGCGTGTCTCGAGCGAG
>PEQZ01000155.1 GCA_002928395.1 Hyphomicrobium sp.
TTCGAGATCCGCAACATCGCCAATTGCGTGCCGCCGTCGGACGCCAACGACGATTCGGTCGGTGCCGCGGTCGAATACGCGCTCGCCCATCTCGGCATCGACGATATCGTGGTGTGCGGACATACCGGCTGCGGCGGCATCAAGGCGCTGCTCGAACCGATCCCACCTGATCGTGAAGCCCATCTCGGCCGCTGGGTCGACTACACGCGACCGGCACACCGGCTGATGGACGCCGCCCGGGTGCCCGACGACATCCGCTTCGTCGAGACGGTGAAGGCGCACGTGCAATTCCAGCTCGACAACCTGATGACTTACGAGATCGTGCGCCAGGGCGTGGTATCGGGTAAGGTCAACGTGCACGGGTGGCTCTACGACATGGAGCACGGCGAGATCTTGGCCTACGATCCCGTCGACGGGGTTTGGCGCGGTCTGGTCGAAATGCACGGAAGTTGAGCAAAAGACGAGCGTGCAAGCGCTATTCTGTTGAAAATGCCCCGTGATCCGGCGCGCGAGATGGGAGCTCGCGTCGTCGTTTGGTCATATTGCGCGGCAACATGCCTGCTTGGTGGCGACAGCGGATCGGGGCACTTCTGCTCGGGTTGAACATTGAGCGCGCCGGTGCATTTCCGCGCCGGTCGTCAGCCGCATGGGCAGGGCCACGACGATTGGCCACAACACGGACGGATAGACCGATACATGAATCCCTCGGATCTTTTGAAGGGCACACTAGCGCCGACCCACGCGGGCGGGGTCTCGGCCATCGAGCTGTTCATGATGGCGTCGCCGGTGGTCAAGGCGGTGATGATTGGGCTTCTGCTGGCGTCGGTGTGGTCGTGGGCGATCATTATCGAAAAGATTTTCGCTTTCCGCCGGGCACGATTGGAGGCGGACAAATTCGAGCAACTGTTCTGGTCGGGCCAGTCGCTGGACGAGCTTTACGCCACCCTTTCGCGCGGCAAGACCATAACCATGGGCGCGTTGTTTGTGGCAGCTATGCGCGAATGGAAACGTTCGGTCGAGGGCAACATCCGTGCCCTCGGCGGCATCCAGATGCGCGTGGAAAAGGTCATGGACGTGACCATCGCGCGCGAGATGGAGCGGCTCGACCGTAGGCTCCTGTTTCTTGCGACGGTGGGATCGACAGCGCCGTTCGTGGGGCTTTTCGGTACGGTGTGGGGCATCATGACCAGCTTCCAGGCCATCGCGGTCTCGAAAAACACCAATCTCGCCGTGGTGGCACCCGGCATTGCGGAAGCACTGTTTGCAACCGCGCTCGGCCTTCTTGCTGCCATCCCGGCAGTGATCTTTTACAATAAGTTCCAAGCGGATTCGGCGCAGATCAGCCACCGGCTGGAAGCCTTCGCCGACGAGTTCGCGGCGATCGTGTCGCGCCAGATCGACGTCAGGAGCTGAAAAACTGCAGGAGTTTACCCGAGGCTTTGTGAGTTGCGCTGACTGCTCGCAAACACGTCATGGCCGGATCAAGTCCGGCCGTGGAGCTTCGGAAAGTGACTGCGGCCGGCGTCGGTTGCCTTGAGGGTGGATAGGATATGGGCGCAAGCCTCAAGATGAACTCAGGTGGTGGCGGAAGCCGCAGGCGTCGTGGCCGGCGCAGTGCACCCATGAGCGAAATCAACGTCACGCCATTTGTTGACGTGATGCTGGTACTGCTGATCATCTTCATGGTCGCTGCCCCGCTTCTGCAGGTCGGCGTTCCGATCGAGTTGCCGCAAGCAAAAGGTAAACAACTCGAACAGCCGAAGCAGGAGCCGCTCGCCATTTCGGTGAAGTCCAATGGTGACGTGTACATCGGCGAGACGGCGGTCAAACTCGAGGAGATTGCCGCCAAGCTCAAAGCCATCGCTCAAAACCGCAAGGGCGACGAGGAGCCGATCTACGTGCGCGGCGACAAGGGTACCACCTACGGTGTGATCATGAAGGTCATGGGCCGGATCAGCGCGGGCGGCTTCAAGAAGGTATCCCTCGTCACCGAGGCCGAAGACGGAGGCTGAGGCGCGGTGCAGATGGGACTGGCCATCTCCTTCTTGCTGCATCTCGGGGTTCTGGCATGGGCATTCGTCACCATCCAGTCGACGCCGGAGTTGCGCGTCGCGCCGGAGGA
>PEQZ01000156.1 GCA_002928395.1 Hyphomicrobium sp.
GGCACCGCATCAGCGCCCCGCACTGGCAAAGTGATGCAAAAAATGTTTCCTCGGCAGTGGTCGACTGAGCGTTCGAAATGCTCCGCCCACGCTGAAACCACGTAGTCCGCTTCAGTGCCCTGTCACACAAAGTATTCAAACTGTGTGTTTGATTAGAACCAGTCACATCCGTTGGGGCATATTATCAAGCTTGGGGAGCTACTTTGCGTGTCTTTATTTCTTATCGCCGCGACGATCTAGCGGCGAGGAGCATCGTCGGCCGGATTCACGAGCGGCTTTCGAAGCGCTTCGGAACCACGAACGTTTTTGTCGACGAGCACGCCGTCCCGCCGGGGACCGACTTCCGCGACTTCGTCCAGCGACAGCTGGCTTCATGCGACGTGGTCTTTGCTTTGATCGGTCCGCAATGGGCCGATCTTATGCAGTCGCGGCAAGACGGCAACGAGGACCATCTTCGCTTCGAGCTCGAAACCGCTCTCAAGAGCGGCCGTCAGATCGTGCCCATCTTGTTGTCGGGCGCGCGCATGCCGAACGAGGCCGCATTGCCGCCGTCGATCGGCCGTCTCGCCTATCTCAATGCGCGTAGTATCGATCCTGGACCCGACTTCAACTATCAGTTCGACCGACTGATCGCCGACCTCGAGGGCTCTTCGTCGCGGTCGCGGCACACGTCGGCGCTCACAATCGCCGGTGTGCTTGGTGCCCTGGCCGTCCTGGCGATTGGGGCGGTCGCCTATTACCTGAACTTATCCCAAAAGCCGCCAAGCACGGCCCCGCAGACGCTCTCGGTGCTGGTCGTCATGGGCGAGAACGTCGACTACGAGAAGTCGATTCGCGACGGCTTCATCAGGCATCTCGAGAACGAGCTCCCACGGCGCAACGTCAAGCTCGTCGTCCGGCGCGAGGTGGTGCCCAGGTTTAAGGATACCTATGCCTCGCCCAAGAGCGAAGCCGGAAAGGCAGCGTGGGACGACGTCGTCGCCGACATTCGCGGCACCTACAAGAAGGGCATGATCGACTACTTCGTCACGCTGGGTACGTTCGCCTCGATCGCGATCCGCGACAGTAACCTGATCCACGAGCTGGAAGCCAAAGGTTTGATTTTCCTCGGCGTCACCGATCCCACTCGCGCCGGCCTCGTCGGCAAGCCCAAGATCACGGGGGTGCGCTACGGCACCGGCGGCATCGACTATGGGCGCAAGGTGGCCGAGCTGTTCTCCGACAACCAGAAGCTCGTATTCATCTACCAGAGCGGCAAGGACAACATCCAGGACATTGCAGTTGCCGACGACCTCACGACCCTGAACCAGACCTACGCGACGACGCACCCCATGGCGCGTAGACCGCGATTCGACATACGGCCGCTCGACAAGCAGATCGAGATCAAGGATCTCGCCGACGGGAACCCGGCCGATCCGGCCAACTCGGATATTTATTTCGCGTGGTACGGCCTCGACAACGTGCTGGCAGCCCCCAACGCTGCACTCAGCAACACGAAGCTCTGGATTATTCCGTCGACTTACTCAGAACGGACGTTTCGCACGGCGGGCCTGATCGTGAGCGTCGACGACGGCCTGGTCGGACGGTTCGGCGCCGAGATCGTTTTGAAGCAGGTCGACGAGCCGTCACTGAGCCTCGACCAGTTGCCGGTACGTGCGCCCGGGTTCAAGGTCTGGATCAACGAAGAACGGGTGCGCGAGAAGGGCATCAAACTGGCGGAAGCTGCTTGGCACCGAAAGGCGGCGAAGGACCCCACATACAGCTTTGCGCTTCCCGGACAGTGAAGCTACCGATTTCTGCTCGACCAGATCCTGCCACTTCGCGTGGTCACCCCGGCGATCAATGCCAGCCGGAAGGGCGATCGGCAAGCGCAAGCGGTGCTGGGAAATGAGTATCTCAAAGGAGAGATTCTGAAACGAGACTCGATCAAAGGCTTGGTACTTTCGATCGGGTAAAAATGGAATGTCCGACCTAAGGACGGGTGGATACAAGAAACCTTCCGCTACCCTATCAGTAGCCGAACAATATCAAGCGTCATTCGCAGGCAGTCGTCGCGTCTGAATCTTGCCCTGGGCTTCCGTTGGAATAACGGACGCTTTCGGCCGTCTCGCGTCGCACCC
>PEQZ01000157.1 GCA_002928395.1 Hyphomicrobium sp.
ACTGGCATAAGACCTCCGTCAAAATACGACTTGGCAATGTCGAGCATTATCGGTAAAGAATTGGTTTCATATTCCAGACTTATTCTGATGCAATCATCTGATCTCTCGCATCTTTTCGGTCTGAGCATATCGCCGCTCAGCGCCGCTGAGCTCGCTCAGCGCAACACGGCGTGCCAGACCGGCAACACCATCGTCAGCCGAATGCGAGGTTCGGAGGCTAGAAACCTACATGCTTCGGGGTGTTCGCCAATGATCCGCCCCGGCGTGTTGCATGCCGAGTGAACCATCCGGGGGTTACCATGACTTTCAAACTTTCCGCCGCAGCGCTGATCGCCGCAGCCACTTTGATCAGCCAACCAGCCATGGCGGCCGATCTCGGCGGCGATTGCTGCGCCGATCTCGAAGAGCGCATCGCAGAACTCGAAGCTACGACCGTTCGCAAGGGCAACCGCAAGGTCAAGCTCGAGATCTCGGGTTGGGTTAACACATCCGTGCTGTTCTGGGACGATGGTGAGGAACAGAACATCTACGTCGTCGACAACATCGCGGATCGGACGCGCGTGCGGTTCCGTGGTTCGGCCAAAGTCAACTCCGATGTCGAAGCTGGCTTCCTGTTGGAAATCGGCGCCCGCAGTGGTCGTAACGACCGCGTTTCGGCTGACGACGACGAGGGTGCTGGCAACGGCATCGACCTCCGACACAGCGCTTGGTGGCTCGGAAGCAAGACGTTGGGTCGGGTCACCGTTGGCCAGACCTCGCAGTCGTCGGACGGCATCACGCAGATCAGCACCGTCGGCATCAACCACGCCGCGCGCTCGCAGGTTTTCGACTGGAACCAGAATTTCGGTATTCGCCGCTCTAACGGCGTGCAGTCGGGCGCGACATGGCGCAACATCGCCTCCCGTGAGGCCCCCGGTGAAGGCAACCGCCAGAATGTCGTGCGCTACGATACGCCGACGTTCTCTGGTTTCGCGGCTTCGGCAAGCTGGGGTGAGGACGACGTCTGGGATGTGGCCCTGCGCTACGCTGGCGAAATCCAGGGCTTCAAGCTGGCCGCCGGTATCTCTTACACCCAGTGGACTGATGTCGACACGGGCTCCAACACCGGCAACACATGCACACGCCAGGGTCCTGCCGCGGGGTCGAATGCGGAGTGCCAATCGCTCGGTCTTTCGGCCAGCGTGCTTCACACTGAAACCGGTCTCTACGGTATCTTCGCCTATGGCTATCACGAAGACGACCGTCGCGCCGGTGGCATCACGAACGTTGCCGCCAACCTGGTCGACGATCGTGACGAGTTCTATTACTTCCAGGGCGGCTTGCAGAGGAAGTGGCTGCCCGTCGGTAAGACCACGGTCTACGGTGAGTATTATCGTGGCAACTTCGGTACTTCGGGTGGTATTGCCGCCGGCGCCACCACTGCCCCGACGATCAATGCCGGCGCTGGCGCGCTGATCTCGTCGGAAGTCGACATGTGGGGTTTCGGCATCAACCAGTCGATCGAAGCGGCCGCCATGGACTTCTACGTGGGCTACCGCAACTATGAGGCCGACCTCACCACAGTGAACGGCGCAGTCGGCGGCGTAGAAGGCTTCCAGGCCGTGCTGACCGGTGCCATCATCCGGTTCTGATCCGATCGGCCGGATGAAACGAAGCATCTGACAAGTTTCTAGGCGGATCTTCCCCCTCCGCAATCAGAACCGCTTAGGCAGAGAAGGCCATCCCGCAATTTGGGATGGCCTTCGCATTTCTGGGCTCCCTTGCCCTTCCCGCACTGGCGGCACACCGCGTGAGAACTCGGCTATCGGCGGCACTGTGGCGACGACCACATGCTTTGGCGACCGCAGCGACTCGAGTTGTAACGGGGAGTTGTGATTACGGCAGTTTCGCAGCCGCGCGTCCGCCAGCGGCGTAGCGCATCACGATGGCGGCGGCCGCCTCGCTCGGCGTGCCAGACGGCAGTTCGAGGCGCGGCGGCAGTCGCGATAGCCCATCGAGCTGGGCTGATCGGTGCTCGCCGTCCTCCATGATCAGCGACAGGGCTTCGGACAGACGATCGGGAGTGCAGGCATCCTGGACGAACTCGGG
>PEQZ01000158.1 GCA_002928395.1 Hyphomicrobium sp.
GGATGCGAACGCTTCCGATTGGCTTGCTTGGACGGCAAACGGGAACGGCCGGCGCCATTGGCTGGCAGCCGGCCGTTTCGGCGCGCGCGGGGTTGGGTGTGGTACCCGTTATGGGCCTGGGCGTAACCCGATCAGTGGTCGTTGGAGCCAAAACCGATGTCGCGCTTGGCAACCCGAATGCCGATCGTATAGCCCGCGATCACGTCGATCAGCGTCGCCGCGGTGATGATGAAGAAGGTCGAGGTGGCCATCTGAGGCACGAGCAGAAACGCCAGCAGACATGCGACGAAGACCAGCATCGACAGGCCGTGATCGATCAGTGAGGCCGACGAGGTGAAGGTTGCTTTCACGATCTCGATGAACAGCAACACCAGCGTAACCAGGATGAGCAGATCGCTCCATGTCATCGTCCAGGATTTACCGCTCGGCATTGGAATTGCCGGCAGAACTGATTTTGACAGTACTCCGTCGCCGCCCAAGAGCGTGACCACGCTGTACAGGATCAAGGCTATCGCGATCAGCGGAATGGACCTCAGAGACATTGTGCTACTCTCCATTGTGCGCGCACGTGCGCTCCCACCCGTTTCGCGGGCCTTGGTTCAAGGCCGCGCGCGAGTATCCGGTCGAAACCGAACGTCATGCGTCCGCCTTGGGCGGAAGGATCTGGCGGCCACGATACTTGCCCGTCTTGAGGTCGATGTGGTGCGGGCGCCGGCGCTCTCCCGACTCCTTGTCCTCGACATAGGTCGGGGCAGTGAGTGCATCGTGCGACTGGCGGTTGCCCTTTTTCATGGGCGAGACTTTACTGCGTGGGACGGCCATGGCTCACTCCGGTCGATTTCTTGCGGCTTGATCGCAGTGCCATGGAGGTCCAGGCACAAACGCAAGCGGCGACTGTTGCTTTCGCAGCCTTCGGGCAAATTCGAGCGACACGCTGCTGCAGGGGGCACCTGGGCATGCAACCTGTTGCGGTCTCCAGCCCGGAGCCACGTTCGCGCGCTTATAGCCAGTAACTCCTCGGATGGCCAGCCCCTAGCGACAGCCCGCAGCGGCACCGATGTCCCGCTGAACACAATCGTCGCCAGGGAGCCATCGCGGTGACCTCACCGCACAGGGATAACGTCGTTAGGTTGCGGGAACACGCGGCTTGCGCTCGACGCAAGACGCCGCCCGGCTCAAGGCCCGCATGCGTGCTTGTATCGTGTTCGCCAACCGTTCCGTTCCAGGCCCAGGATCACCCGCGTCCCGCGTCACTGGATTGGGCAGCGCGACGGCGAGGAGCGCCGCTTCCCGTTCACTCACCCGGCTCGCCGATTTCCCGAAGTGGTATCCCGCCGCGGCCTCGGCGCCGAAGACGCCGGGCCCCCATTCGGCGATGTTCACATACACCTCGAAGATGCGTCGCTTAGTCCACAACGCTTCAATCACTAACGTCAGCGGCAATTCGATTGCTTTGCGGAGGTAACTTTTCGCCGGCCACAGGAAGAGATTCTTGGTTACCTGCATGGAAATGGTGCTGGCACCGCGCGGCGTGCCGTCTTTGGCGCGTTCGATCGCGTCCTCGATCTCCTTGAAATCGATGCCCCGATGCGAGCAGAAGCGGCCGTCCTCGGAGACCACGATGGCGCGGATCAACTGTGCCGGGACTTGCTCGATCGGAAGCCATTTCTGCACCACCACGTCACCAGAGATCCGATTGAACAGCATCAGATTCGAGAACGGCGGGTCCACGGTCCGGTAGAGGACGATCAGCCCAAGTACGACCATGAGCCAGCCCGTGGCCGCGAGGACCGAGTAGTATGCGATCGACTTTGCCCACCGCCAGATCGCATTGAGGAGTGGGCGCTCCAATACGGGTGCCGACGGGGATCGACCGACGTCGGCGATGCGATCTGAGGTGGCGAAAGGGAGCGAAGTCGGTTTCAGCTCCCGTGCAACACTCTCACTCCCATCGGCGCTGGCGGATGGTGCCACGAGTGATCGCGTCGACGGCGGTCCCGCGGCCGCAGAACCCTTCGTCGCGGCCGCCACGACGGCCGGCGGTGCCTCGGGGGGTGGGGCGGCGGCGCTCTC
>PEQZ01000159.1 GCA_002928395.1 Hyphomicrobium sp.
CACGGACGCGAAAAGAAGGGTATCGAACGGCGCGAAGCCGCGCTCGACATGATCGAGGCGCGCGAGCGGCGGAGCCTCAT
Source organism: Hyphomicrobium sp. (assembly GCA_002928395.1). GTDB lineage: Bacteria > Pseudomonadota > Alphaproteobacteria > Rhizobiales > Hyphomicrobiaceae > JAKAML01. Next base: position 81 of record PEQZ01000159.1, read on the forward strand.
CCGCGACCTCGTGCGCGAGACGCGTGTTGAGGATCAACTGCGGCTTGCGCACACCGAACAGCGTGAGCGTGAGGTCCGCGAAACGACACAGGACATCACCGCAGTCCGGACCGAGGGCAGTTCGCGCTCCGCCCCCGACGACCGACGGGCGCGGATGCAGGAGAAGCTCGAACAAATCCGGCAAAAGCCGTCCGGACCACAGCGCAGCGGGCCATCTTGGGAGTGATGAGTCATGGAAGATCGGAGCCAGCACGACCAGACATTCTGGACATCTGACAGGTTCGGATGGCTGCTTTTCGTCAACGGCGAAAAGCGCGCCCGCGTGGCAGGCAACAAGGTCGTCATCTTGACGCATGGCGCTGAAAGGCCGCGCAAGCTGACTATCCCGGACGCAAAAGTGCCGTTCGCGGTGGCAGAGCAGCTGCTAGGAATCCCGACGGTCACAGCGTTCAAGGATCGCGGTCTGAAACTCGTCCTCACGTCTCCCCGCGCTGCGCGGGAGCGCGACGCCGCTCAATTTGCACAGCAGGTTCCGAAAGGTCGTGAGCTGCGGCACTATCTGACCAAGGCTTGGCAGCATCTGAATGACCTGGCAACCAAGGCCGGACTTGATGCTAATGGCTCCGCCGGGCGCGAGGCGATTGGAAAGGCGATGCGGAGCCTACAGCTGACCGGCGATAGGTGGTCGCCGGAAACCGTGGAGCACATCCACACGGCCGTGCATACTCTTCGAGAGGCGAAGCGCTCGCTACCGCATGACCGAGCCGTTGCGATCGACGAATGCCAGAAGGCCTTGGGCTGGATAGAGCTTGAAGCGGCGACAAGCGCATTCATGATGCCTAGTTCTCAGGTAGCAGCGTCGCCGGTTGCGCGGCTCCCTTCTGAGGATAGGGCTGCAGCCATGCGCGAACGCCTTGACCATGTGCGCCAGACGACATCGGCGCCCAGTCGCGGAGAACCCGGATGGGAGTAGCGATGACAACTTTCTCGCCCCGTCAGTTCCTGCGCGAGCGGAACGCTGTTCTCGTGCACTTCTCAACGGTCATGTCGCGCAATCCTGATCTACTTTTTCCCAACGATTTGGCCGGGGCGATGGGCTTGGCCGACGTGCCCCTATCCTTCTCAACGATATCGCCTGGCGACACGAATCCCTGGGGTGGCGGCCGAGGCGGGGCCGAGGGCGCAGTAGGTCTGCTTGTTGATATCGGCCCAGAGACCGTCATCCACTCTGTCAGCTCTAGCGACAGCGGCAGCTCTGTAGCTGGCTCCCTCGGAGGACCTGCGACAGCGCAGAATTGCGCGGCGAGCATCGATCAGCGGGAAACCAGCAATGAATGGCACGTCAGCAATTATGTGCCCAAAGGCCTCTTCGTTCTCCCACCCATTTTCGTTCGCCAGCGACACTCCATCCTTGGTCTTGACGAGCCAATCCTGGCTGAAGCGGAGATTTCGTTAGCACAAGCAATCGACGCTTTCCCAGCCCTGCCGGTCTTCAGCGCGAACGCCCGCACATTCCTTCAGTATGACCGACCGTCAGGCGAGTGGAGGGCCGTCGGCTACGATATGCTCATTCCGCAATAGGTGCCTGTGCGCGGACAACCAGAAAAATTAGTACGGTCCAACAATGACATAGCGGTGCCCAGTTTCATCCTGACCGGTGCGCCAATG
>PEQZ01000160.1 GCA_002928395.1 Hyphomicrobium sp.
GTCTCAGCGCTCGCGGAAAGTCGAGGGAGCACCCTGCCGACCACTATCGGCCGGCGGCCTGCTTGGCCTTCAACTCGTCGAACACGGCGGCGAACTCGACCGCACCGGGTTTTTTCTCGTTGTCGTCCATGCGGCTATCGAGCGCCGCCAGAAGTTCGGCCGAGGTCTTGCCGCGCACGATCGTGTTCCGCTCGTAGCCCCCGCGGGCAAAGAAATTCACGGTCGGCACGCCGAGCCCTGCCGGCAGCATCATCTCGAGGCCGGTACCGGGGCCAGCCAGGTTCATCAATTCCATTTCAACCGGCTTGAGCGTGGTCCGACCTGCTTTCTGGGCCTCCTGCATGATGCCCTGCAACTTGATGACCTGAAGCCACGGGCCGATGTCACCGTCGAGATTGAGGGCGTGAATGCCGTAGCCACGCGGCGTCTTCGCGAAGTCCTGGTGCTTCTCCCAGGCCAGTGGCACCGACTTGGCCGCCCGCACCATGGCCCTGAGCGACGTGAGCTTCTTGGCCAGCGCCGTGCGGCGGCCGCGATCGGGACCGGGCTGGATGCTCAATCGCCGAAGCCGCTCGACAAAGATGGGCCCGTGCTTGGCGATCTCGTTGACGGAATTTGCATGCAGCAGCTGGGCGTAGCCAAGTGCCGATGAGATCGCCGCGCCCTTCCTGGTGATGGGATTGATGCCCGCCTGCATGTCGGCGGTCCCCTGCCCCCCGGTTTCCAGCGCATAGACGCGGACCACCTGCTCCTTGGTCAATCCGAGCGAAAGCGCCTCGCGGGCATAGCGCAGTTTGAATTCCCGCTCGGGGATCCGCTCTGGCTCGAAGGCATAGTGCTCTTTCGCGGCGGCGAGGAAATCGGCGACGGTGGGTAATGGCCTCGGCGGCTCCTTCGCGGTCTCGTCCTTGGCCTGGAATGCGGCCCAGGCCTTGGCCAGTTCGGTCGACAGTTGCGGCCCCTTATACTCGGGCGGAAACGAACGGACGTAGTCGTTGCGGGTCAATTCCTCGTTCGCAGCCTTTTTGCGCTTTCGCAGGGCGCGCAGATCCGAACACTCGCGCCAGAACTTGTCGAGCTCGAACTCATGGAACGTCCGTGCGGACGTGTAGGCCTCGAACTGGCGGCGCTGGCCGGCATCGAGGGTTTCCATGAACGCCGCCTGATCACTGGCTGCCCGCGCTGGCTTGAGTGGCAAACCCGAGGCCAGAACCGCCGCTATGACGATCATGAGCCGCGACAGCCGCTCCAAAGCCCACCGCATGGCCCAGACGTCAACGACACGCCTCGCGTCCTGTCCCGCAAATGCTGACCGAACCCGCCGCAGTCGTCGTCGGGATTTGCGAACCATCGCCTGAGCGCCATTGTTCGGCACGCGTTGCCTCCCACGATTGTTTGTTGTGCGGCAGCCAAACGCTGCTCCGTCGCATCTTGTCAATCGACTTGCACAAATCCATGACCCCGTTCGCACGGCGAGCAGGCCAGCACCTATACTACGACGTACTGTCATTGCAGTGTCATGCGCCCGGGTCAAACCTCGGCGAACAGATTGGAAGGGCGGGCGATGCGGTACACAGCACGAATGTTGGACGCCAAGACGGGCGGCGAAGGCCACTATGAGTTCGATTCGACGGAGGACCTGTTCAAGTTGACCGCCGATGAGATCGTCACGGCGTTTTTCGATCACATCGAAAACGAC
>PEQZ01000161.1 GCA_002928395.1 Hyphomicrobium sp.
TCACGCGCGTTGGCGATCTCAGCGGTGGGCTTGGCGTGCACGTGATCGATGGCCGCGCGGATTGCTTCCGGTCGCGCGAAGGCCAGTTCGAACTCCGGCCCGCGCGTCTTGAGCCAGGTCACCAGGTCTGCGACCGTTGCGGTCCCGACCGGTACATCAACCTCCTCGGACGCTCGCCCGGTCTTCTCGCGCACCCAGGCGAAATAAAGGATTTTAAGCCGCTTTTCAGCTGTCCCAACGGTCACGGTTCAACCCTCCATGGCGTGCCGGACGCCTGCCTTCAGGTAGTCGTAACCGGTCCACAGGGTGAGCATCGCCGAGAGCCACAACAGCAGCGTGCCGCCCGCCATGATGCCCGGTACGATCTTCTCCGCCGCTGGCCCCCCGATCAAAACGGCCAGCGCCACCATCTGCAGCGTGGTTTTCCATTTAGCGAGTTCGCTGACGTGGATCTTGACGTTGAGCTCGGCCAGGAACTCGCGCAGGCCGGAGACCAGGATCTCCCGGCAAAGAATGATCACGGCGGCATAGATGGAGGCCCCAGAGATGGTGTTGTCGTGGACCAGCATCATCAATGTCGCGCCGACGATGAGCTTGTCGGCAATGGGATCGAGCATGCGGCCAAGTGCCGACTGCTGCTCCCAGGCCCTTGCCAGATAGCCGTCGAGCCAGTCCGTGAGGGCCGCGAGCACGAATAGCGCGAACGCTGCCCAGCGGGCGATGTCCCCCGACAGCAGCGTGAGGCAGACGACCAGACCAGGGACCGCCAGAATACGCCCATAGGTCAGTATGTTGGGCAGGCTCAGCGCCCGCGCGGGTGTAGGCCTGACCGGCCGAGGCATGGCGACAGTTCGAGGGGTGGCTTGGTCCATGCGCCTTGGTACACCATCGGGTCCCACTGGCGTCAATGGGAAGTAGCAAAAGTGCTATGCCGGCCCGTCGCGTCAATCCGCTTGTCTGCGTCTAGCCCATCGGGATGCGAGGGTATGCATGGACGCATGGGCTCTACAAGTGGCTGCGGAGTTCGGCTTCAGATGTCGACCAGCATCCGGAAGGGTCGTTATTTTTTGGCTTCAGATGCCGACCAGCATCCGGAAGGGTCGTTATTTTTTTGGCTTCAGATGCCGACCAGCATCCGGAAGGGTCGTTATTTTTTGGCTTCAGATGCCGACCAGCATCCGGAAGGGTCGTTGTTTTTTGGCTTCAGATGCCGACCAGCATCCGCCGTCATACCGCCTGCCCCGCGCACCAGCCACTCGACCAGGCCCATTGGAAATTGTAGCCGCCGAGCCATCCGGTGACGTCGACGGCCTCGCCGATGGCGTAAAGACCGGGTACGCTGCGCGCCTCCATCGTCTTCGACGACAGATCGCGCGTGTCGATGCCGCCGCGCATGACTTCGGCCTTCGCGTAGCCCTCGGTGCCGTTCGGCCGCAACGTCCATCCCTTGAGCCCTTCCGCGAACGACGCGAGGACTTTGTCCGGCACGTTGCCGATCTCGCCCGGTGGCAGATGCGCGGCGGCCAGTGCCTGCGCCAGCCGCGCCGGTAGTATCTCGGCAAGTAACGTATGGGGCGCCGACTTCGGCCGCTGCCGCTTGAGCGCGACAAGGTGGGCCGCCGCGTCCAGGCCGGGCAGCAGGTCGAGTGTGAGCGCTCGTCCCTCCCGCCAGTAGGACGAGAT
>PEQZ01000162.1 GCA_002928395.1 Hyphomicrobium sp.
GCGGAACGGGACGTGTTTGAAGTGCGATACGTGCGGAAGCACGAGTGGGTGCAGTTGAGAGGAGATAGGGGCCGGTCAGCAATGGCCGGTCCTGTCAAACTGAGAATACAGGGATTTGGAGTTCCAACTCATGTCGGATGACTATCAGATCGAACCCAGGAACGGCCGATTCCTGCTAGCGCAGCGCTCCATTTCTGATCAGCGCAATACGAACTTCGGCATGATTAACGGGTACGATCTCATAGGCGTGTTTGACACTGAGGATGATGCGATTGCAGAGGCAAAACGACTAGGGCCAGTGACTATCGTTGATCGCAATAAGCGTCAGTTCGTTAACTGGCTCCGAAACGGTCAGTAGGTCGCTGTCATCCCGGTCCTTGTGACCGGGATCCAAGTCGCCGCAAGCCGAGCGCCCTCGGATGGTTGGATCCCGGCAATAAATGCCGTGATGACCGCGGCGCGGAGGTTCTCCGCAGGTAACCCCACACTCCGTCATCCCCGCGTCCATGCAGCGCATGGCTCCGCCATGACGGTCGGGGCCTACGACAAGTATCCGCGCAACCGCTTTTGCGGTCGGGCGCGATAGCACCACTGATCCATACGCTACGACGTCACCTGCGGAACATCACGTGGGTCCCGGCCTTCGCCGGGATGACGGTCTTGGTGGGGTTGTCGCCGAGCTGCTGAACCGTTGCGTTTGGCGACGCCCGCGCCCCACACTCCGTCACCCCGACGCCCATGCACCGCATGGCTTCGCCATGACGGTCGGGGCCTACGACAGGCATCAGGCGGGCTTTGATCTGTGACCCTCTATCGGCTTGAATGGGTCCCCGCCTGCGCGGGGATGACGGAGTTCAACTCTCCGCACGGATGCCGGGATGACGGTCTTGGTGGGGTTGTCGCCGAGCTGCTGAACCGTCGAGTATGGCGACGCCCGCGCCCCCCACTCCGTCACCCCGACGCCCATGCAGCGCATGGCTTCGCCATGACGGCGGGGGCCCACGACAAGCATCCGCGCAACCGCTTTTGCGGTCGGGCGCGATGGCGCCACTCGGCACAACTCCACGAGTTCGCCCGTTGAACATCACGTGGGTCCCGGCCTTCGCCGGGATGACGGTCTTGGTGGGGTTGTCGCCGAGCTGCTGAACCGTTGCGTTTGGTGACGCCAGCGCCCCACACTCCGTCACCCCGACGTCCATGCAGCGCATGGCTCCGCCATGACGGTCGGGGCCCACGCCAGGCATACGCGCAACCGATTGCGTGGTCGGGTCCGATAGCACCACCGATCCATACGCTACGACGTCACCTGCGGAACATCACGTGGGTCCCGGCCTTCGCCGGGATGACGGTCTTGGTGGGGTTGTCGCCGAGCTGCTGAACCGTCGAGTATGGCGACGCCCGCGCCCCCCACTCCGTCACTCGATCAGCTGCACCTGGGATTTTTCA
>PEQZ01000163.1 GCA_002928395.1 Hyphomicrobium sp.
GGCGAACGGCGAGACGGCGGTGATCTTGCCCATGCGGGGCTCCGAAAGGGTGTTGAGGGAACCACCACAAAACAAATCGGGCCGCCTGGATCAAGCGGCCCGACGAAGGCGTAGTTGAGAAAAGCGTGCCAGCTTCAAGGGAGAAGCTTCAGCTCAAGTTCTGCGAGTTCCTGGCTTGCCCTCTTTGGCCCCGTTTGCGACAAGCGCCGGCTTCTCGCCGCTTCGTTCTGCAGTATTTGCAGGTCGTTTTCCGGACCCTTTTCGGCTGCGGGAAGCGCTACGTAAGGTGTCTGCGCCGGTCGAGCCGGCTGCGGTCGTTGCGCTCGATTGTGCTGCGGTGATCGGATCATCGTTCATAAACTCCATGCGGGGACCTTGACCCTGTCTTCTACTGCGCGGCAACAGGACGTCCGTGCCGAGCAATGCGAGAAGCTTGTCCATTTCTGGACGTACGGGATGGACGTTTCTGAAAAGTGTATTCGCTTCCTTTGCGTCGATCACAAACCCGTGCGAGGGGTAGCCCGACAAGAGGTTTTCGAGCGCATCGAATTGGCGGGTACGAACCAAGTTCTTGCTGTGTACGCCGAGCCTCTCAGCATACGCTTGCGCGAGCCTGTTCGATCGAAAGTCCTCGCCTATTGTTACTGGATCAAGCTTGTCAAAGATAGGCTCTATGACGCCGACAGTCATCCTAGTAGCGATGTCGAAGGCGGTCTTGAGCGTGACACGGTAGCCTGACCCTCCGATGTCCTGCGCGAACTGCATGAAAAACTTGAAGGATTCCTGTTGGAGCTTTTCGAACGCCGCCTCAGCAACGAGGCCGGACTTTTGTTCGTCCATCTCATCCGCTTTGACGATTTGAACGTCCAAGGGGCCGAGTTCTCCAGCCGGCCCCATGTATAGGTTGTGTGCGCCGATACACATCAAAGTGCCAGCACTCTTGCACCAGCCGCAGACCACTACATGGACGGCCGTGTATCGCGCCTGCAGGTACCTCATCATTCGATACGCAGAGTCGGCGCTGCCGCCCTCGGTCGTAAGGAAGAGATAGACGTTCCTTCTTGGCGGGCGCTTGGCCGACATCTCAATAAACAAGAGGTCGATTGGGGGGAGCAGCTCATAATTCAATACGATCAGATCTGCGTCCAACGTGTTGGCGAGCTTGTTACTCTCTTCTGTCAACTGAGCTTTCGGGTCAGGAGCAGCTGCCATATTGAACTCCCCGTACCAACACCGGACTACTTCTTCTCGACGGCGCCCTTGGCCTTTTCC
>PEQZ01000164.1 GCA_002928395.1 Hyphomicrobium sp.
TATGCCCAGGCGTATGGCCGAATGCGGGCAAAGCGCGAATACCTGGCGCGACCTCGACCTCGCCCTCCACCAGCTTGACGTTTTTCCACGCGGGCAGCGTCGCCTGAATGCGCTTGGCGAGGCCGTGGCGCGCTTCCGGCAGCTTGGCGAACACGCCCGCATCGGTCCACCACGCAAACTCGGCTTTTGGCAGCACGATCTCGGCGTTCGGATAGTTCTGCTCGTTGGTATCCTTGGCCATCAATCCGAAGATGTGATCGGGATGGAAGTGCGTGACAAGAATGGCGTCGATCGACTTCGGATCTATGCCGGCGGCCTTCATGTTCGCCGCGAGCTTGCCGGCGGTCGGCGCCAGTTGCGCGCCTGTGCCCGCGTCGAACATGATCGTCTTGCCGCCGGACTTGACGACGGTGACGGTGAACGGGATCGGGACGTGCGCGTCGGTGATGCCAGCGGCCTTCAACGCGGCTTTCGTATCGTCGACGGACGCGTTCTTGATGAAGGCGGGATCGTGGGCCTTTTCCCAGACGCCGTCGGAGATGTTGGTCACCTCGAGACTGCCGTTCTTGAACGTGTGAAAGCCCTTGGCCAAGGCGTCGTTGGCTTTCTGTGCATTGGCAGGCGGGATGAACGCGAGTTGGCCATTGAGGCCGAGTAGTGCCGACGTGGCCGCGGCCGATACCACGAACTCGCGACGCGTATGTTTGAGCATGTTGAATTCTCCTCGATGGACAGACGATTTGGAGGGATCCGGAGGTCTTTGCGCGGCGCGCCTTGGGGCCGAGGGTCGAGCCACACTAATCGAAGTCTCGAAAGCGCTATTCGGATTTTACCATCCTGATAAGCAAAACGGCACCTGCATGTCACGACCGCGGCAATCGCAACTCGTCACGCCGATGTGATCACCTTCTGCCATGCGCCGTCGCGAACAGGCCAGCGTGTCACCAATTGCGCTAAGCCCCTCGGTTCGTGGCCCCTCTGGCCGACGCTCCATAAACTTGAGCAATACGGCCTACCGGCACGCGTAGCATGTAAAGCAACAGGCAGAACTGGTTCTTCATGACGCGCCTCAGGTAGCCGTCACGACGGTATCGGAGCGCGCTCGTCACTGCGCGCGGCCGCAAAAGGATAATCTGCCGCCGCTTCAGTCGCTGCACGATGTCGACATCCTCCATCAGCGGCATCACGCGGTAGCCGCCGATCTTGCTGTAGAGTTGGCTGGAAATCAGCAGCCCTTGATCGCCA
>PEQZ01000165.1 GCA_002928395.1 Hyphomicrobium sp.
TGCGGCGGCGCCTTCAGCCAGTTGCCGCCCGCCCGGCCAATGCGCACGCCTTCGCCATAGAGAGCGTCTTGATAGGCGGGGTCGAACAGCTCCTTGGGCTTGACTGTGAAAGTCGCCGGGATCGCGGCGAGATTGAAATCGGCGCCGGCGTCCTTGGCCCGGCGATAGATGGCATACAGCTCGCCAAGGTTCTGGTTCTTGATCAGCGTCGAGATGGCACGCGCTGCGATCGAGATCGTTTGTGCCTTCACCACCTCGGTCTCGGGGGTGATCTTGCCGTTCTTGACGATGTAGAGCCGGCGGATCGGCGGCTTGGCATAGAGCGCGTCGAACATCTTGAATGGCACCTGCACGGGCGAGACGAACACTTCGCGCGTGGTGCCGCCGTCGATGTGCATCTCCTCGTAGCGCTTGCCGTCGACTTCGACGGAAATATTGACGGGCGGGAACGCTGCCGGAATGGCCGCCGACGCGAGTATGACCTTCCGGAACAGATCGAGCGCATCGGGGTGTCGGCTGGCCGCCAGCGCGCCGAGGTTCCAGACGACGGGGCGCTGCGCATCGATATTGGTCGTCAGCACGAACAGGAGGCGGCCCTTTCGGTATTCAGCAGCAAGGGCGCGCAGCAGCGTCTGGTCGATGTACTTGGCGACCAGCTCCTGCAACTTGGTCGTGTCCGCCAGCGAACTGCCACCGAGAAGCCCTGGCAGGATTTGTGCGGTCACCAGCTCCGACGTGCCGTACTGGGTCCAAATCTCTTGCAGCGCGGGATCGTACTTCGGCCCGAGAAAAGCGAACGGTGCGATGATCGCACCCGCGCTCACTCCGGTGACGATCTCGAATTCCGGGCGATTGCCGCGCTCGGTCCATCCGGCGAGGAGACCGGCACCGAACGCGCCGTCCGCGCCGCCGCCCGAAAGGGCCAGGATATCCACCACCGGGCGCCCATTCTCGAGTTCCGCGCCCTGCGCCAACCGCGGGAGGTTCGGGAGTTTTTGTCGGATTTCGGCGGCCGGGTCCTTGGGCACCTCGTCGGCCCAGAAGCGGATACCGTCCAGGCCCGGGACGATGGCGCGCTGGGCGATGCTCGCGTCGGAGATGCCGTTGCGGGGCATGGCCGAGGCCGCGCAACCCGCCAGGG
>PEQZ01000166.1 GCA_002928395.1 Hyphomicrobium sp.
CCTACGCCAACATCGATAGTTTCAGGCTCACCATCTACAATGATGTCTTCATCGGCGCCGAGACCATGGATGTCGTGAATGGCGACGCCGGCAACGACGTGCTCGAAGGACGCGGCGGCAACGACAGTTTGACCGGCCACAGCGGCCACGACACGGTGCTCGGCGGCGATGGCAACGACAGCATTTGGGGCGGTGGTGGCAACGACGTCCTGCAGGGCAACGCCGGCAACGACCAGATCTGGGGCGATGCCGACAGCGACGTGATCTCCGGCGGCGCCGACCTCGGCACGTTGTCCGCGTCGAACTTGATCGAGCGATTCTTCGAGCTGCCGAATGGCCAACGCATCGCGCTCGACAAGATCGACGATTACGGTGAGTGGGTGCTCATTCCGAAGTATCACGCCGTCGAGAACAACAACGCCATCGAATCGGTCGGCCGCGCCGAAGGCGACGCCATCTTCGTCGTCACAAATGGTTTCAATGACGCGCGCGATTGGAATGCTACCCGTGGCGGTCAACTCCCCACCATCGATCTCGGTCCGGGCGGCGAGATTCCGGCCGACACGAGCATTATCTTCAATGCCGGTCAGGGCAACTCGGCGCTGCGGTTCACGTCGTCGGAAGCAGGCGCGCCGAGGCCCGCCAATCCGAGCGGGGCGACCGAAAGGGTCGTCACAACCACCGAAACGGTCGTCGCTTCCGTCTTAGTCGGCGACAAGCTGACAGGCGGCTCGCACGCTGATACGTTTGTGTTCAACGTCGGCGACGGCGTCGACCAGATCAACGACTTCGTCAAGGGCACCGACAGGCTCGATATCGCGGCGGATTTGTTCGATGGCAATTCCGCCAATGGCGAATTCACGGCCGTGGATCACGCCGGCGGCGCGCTGATCCTGTTCCGCGACAGCTCGGCCGACGGCGTTGTCGACAACAACGGCATCCTTCTCGCCGGCCTCAGGGCCAGTGCCATCGACGCCACGATCTTCATCTGATCCGTCCGGAGACACGGCGGCCGGGTGTCAGTCGCGCAGCAACTCGTTGATCGAGGTCTTGCTGCGCGTCTTCTCGTCCAAGCGCTTGCC
>PEQZ01000167.1 GCA_002928395.1 Hyphomicrobium sp.
GTCGGAGACGCGCTTACAGCGCGATGGGGAGAGGCGAGTTCTCGCTTTTCTGCTCATTATTCGGTGCCATCCGCGTGAACCGGACAGCTGTGGTGCCGTCCACACATGACAAAGCGCGTCCGGAACTTTGCCACCCGAACCTTATCCCCGCCCTCTTTCCCTCCACCCATACTCTCCCCATTCCGCCGCAGACGACGGGCTTGGGCTCGAGCTGGGTTCCCGGGTGCGGAGGCAAGCGTGACGGATCGCCGGGGGCGTCAGCTCCTCCGGGGGATCTCGGTCGAACGAGAGCTCTGAAGAGTGTCTGCCGGCCGCGGCAAAAATCGCGGTTCAACGCCTGTCGATGCACAGGCGGATGGCGGTGCCGACGATCTGCAAAGGGGGCCCACCCCCGTCTCACGCGATGGGGCGAGCGACGCCGCATCACACATTTTCCTTACGAGGCGTGCTCGCCCCGTCCCCGTCGTTCGAACCTCCGGGCCCACCGCCGCGGGGCCATCCGCCATGGGAACCAGCGATCCACTTGCGCGGGTTCAGGCTATAATCTACCGAAACGCCACTACCCCTTGCCGAGGTCCCGCACCCATGTCCCGTCTGCTTTCGGTCGCCATAGCCTCCGTCCTGCTGCTCGCAGCACTTCCGGCCCGCGCCACCACTGTCGAGCACGCCGACCAGTGGAATGCGCCCGCCATCGCCTGGCGCGACATGCAAACCGGCGTGCCCGAGGCGATCAAGACCGGCAAGCCCGTGCTCATGGTCATGCACGCGACGTGGTGCACGGCCTGCCGCCGCTATCGCGAGGTGTTCAAGGACGAGCGCGTCATCGCGCAATCCAAGAAATTCGTCATGATCCTGGTCGACGTGCAGACGTACCCCGACGTCAACGGCGCCTTCGCCCCCGACGGCACCTACGTCCCGCGCACGCTGTTCGTCGATAGTGATGGCGAGGTCGACACGGTGCTCGTCGGCTCAGACCCGCAGTATCCGCACTCGCTCAAGATCGACGCGCCCGACGAACTCCTTGGCCTCATGGTCCGCGCCAAGTCACCGGTCGCGGCGGTGCAGCGGTGAACTC
>PEQZ01000168.1 GCA_002928395.1 Hyphomicrobium sp.
TCAAGACCGACGACGGCGCGACGCTCTTGGCGGGCGTCAAGCGCGCGGCGAACATTCTTTCGATCGAAGAAAAGAAGGACAAGACCAAGCACGCGGGCGAGTACGACTTGAAGCTGCTCCGCGACAAGGAAGAGCTGGCGCTGGCCGCAGCCATCGAAAGCGTGAAGCAGGATACGGTGGCGGCGATCAACGTCGAGAACTTCAAGGGCGCGATGAATGCGCTGGCCGAGCTGCGCGCGCCGGTCGACGCGTTCTTCGAAAAAGTGACGGTGAACGACGCCGACCCGATGCTGCGCGGGAATCGGCTGAAACTATTGTCCGAGATCCGCGCGGCGACCTTGAACGTCGCGGATTTTTCGAAGATCGCGGGTTGATTGTCATCCTCGGGCTTGTCCCGAGGATCTATCTCACCGATCATTCGACGCAGTCCGCGTGCACACGATCTCGCCGCCGATGGAGCCCGCTAAATGGATCCTCGGCACAGGGCCACGGCTGTCCGGTTTAACTCTGACGCATGATGCGAACGAGCAGAAAGGAAAGAATTCGCCTCTCCCCATCGCGCTGTAAGCGCGTCTCTGACGCGACGGGAGAGGGAAACCGTGTCGCCCTCGGGCTACGGAGTGAGAACTGACAGCAAAATCAGCGCTGAAACCACAGCTGTCCGGTTCACGCGGATGGCACCGAATAATGAGCAAAAAAGCGAGATTTCGCCTCTCCCCATCGCGCTGTAAGCGCGTCTCCGACGCGACGGGAGAGGTCGGCGCGGCCATAATACTCGAGATGACCTACAAGACCAAGTTCCGCGCCGGGTGAGGGGGGCTCAGGCTGGCGCGTTTTCGAAGCCAGCCCCCTCACCCTGGCCCTCTCCCCAGGGGGAGAGGGGATTGGAGTCGATCTCGGTCGCCGGTGCGCGAATTGATATCCGGATCGGCGCATAACGAGAACGTGCTCAAAACTCAACCGGACGGCCGTGGCACAAGGCCGAGGATGACATTGGGGTGGCTTGCCCTACTTCGCCAGCACCTTGGGCCAGTTGGCGTCGCCCTTGGGGATCAGT
>PEQZ01000169.1 GCA_002928395.1 Hyphomicrobium sp.
CGCAACTCATTGAAATTGCATATTTTTTTCTTTATCTGCACTCTGCGGAATTGCGCCGGCATGTCCGCGGGTTAGCGCCCCCGACATCGCAGCAGAGTCAATCAGAGACGGCGAACATCGCTGTTTCTGGCGCCGCATGGGGAAATGTCTCAAGTGGCGTCAATCGGGGCGGGCGGATTTGGAACTCTTCGCGAACCGTGGGGCGGTTTTGGTCACGCGAGACCCAGGAAGGCGCGCTGTCCCGGCCAGTCGAGCGGCAAATCCTGAGACGTGCGCAGCAGCCGCTTCACGCTGAGTTCGGGCGGCTGCCGACCGGCCAAGATGTCCGCGATGATGTCGGGCGCCAGATAGGACAGGCGCATGAGTGCCGTCAGCCGGCCCTTGCTCTTGGTCGTGCGCTCCGTGATCTCGTTCAGCGTCTCGTCGGTATCGGCAAGCAGCTGCTCCTGAGCGGCAACGCCCTCCTTCAGAACGTCGACCAAGCTTGCGTCGCTCGCGGCTTGATGCGGTTCCCCGATGACCATGCGCTTGCCCTGTCCGGACCGCCGAAGCTCCGCGGCAACCGACAGATCGACTGTCGAGCCGGCGTCATGCACAGATGCGGTCGACGCACCGAGCGCATGAGCCAGTCGCCCCACTCCGATCGTGATGTCAATCCGAGCGGCCAGCAGCGTCACCCTGGTCACGATGCTCCGCAATAGCTCCTTCATCTCCTCGGGTGGGATCCCGATCCAATTCCTACTCAGTTCCGCGGCGCGATCCAGCGCACCATGTAACTCGCGCGCATCGAGTGCCAGCGGAGCCAGGGCATTGCCGACCGCATTCTGCGACGCCAACAGAACCCGGATTTGATCGAGCACGAGGCTTTCTACCTCGCTGGCCGGCACGCGCATCGTGCCCGCGCCCGGCTTTCCGCGGTCGAGCAGCGACGCCGAAATGTAGTACCGGTACCGGCGTCCGCTCTTGTTGGCGTGCGTCGGCGTCATGCGATTGCCGTCACCATCGAAGATGAGGCCGGA
>PEQZ01000170.1 GCA_002928395.1 Hyphomicrobium sp.
TTTTGGGGCTCGGCCACCACGCGCCAGAGCGGCGGGTGGCGAACGCCGAAATCGAGGCGCGGCTAGGTCTCGGGGCTGGCTGGATCGAAGCGCGGACTGGCATTCGCGAACGCCGATGGGTCGGACCGGGTGTGGCACTGACCGACATCGCCACTAAAGCTGGTGATATGGCGCTGACTGCCAGTGGGCTCAACCGAAGTAAAATAGCGCTCACTATTCTTGCGACTTCGACCCCCGACCACCTGTTGCCACCGTCAGCACCGCTTTTGGCGCACAAGCTCGAACTTGCGTGTTCGGGGGCAATTGATATGGCGGGCGCGTGCGCGGGTTTCCTCTATGCGCTCACATTTGCGGATGCCTTTGTCAAAACCCAACACGCGCCTGTGCTCGTGGTCGCCGCGAATATCCTGTCGCGACGGATCAATTTTGCGGATCGAGGCAGCGCGATCCTGTTTTCCGATGCCGCAGGTGCGGTGGTCCTGGGGCCGGCCGACCGTCCCGGCACCGGCATTCTGGGTGTGGAACTGGCGTCCAACGGCAAAAGCTACGACCTGATCAAGATCCCAGCCGGCGGCAGCGTCACACCGTTTTCGCGCGACCTCGGCACGGAGGAGACATTGATGATCATATCGGATGGCAAGGCCGTGTTCGCGGAAGCGGTGGACATGATGGCACGGACGACGCGGGCGGCGCTCGACAGGGCCGGTATCGGGCGCGATGACATCGATCAATGGATCCCGCATCAAGCCAACACCCGCATCATGGAAGCGACGCGACGGCAACTTGGCATCGCGCGGGAGCGGGTCGTCTCGACTGTTGAACACTTCGGCAACAGCTCGGCCGCCTCGATCCCGTTTTCATGGTCGCACCACGCGGGGGGCCGCCGACACGTACCTGGTCACCGCCTGTTGCTGACGGCA
>PEQZ01000171.1 GCA_002928395.1 Hyphomicrobium sp.
ACAAACCGCTACAAGCCTTGGAAAATGGCATGCATGGACAGGCTTTAAGTTTGCGAAGCACTAGAATTGCCGTATTCCTCAGTTGGCTAGTGGAATGGGGATGCGCATTGTCCGGCTTGCCGGACGCAGCCCTGACTGCAATCGAGTTGCACCGCCGCCGCACCGGGGGGCAGGGACCAAGGACTTGAGGCGCATCGGTTTCAGACATGCGATGACGACCGGCCGGGCCCGAGCCGCGGCTGGTTCCGTGATCGCGATGGTGGCGATTGCGGCGGCCTCGTCGGTGGCTCGATCCCAGGCACCTCGGACGTCCCCCCCCCCGTCGCCGTCGGACGCCGCCAGTGTGCTGGATGCCAGGCGCAGCGAACTCGAAAACACTGAGAAGCGGGCCCAGAGCCTCGAATCCGACGTCAAGTCGCTCGACGTGGAGCGGCGCAAAATCAACGAACGTCTGGTCGAGACCGCCGCCCTGATCCAGTCGAGCGAAGCGCGCATGTCGTCGATCGAGGCGCGGCTTGGCGAGTTGGAAGCCCAGGAGAAACTTCTTCGAGGCTCACTCAACCAGCGGCACGGCCAGATTGCCAAGTTACTGTCGGCGCTACTGCGCATGGGCCGCAATCCGCCGCCGGTCATGATCACGCAGCGCGAAGATGCCCTGAGGATGGTGCGCAGCGCCATGCTGCTGGCCGCGGCCTTTCCCGAATTGCGCGGCCAGGCGCTCGCACTCGTCGACCGGCTGAACGAGATCGTGCGGGTGACGACCGACGTGCGCACGGAAAGTGACCGACTTCGCGCCGAGACCCAGCGTTTGAGCGATGCCCGCACGCGGCTGGCCGGCCTGATGGAAACCAAAAAACAGACGATCAGCGAGC
>PEQZ01000172.1 GCA_002928395.1 Hyphomicrobium sp.
GACTGGGTCTGCTTTTCCCAGTCGCGCTGGACGTCCTTGTTGTAGTTGAGATAAAGCTTGCCACCTATGATCGACCAGGCATTGGGATCGCCCTTGGCGGTGTACCCCTGGCTTACGGCATAGGCGCAATGGCCACCAAACTGCGGTGCAAACTTGGCCGGATCTGCCTTGAAGGCATCGCGATTGGCCACGGTCGAAAAGCGCCACGTCGCACCTTCGTGCTCGAGCGTGATGTCGGCCTTGCCGGCGACCGGCTTTTTGTCGGTGAAGTAGGCGACAGGATCATAGCCGCCGACGGCGACGCCCTTCACGAGTCCCGTGTAGACCGCAGCCTCCTTGGAAAGCGCGGGCGTGACGGGGGAAACAAGCGTCGCCAACGGCAAACCAAGAACAATAAGCACAGCAATCGCCTGCCGTGTCAGGAAAGTTCGCTCGAGATATCTCTGCATCGAAAACTCCGGAATACCCTAGGGATCGCGAATTGTGAGCAAGCCGGCGATGAGATGCCAACCAATTTCGTGTGAACGGACCGACGAGTCCCTACCCGATGGCGATTGGGCTCTCCTTGGACACCGCAACCTCGGAGCGGCGGGTGGCGGTCGCCACTCTGTTGGACCGTGGCCAGGAAACACAGCTAGCAGGAGGCCGATGGCAATGCTCGACGACGGCACAACGTCACTGCGTTATCGCCATTCGATGAATCGTCATGCACGAAAGGCATTGAACCGC
>PEQZ01000173.1 GCA_002928395.1 Hyphomicrobium sp.
CCGTTGAAGCCTTGGAGAACGACTTCCGTCGAATACTTCTCAACCCCGCTTTGATCGGTCCACTTGCGGGTCTGCAGCGCGCCTTCGATGTAGAGCTTCGAGCCCTTTTTGACGTATTGCTCGACGACCTTGCACAGCGGCTCGCTGAAAATCACGACGCGATGCCACTCGGTTTTTTCCTTCTTCTCGCCGGTGTTCTTGTCGCGCCAGGTCTCGCTGGTCGCCAGGCTCAAGTTGGCGATCGGGCGGCCGTCCTGCGTGCGGCGGATTTCCGGATCTTTGCCGACGTTGCCGACCAAGATCACCTTGTTGACCGAACCTGCCATGTTACACGCTCCTTGATCTCGTTTGGGGGGCGCGCCTGCCATTCCGGCCGACGGCTGCCGTTTGTTGTATCAGCTATGTCGGCAAAGTCCGCCATGCCCTCGTACACCACGCGCGAGCAATCGGCGAAGTCTCGCGATCGAGACGCACGTTGCCACGTGCAGTCAACTCAATCGAACTTCGCCGATGAAAGGGACACCAGCGTCATCAATGCCCAACTCGGGAAGCAAATGTCGGAACCGGAACATTAGACCTCAGTTGGCGATCACACTCACGGCCAATCGCACCATCGTTCCCATTGTCCACCGCTTTCAGCGGCACCCGGCCCGGACAACCCCACAGCCAAGCCCGCCTCAAGTCAATGTTCTTACTATGTTCTATAGATAATCCAGGCCG
>PEQZ01000174.1 GCA_002928395.1 Hyphomicrobium sp.
GTTGGCGCCTTCGGATGCCCACCAGCATCCGGCGCGGTAGCGCGGCTTCGAACCCGAGTCTCGCCGGAGGCGAGCCCGCCTTCGGCAGGACCATCCGGCGGGCCTTTTAGTTGCGCCTTCAGATGCCCACCAGCATCCGGCGCATCCTCACCCCTTCTTCCACACGCCGTCGCAGTTCTGGGCGGCGTATTCGGGGGTGCCGTACTCTTTGGAGCGTTCGGCCGAGGGCGCCGATCTGAGGGCGTCGGAGCCGTCGAGCGCGCGGGGTGGGTAGACGGGCACATAGCCGAGCGTTGCAAACTCCTTCGAGGCTGACGCGATCTGATCCTGGCTGGTCAGGTATTCGGCGACGAGGATCTTCTTGCCGTCGCGCTTCAGCTTGTCTATACGCTCGCGGCTCCAGGCGATCATGTCGGGCGGGTTGCGATTTCCGGTTCCCTGTACGCCATAGAGCATGTCCTCCTTGCCCAGCCCGTCGATCGATGCGCGGTAGTCGGCGCTGTCGAGCAAGTCCTCGGCGTTCTGTGCCACGACGAGGAAACCCGGCTGGTTGCGGCGCGCCTCGCGGGCCATCTCGCCGACGAAGGCGATCATGTCGGCGCGGGCCTTGGGGTGGCGGTCCTTGATGTCATAGTAGACATCGACGCGGTCGAGGTAGACGCCGTCAAA
>PEQZ01000175.1 GCA_002928395.1 Hyphomicrobium sp.
CCGACGATGCGCGCCAGCATCCGTGCCCATCACGATATGTAGGCTGGCCGCGCGCTTGCGGCCAGCCCCTACCTCCGTCCAACGCGCTCACCGCCCACCCCCATCGTGCTGCAAGCCCACGGGCGCCCGATCAACCTACTCCGGCAACTCCGGCAGCCCGTTTGCATCGAGCGGCAAGAACGGATTATGGGCGACTTCCCACAGGTGGCCGTCGGGGTCGGAGACGTATCCCGAATAGCCACCCCAGAACACCTTCTGTCCCGGCTTCAAAAGCTTGGCCCCGGCAGCGACGGCTTCGGCGAGCACGGCGTCGACCTCGGCGTCGCTTCCAACATTATGCGCCAGCGCGATGCCGGAAAATCCAGCCGCGCCGTCGCTCACATGAGCGTCCTCGGCGAGCGCGGCGCGGCCGTAGAGCCCGAGCACGATGCCGCCCGCATCGAAGAACGTCACACTCTCCGTCGACGTGGACGACGCCTTGAACCCGAGCCGTTCATAGAAGGCGCGGGCGCGGACCATATCGGCCACCCCTAGAGTTACGATCGTGACACGTGGTTGCATGTGCCGTCTCCTCTGGCTGTTCACACTTTCGCTGACGGACCCGTCG
>PEQZ01000176.1 GCA_002928395.1 Hyphomicrobium sp.
CCGCGCCATCGAGCTGCATTACAAGCCAAAGGGCCCGACGGATTCCGTGCCGCTGGAAGAGAAGGGCGACGCGGTCGCGTGCGCGGTGGCGCTCGCCGACAAGCTCGACACGCTCGTGGGCTTCTGGGCCATCGGCGAGAAGCCGACCGGCTCTGGCGACCCCTATCAGTTGAGGCGCGCCGCCTTGGGCGTGATCCGCATCGTGCTCGAGAATGATTTCAGGGTGGGGCTGCTCAATGTCATTGGGTTGGCTCAAGCCCCCCTCCCCTCGACAGGGAGGGGTCGGGGGTGGGGTGGTGCCACCGTCGCTGCCAGCTCAAACCCTACCGCTCACATTACCCCCACCCCTCAGTTTAACCCCACCGCTCTGTTGACCCCCACCCCTCAGTTTACCCCCACCCCTAGCCCCTCCCCGCAAGGGGGAGGGGAATCGAGCAACGCTGTTGCCGCCGACCTACTCGCCTTCTTCGCCGACCGGCTGAAGGTGCACTTGAAGGAAAAGGGCGCGCGGCATGATCTGATCGACGCGGTGTTCGCGCTGCCCGGACAGGACGACCTCGCGCTCATCGTCAAGCGCGTGGAGGCGCTCGACGCGTTCC
>PEQZ01000177.1 GCA_002928395.1 Hyphomicrobium sp.
AAGAAGCTCGTCGAGCAGGAAGCGCAGTTCGACGAAGTGACCGAGGAGCTTCTGCGACTGTCGCGCGAAAGCACGGCGCGAATGGGCGACTGGCGGCCTAGCCGAGAGGACACCTACTCGGGGGAGCCCCGCTTTGATCGCCGAAGCTGAGTGCTTTCTCGATACCAACATTCTGATCTACGCGGCGAAGGGCCGGCTCGACGAACCAGCCAAATGGCAGGTCGCGCAAGGTCTGCTGACGTCTGCCTTCGGCACGAGCGGTCAAGTGTTGGCCGAGTTCTATTCCAACGCGACAAAAAAGGGCTCTGTCCCGTTGAACCCTGCTGTGGCCAGGCGGTGGGTGCAGCTTCTGGCCAAGCGGCCGCTCGTGTCGGTCGATGAGCACCTTGCGCTTTCCGGCATCGACCTCTCGCAGCGCTACCAGATCTCCTATTGGGACGGCGCAATCATCGCTGCCGCAGAACGCTTGGGGGCGAAGACGCTCTACAGCGAAGACTTGAACCACGGCCAGACCTATGGGTCGGTCACGGTCGTCAACCCGTTCGTTTGAAGCACCACAAGGACAACT
>PEQZ01000178.1 GCA_002928395.1 Hyphomicrobium sp.
CGGCCGGGGAAGACGATGCCCCGATTTTGGACGAGCGCGACTCAGATGACGTTCAAAGCGGGGCATTTGCAAAAACGGACGGCGACAAGCCGAGCCGAACCGATCGCAACGGCCACAATGAACGAGCACAGGGCCGCAACGCAGACCTCCGCCCTGACCCAAACCTGGAAAGCAACTCTGGGCGTGACGACGCCCCAGGCAGCGGACGGGGTCGAGGCCGCTTCCGGGGACAGAGCGACGAGCGACCGGTTGGAGGCGTAGAAAATCTGGAAAGGGCGGCGATGCCCCGCGAAGTTCAGGTCACGCGAGTGCCCGAGCCGGACGCCAGACCACTATCGTCCTCAGCACCTTCGCCCGACCCGATGACGAAGCCAGAACTGAAATCGGAGCCGAATTCCGATCCTGAAATACCCCGGCATCGCCAGCGGGCGATGGCCGAGCCGAGCGAGCCGAAGATCGAGCGCGTAGTCGTGCGTCCGGACATGGGCGCGACCGAGGCCGACCCCAGCGCAGCCGAACAACCGGTCCGCAAA
>PEQZ01000179.1 GCA_002928395.1 Hyphomicrobium sp.
AAAAAGTGCAGGCGCTGGTCGAGGCGTTCGAGCGCAACGACGGCCGCCGTCCGCGCATTCTCATCGCGAAAATGGGCCAGGACGGCCACGACCGCGGCCAGAAGGTGATCGCGTCCGCGTTCGCCGATCTCGGCTTCGACGTGGATATCGGGCCGTTGTTCGCCACGCCCGACGAGGCGGCCCGGCAGGCGGTCGAGAACGACGTTCACGTCATCGGCGTGTCATCGCTGGCGGCCGGGCATTTGACGCTGGTGCCCGACTTAAAGGCCGCGCTCGCCAAGGAAGGCCGCGACGACATCATGATCGTGGTCGGCGGCGTCATCCCGCCCGGCGACTACGACGCCCTGATGCAGGCCGGCGCGAAAGCCGTGTTCGGCCCCGGCACGAACATCCCAGAAGCGGCAGCGGATCTCGTCCAAAAGCTCAACGCACAACTCGGGTATGGGGACAAGCAGGCGGCGGAGTGAGGGAGCTCGTCGCGAACATGAAACCCAGCGACCGCTATGTCAAAA
>PEQZ01000180.1 GCA_002928395.1 Hyphomicrobium sp.
ACTGGTCGAGAACGTCAGGATGTTGCGCGCGATCGCGGGCCTCTATGGTGGCCGGCCTGGAACGGCAGGTGCGCTGCGACTTGGCCGGATGGTGTTCACGCACCTTCTGGCCAGCGGCGGGCTCGCGCTGACCGACGATTTACTCGGCCAGTTCCTCGGACAGGACTTGCTGAGGCGATTGTCGCGGCGGCTCGGCGAGGGCGCTTTCAACGGGGCGATGACGGCGCGCGTCGGTGCGGCCGCGATCGAGGTGATCCGGCCGCTGCCCTACATCGAGGCGCAGCCAGTGCGGGTGCGCGATCTGCTCTCGGAGCTGTTTCGGCGCACGCCGGCTGCAGCAGAAGCCAAGCCGTAGGGCAGATCAAGCGGCGGCGCGGGAGAGACCCTGAGCCGGCGCGGCCGCAGGGGCGAGGCGCATCGCCCATTCGTCGGCGCGGGCCTTGGCGCGGACCAGGATCGGTGGTGGGCTGCGGTCTTCGGGAGTCGACAGCATGGCCGACGAG
>PEQZ01000181.1 GCA_002928395.1 Hyphomicrobium sp.
AGCCGTCCTCCCAATCCCTGCCGTCAAGGTGTTGACCTTCTGGCAGCTCGCCGATCACACCAGCTGGCTCTACTACAGCGACGTAGAGAAGCGGCCCAGCGCAGAACGCCGCCCGCGCCCGTTGCCGTTCGATCAATACTTCTCACGAAAACCCGCATGGTTTGCCATCGCGGATTCGCTCAGAGCGATGCCGCCGCGCTGAGCCCGCCCAAGCCCTTGCCGCGATACTTGCGTTCTTGCAGTTCACGGTGGTTGGCGTAGCACATGGCCAGCTGCCGCTCTGGCGTGAAATCACGGATCTCGTGAGCGACGGTCTCCGGCGTCACCTCGCCCGACCGCATCTTGCCGCGCATGGTTACGAACGCGTCAGCCAGCCGGTTGGCCATATCGTCCACGCTCTGCGAGCGGTCGACGAGGTAGCCCGACACACCATCCTTGATCACGCTCCTCAACTGCGGCAGGTGGATT
>PEQZ01000182.1 GCA_002928395.1 Hyphomicrobium sp.
CGCTGCCGATCCCAATCAGGCTCGTGCTGCCGCCGTCGGCCTGAGCCCGGACCTGTCGCGTGCGCTGCTGGGGCGGCTTTCCGATAACGACTATCGCAATGCCGGTGTGGCTATTCGCAAAGCGCTGGCTGAAACGCCCGACGACACGGTGCTCTACTGGCCGCAGACGGTGAAACGGGGCGTGGCGCAGTTCCAGATCCACTTCGTGCCCGGCGCCGAGCCGAATTGCCGGCGCTATGTCGTCACGGTCGCCAAGGATGGATGGGCGACGACGTCGCTGCCGATGGACAAATGCGGCGTCGTCGCTCGCGCGGCGACGGTGCGGGAATAAGCTCGGGACCGGCCGATCACTCCCGCGCCTTGGCTGTCCTCGCGTTTTCGCCCGAGGTGTCGTCGAAGCACTCGAGCAGGTACTCGGCGCGCTCTGGTCCTGGCAAATGACCGAACTCTTTCGATCCCT